>CAZOMS010000022.1:0-21716 GCA_964580805.1 uncultured Syntrophomonas sp. | reverse complement strand
TAACCGGAACCTTGGCGTCTTTGGCTACCGGTCCGCCGGCCATGGAAACCGAACTTCCATAACTGCCTATGATGACGTTGACCTTATCCTGGCTGACCAAACGGGCTACTGCGTTGGCCGCCTCCTGTTTCTCGCTCTTGTTGTCGACTACCACCAGGTCTACCTTTTTGCCCAACACTTCGGGATAGAGTTGGTTAGCCAGTTTGATGCCCTCCAGGGTCATCTGTCCGCCGGCCGCATTAGTGCCGGTCAGGGGCTCGTAGACCCCCACTTTGATGGTGGTCGGTGCTGTCGGTGCGGGTTGTTGGGCGGTATTATTGCTGCACCCTACTGCCAGCACCGATGCCATCATCAGCATCGCCATCAGGATTACCAACCTTTTGTTTACCTTTCTCAATCTTCTGCCTCCTTTTTTTGGATTCCGGTTCACCTCCAAGAACCGGGCACGCCTGATGCTATTTTAGCACTCCTGTATACAATGTTGGAACCAATTTATTCCCCGTTTCACCCAGGGGGAAACATCTGGATCCCCTGGCATTTCCCCCGCTCGGGGCTGATACATTGGGATGCATTGCCGGGGGCAATATGATACCATAATAATTACTCAAAATTTATCGCACCCACCCGGCTGCAAGGAGGTAGATGGATGGATCCTAAACCACTCAGGAAGAAACTCAAACTCTACGGGTTCAACAATCTTACCAAGTCTCTGAGTTTCAACCTTTACGATGTGTGCTACGCTACCAGTCCGGAACACCGGCAGGAATACATCGAGTATGTAGATGAAGAATACAACGCCGACCGTTTGACCGAGATCCTGACCAAGGTGGCCAACATTGTCGGCGCCACCATATTAAACATCGCCAAACAGGACTACGACCCGCAAGGTTCCAGCGTCACCATCCTGATCGCCGAGAACGAGACCCGGGCTGAGATCTGCAGCGACCTGTCCTCTGAATCTCCCGGCCCCCTGCCGGAGATGGTCCTGGCTCATCTGGATAAAAGCCACCTCACCGTGCACACCTACCCGGAGAGCCATCCCGACCGCGGGGTGAGCACCTTCCGGGTCGATATAGATATCTCCACCTGCGGACATATCTCGCCGCTGAAGGCTTTGAACTACCTGTTTCATGCCTTCAATCCCGACATCTGCATCATCGATTACCGGGTGCGGGGTTTTACCCGGGACCTGGACGGCAAGAAGTACTTCATCGATCACAAGATCAATTCCATTCAGAATTATATATCCAATAAAACCCGCAACCTATACCAAATGGTTGATGTCAACGTTTACCAGGACAACATTTTCCATACCAAGATGTTGCTCAAGGAGTTCGACCTGGACACATACCTATTCGGCACCGCCAAGCAGGATTTGAAACCGCGCGAAAAAGTCCGCATCAAGAAGCAGATCAAACGGGAGATGACGGAGATTTTCAACGGCCAAAACATGCCACGCTAGCCAAAACGCAAAAAAGCCTTGGCCTCTGCATCCAATTTTGCAGATTACCAAGGCCCTTTTTTTCTCTGTTGTCCAAAAGTGCACGCTCAGCGGCCGCCCCCAACAGCTCGATGACCATGAATCGTGCGGTTAAGCTTCAATCTTCATCATAGAAATCAAGATAGGAATATTTGCGGCCGTCCTTCTGCCAGCCCAGGACACAATCCATATTGATGTTCTGGGGCGCTGTCATTATCATCTGCTCCACATGAGGATAGCGCTCCTTCAGGTAGGCGATGGTCTCCTTGACCTGGTAGCGTTTATTGCCCACTTTCTCCGCCGCCACCACGCAGGCGCAATCCAACGCCTCGATGCCATGCTCGGCGGTGAACTTGCGGATGGCTTTTTCCGGGACGAAATACATGGGCCGGATCAGCTCCAAACCCGGGAAATTGGCGGACTTCAGCTTGGGCAGCATAGTCTTGACGCTGCCGGTGTAAAACAGGTTGAGGAGGGTGGTCTCGATCACATCATCGAAATGGTGCCCCAGAGCCAGTTTGTTGCAGCCCAACGTTTCGGCCCGGGCGTAAAGAGCTCCCCGCCGCATGCGAGCGCACAGGTAGCAGGGGTATTCGGGCGCCGCTTTATCAACGATGGAAAATATATGCGACTCGAACCGGGTCACGGGAATCTCCAGCCACCGGCAGTTGTCCAGCAACAGCTGGCGAACGCTGGGGTGGAAGCCCGGGTCCATGGCGATGAAACACACCTCAAAACGGCGATTGCCGTGGCGCTGCAACTCCTGCAGCAATTTGGCCATTAATATGCTGTCCTTGCCTCCCGACACCGCCACCGCGATCCGGTCGCCGGCTTCGATTAGGCTGAAATCTCTGACTGCCCGGGTGAATTGGGTCCATATCGGGCGGCGGTATTTGGTTATCAGGCTTCTCTCCACTTCGGTGAGCGGTGAATGCTGCCTTTCCCCGCCGGAGCTATCCCGACCGGGGCCGGCTGTTCCATTCATGTCAGATTCCCACTTCCATTCGCGCCTGTTCGTATCGCAAGTGTGTCATGCAGAGCGTTAACGAAGGGTCTTGCAAATGTATACAGGCTGATTATACGGCATTCTTGATGAGATCCTTCGTCGCCTTCGGCTCCTCTGGATGACACAACAGGCGCTTTTGCAGTGGTCTCGGCCCCTTCTCCTACGACTCCTTAGTCTCAAGAGATATGCAGCGAATTGATGAACTGTACCGCGCTGCGCCCTGAACGGCCGTGATAGTTGCGTTCCCATTGCAAGGCCCGGCGCCGCAGTTCCTCGCTATCCAGTTCCACTCCCTGGCGGCGGGCCAGGGTCTCTACGATGCTCAGGAAATGCTCCTGGTCCGGAGACGGGAAGGTCACGGTTATACCGAAACGATCAGTCAATGACAGCTTCTCCTGACGGGAATCGTATCCGTGGACATCGTCGGCAACCCGTTCGCTCCAATTTTCTTTGATCAGGTTGCGGCGATTGGAGGTAACATAGAGCAGCACATTAGCGGGCCTTACCTCCAGACCCCCTTCGATACTGGCTTTGATGTTTTTATATTCGGTCTCGAAGTCCTCGAAAGAGAGATCGTCTATAAATATGATGAAGTGCAGGCCACGGTCGCAAACGGAGCGGATCACCGCCGGAAACTGCTCCAACTGGCTCTTGCGCAATTCGATCATCCGCAGTCCCCTATCCCCATATTCATTCAGCAGGGCCTTGACGGTGGAGGATTTGCCGGTCCCCTTGTCACCATAGAGGAGTATGTTGTTGGCCGTCTTCCCCTCCAGGAAGGCCTCGGTGTTGGCGGTAATGATCAGTTTCTGGTACTGGTAACCGACCAGATCCTCAAGACGGACCGGGTCATGGCTGGCTATCCCCTGCAAGCCCTGCTCCCAACGGAAAGCCAGATAGCAGTTCATCAGCCCGCACCCCCGGCGATCGTAAAATTCGGCCAGTTGGCCGGCCATCATTATCGGCCCGTCGTCGAGGCCAAGAAACGTGCCCAACTGCTGCAGGTTGTGCCCACTAAAGCCGGGCGCCCCCATTCCGGGTTGAAAACTGCCTAAAAGCGAAAAACCATCCAGTCCCACCGAACGGGCTACCGCCGACCAGTCCAGGGCAAAAGCCGAGCGGATGATCTCCATATCGCGGATAATCAGCTGGAACAGGCCGGGCGGAATTCCCGCCCCCCTCTCCCCTGCCAGGGTGAAGGGGTTCTCATCCCGGGCCAGCAACCCAACCATATAGTTGTGCCAGATGTCGCCGGGCAGCTGCTGCACTTCCGAGAAACGGATCAGCTGGCTGTAGATGTCGTAATAGAGGCTTTCTCTGGCCGTGGTTGGAGCGGACGCCGGTTCTTTGAGCATATCCAGCAAAAGGGACGTCTTGCGGATGACCTCGTCATCCAACAGACCCCGATAGAGAATCAGTTTATGCCAGTCCATTGTCCATACCTCCCGGTTGTCCGGCCCCTGGGCCTGCTTCTGATCTTTCGCCCCATCACCGCCGAATTCCGCTGCCATCACACCTTATATCATAATTTTACAGATATTGTTGGTAAACTCAACCGGGTCCTCCAGGGGCAGTCCCTCGATCAGCAGGGCCTGATTGTACAGCAGTCCGGTGAAGAGGTCGAATTTCTCACGATCACTGCTGTAAGCCTCCTGTAAAGTCTTGAATACCGGGTTGTGGATATTGATCTCCAATACCTTATTGGCTTTGACTTGCTGGGATTCGGCATTGGGTATGGCATTCAAGGTCTTTTCCATCTCGATGGATATGGGCCCTTCGTTACTGAGGCAGACCGGGTGGTTCTTGAGACGCTTGGAAGCCCGCACATCATTTACCTTGCCGGCCAAGAGATCCTTCATCGCCCCGAACAGGTCTTTGTTTTCCTTAACTTCGGATTCAGCCTGGCCATTGTCATCCTCCAGACCCAAATCCGCGCTGGATACTGATTTGAACTCCTTGTCCCGGTAATTCATCAGGATACCGATGGCAAATTCATCTACATCGTCAGTAAAATAGAATATCTCATAGCCTTTGTCGGCCACCAATTCCGACTGGGGCAACTTGTCCAGCTTCTCGATCGATTCCCCGGCGGCGAAGTAGATGTACTTCTGTTCCTCCGGCATCCGGGCCACGTACTCGTCTAGGGTGACCATCTTCTTCTCCCGGGACGAGTAGAACATGAGCAGATCCTGCAGTAATTCCTTGTCAGCCCCGAATCCCTGATATATGCCGAACTTCAGTTGGCGGCCGAAGGACTCGTAAAACTTCTCATATTTCTCCCTTTCATTCTGCAGCAGGCTTTTCAGTTCGTTCTTAATCTTGGTCTTGATATTCTTAGCGATAAGCTTCAGCTGGCGGTCGTGCTGCAGCATCTCCCGGGAGATGTTGAGGGTCAGGTCTTCGGAGTCCACCATCCCCTTGACGAAACTGAAGCAATCCGGCAGCAGGTCAGGGCATTTGTTCATGATCAATACCCCGCTGGAATACAGCTCCAAGCCCTTCTCATATTCGCGGGTGTAAAAGTCGTAGGGCATCCGCTCGGGAATATAAAGAATCGCGTTGTAACTGACGGTGCCGTCGGTGCTGATATGGATGTGTTTGATGGGTTTATCGAAACCGTAATGCTTCTCGAAATAGAAATTTTCATAATCTTCCGGAGTGAGTTCGTTTTTATTTTTCTTCCAGATGGGAACCATGCTGTTGATTACCTGCTCCTCAGTGTAATCCTCGTATTCGTCCTCGGAGCCCTCTTTGAGGCGGGAGCGGGTCACGTCCATCTTGATGGGGTACCTGATGAAGTCTGAATATTTCTTTATGACAGACCGCAGGCGGAATTCCTGCAGGTATTCATCTAGACTCTCCTCTTCGCTGTTGGGCTTAAGCCGCAGGATGACATCAGTCCCCACTGCTTCCCGCTGAGCCGGTTCAATGGTGTAACCATCGATCCCCTCCGACTCCCAACGATAGGCTTCTTCCTGCCCCAGGGCGCGGCTGACCACGGTTATCTTGTCGGCCACCATGAAGGCCGAATAAAATCCCACTCCGAACTGTCCAATGATGTCATATCCGTCTTTCAGTTCGGTCTCTTTTTTAAAATTCATGGAACCACTGCGGGCGATCACTCCGAGGTTGTCGTCGAGTTCGTCCCGGCTCATACCGATACCATAATCGGAAACGGTCAGAATGCGGTTGGGCTTGTCCACCGAGATTTTGATGTAATAACTGTCTTTGTTGAAGCTCAGAGCTTCATCCACCAGGGTTTTGTAATAGATCTTGTCAATCGCATCGCTGGCATTGGAAATCAGTTCCCGCAGGAATATCTCCCGGTTGGTGTAGATGGAATTGATCATCAGGTCCAGCAATCGCTTCGATTCGGTTTGAAATTCTTTTCTGGGCATCAATCCTTCTCCTTCCTGAATAAAAGTACTGCGCGGTACAGGCCCCCGCAAGCAATTAGCACTCTCGGTCAAAGAGTGCTAATTATTATCATACTCATATTATTGCCCGTGTCAATATGCCAGCTGGCTGGTCTGGCGAAGCAAGTCAATGGAATCCTATGCCAGGACCTGCTTGACCGCCTTAACCATAGCGGTCACGTAATCCACTACCGGCAGCAGGCAATCCCGACCATACTGCTCTACGATCCGAACGATGGCACTGCCGACGATCACCCCGTCAGCCACCCCAGCCAACTCCCGGGCCTGCTCCGGGGTGGAAACGCCAAATCCAATGGCGCAGGGAATGTCCCTGACTTCTTTGACCATCCTGACCATCTCCCCGACCTGGCTGCCAATCTCGGCCCGCACGCCGGTGACTCCCATTGATGAGACGCAATAAACGAATCCCTGCGCCTCCCCGCCGATCATACGGATACGGTCGCGGGAGGTAGGAGCAATGAGGGAGATCAACGTAACCCCATAGCGCTGGCAATCGTCCAAAATCTCATCTTTCTCCTCGAAAGGCAGGTCGGGCACTATCAGGGCGTCGATCCCCGCTGCATGGCATCTCTGCATGAACCGTTCCGTACCGTAGGTAAAAACCGGATTCACATAAGTCATGAAGGCCAGGGGCACATCGCATTTGCGGCGCAGGCGTTCCACCATGTCAAATATCCGGTCGGTAGTGGTACCAGCGCTGAGGGCTCGTTCGTCAGCCCTCTGGATTACCTCCCCCTCGGCGATGGGGTCGGAAAAAGGAATGCCCAGTTCAATCAGGTCGGCTCCGGCCGCCGCCATACTCAAGACCAGTTCCTCGGTCATAGCCAGGGAAGGGTCCCCGGCGGTTATGAAGGGTATAAACGCTTTGCCGCTGCTGAAAGCCCGCTCGATCCTATTCATGAATATCGATCCTCCTGTATCTGGCGATGGCCGCCACATCCTTGTCACCGCGGCCGGACAAGTTGATGACCATGATCCGGTCCGGGGCCATCTGCGGAGCCAACCGCCGGGCGTAGGCTACCGCATGGGCGCTTTCGATGGCGGGGATGATTCCCTCCATCCGCGAAAGGTACTCGAAGGCTTGCACCGCTTCTTCATCGGTGACCGGCACATATTGAGCCCGTCCCAGATCATTCAGGTGAGCGTGTTCAGGGCCGATACCAGGGTAATCCAGTCCTGCCGAAATGGAATAGACCGGGGCGATCTGACCGTCCTGGTTCTGGCAAAAGTAAGATTTCATCCCGTGAAAAATCCCTAACGTCCCGGTGGCTATGGTAGCCGCCGTCCGGGGTGTATCCGCCCCCAGGCCGGCCGCTTCGCACCCGATCAACTGGACCTCCGGTTCATTGATAAAATCGTAGAAAAGTCCCATGGCGTTGCTCCCCCCGCCTACACAGGCTAGCAGGGCATCGGGCAGCCGCCCCTCCCGCTCCAGCATCTGGCGGCGCACCTCGCGCCCGATCACCGCCTGGAAATCACGGACGATAGTGGGGAAGGGGTGCGGTCCCATCACCGAACCCAGCACATAATGAGTGTCAGCCAGGCGGCTGGTCCATTCCCGCATGGTCTCGTTGACCGCATCCTTCAGGGTCTGGGTGCCGCTGGTCACCGGGTGGACCCTGGTCCCCAGCAATTCCATGCGGTAAACATTGAGGGCCTGGCGTTCGGTATCTTCGCGGCCCATGAACACCTCGCAGTCCATCCCCATCAAGGCGGCAGCGGTGGCGGTGGCCACTCCGTGCTGTCCCGCCCCGGTTTCGGCTATTACCCGGGTCTTGCCCATTTTCTTTGCCAACAGCACCTGTCCCAACACGTTGTTGATCTTGTGAGAGCCGGTATGGTTGAGGTCCTCCCGCTTCAGGTATATTTTGGCGCCGCCCAGATCAGCCGTCATGCGGGCGGCAAAGTAAAGCAGCGAGGGGCGCCCGGCGTAATTTTGGAGCAGATCATCCAGTTCCGCCCGAAAATCAGCATCTTTTTTACAATAATTGTAGGCCTCCTCCAGCTCGATGACCGCGTTCATCAGCGTTTCCGGTATATATTGTCCCCCGTGGATCCCAAACCTGCCTGTGGCCATGGCTATCCTCCCCTTCTCAATACTTCACCTTATTCTGGAAATCAGCAGGCAATAAAAAAATCCCCTGCCCCATTGCCAGGGACAAGAGACTGCGCTCCTGCGGTACCACCCATATTGGCGGCTTTAGCCGCCCACTCCTTCTGCACACCATCATGTACACCCTACTGATAACGGACAGGGTTCCCGTCAGCGCCTACTCTACAAGATTTCGGGCTGCCCTCGCAAGTCCATTCGGAACCGGCTTTGTTACCGCCTTTCCACCTGCCGGCGGTTCTCTGCACACATACACCTATTCGTACTTCTCTTGCTCATCGGTTTATTATATTGGTCAAATTATAACCTGAGTGAGACGGTTTGTAAATCGGCTCAGTTTTTTCACACCGGCCTTCCGCTTATCTATTTGCGCATGAAGAAAATCCCTACTGTATTGGGTCCACAGTGATTGGAGATGGTGCAGCCCGCTTGGCATTCCACTATCTCCTCGAAGGCGGCCAGGCGGGCGGTCGACTCTTTCGCCATGGCCACAATGTCTGGCTCACACCCGGCGTTGGCAATGTAGACCCGCCGTAAGTCTATATCACGGCGATCCTGGAAACGGTCCTCGATGTAATGCTGCAGGCAGCGGCCAAAACTGCCCCGGTACTTTTTCCCCACTACCATGCGGTTGTTGACCACCTCTATGCAAGGCCTTATCTGCAGCAACCGCGCTCCCTGTTCGGTGAGAGACGAACAACGCCCGCCCCGGCGCAGATAATCGAGCTTATCGATCACGAAACTGGATTCGACCCGGGGGATCATATCCCGAACCGTGCTCAGTATCTCCTGGACCCTGGCCCCTTGTTGGGCCATCAGGGCGGCGGCATGGACCAAGGCGCCGCTGCCCAGGCACAGGTTGAAGGAATCCACGGTATAAACGTTGTAGAGTTCCTGGGCCGCCAATTGAGCGTTTTGATGACAGGATGAGAATCCGGAACCTATGTTTATGTGGATCACCGCATCATAACGGGCTGACAGTTCTTCAAAACGGGTCCGGTACTCGAACAGATTGACAGCCGTGGTGTGGCAGGATTTACCCTCCTCTTCCACCAGCCTGAAGATATCGGCCGGGGTGATATCCACTCCGTCCCGGTAGGTTTCGTTGTCGGCTACGATATGCAAAGGGAGTATATCTATGTCGAGATCATTGATGATCTCAGGCGTCAGATCACATGTACTGTCCGCGGTTATCTTAACCAACAGCTCTCTCCCCCACTAGACCCTGATATTAGGAAGTATACCATTTCCGGTTCCCGGTTTCGAGCCTTTTCCCCAGCTGAGAAGGGCAGTCACTGGATGCCTGCATGAAGTGATAGGTTGCCCGATATATCTGCCCGGGAACATTCTGTTTACTCTGCATTCTTGTATTTAATGAGGCCGACGGCCTTGGAAATTTCCAGGACGAGCAAAGGCACCAGAGCCAGGCCCAGGGCCATGAGGTACATGTCAGCCGTCAGTCCGGTCATACCAAATGCGTTCGCTACCGGCGGGACCATGGCCACTACGAGCACCAAAGCTGCCGATATCAGAGCCGCTCCGTCCAGATACCGGTTAGTGAAGAAACCGATTTTAAACAAAGAATGATTGGAACGCATATTGAACGAATGAACTACCTGGGTCAGGGCCAGGACCATGAAGGCCATGGTGCGGCCGGCATCAATGTCCCCGGTCCCCCGCCAGCCGATCATAAACGCGGTCAGGGTCAAAACTGCAAACATGGCCCCCTGCAGGGCTATCCGCATGCCCAGTCCGTGTGCGAATATGCTCTCGTCCTTGGGTTTGGGCTTATGGTCCATGACATCCTTTTCCACCGCTTCCATACCGAGGGCAATGGCGGGCAGGCTGTCCGTGACCAGGTTGATCCACAGCAATTGGACTGCCAAGAGCGGCGCCTGTTTCCATACCAACATGGCAGTGAATACGGTCAGGACCTCACCGATATTAGTGCCCAGCAGGAACGCCACTGCCTTTCTGATATTGTCATAGATGCCGCGGCCTTCCCGCACCGCATCCACAATGGTAGCAAAATTATCATCGGTCAGGACCATGTCTGCCGCTCCCTTGGCCACATCGGTTCCGGTGATGCCCATGGCACAGCCAATGTCCGCCGCCTTCAACGCGGGGGCGTCGTTGACTCCGTCCCCGGTCATGGATACCACCTCCCCCTGCCGCTGCCAGGCTCGTACGATCCTTATCTTGTCTTCGGGCGAAACCCGGGCATAGACTGAGATGCCGCGTACCCTTTCCTCCAGATCGGCGGCCGACATTTTTATTAAATCGCTGCCCGTTACCGCCTGATCTCCGGGATTCATTATACCCAGGTCGCTGGCGATGGCAGAGGCGGTGATGACATGGTCGCCGGTTATCATTACCGGTTTGATACCCGCACGTTTACACAGCGCGACCGCTTCCCGGGCTTCCGGGCGAGGCGGGTCGATCATGCCCAGTAGGCCCATGAAGGTCAATTCCGTTTCCAATGCTTCACTGGTCACGGGGTCGGGGATCTCGCTTATTTCCTTATAAGCTGCCGCCAGCACCCGCAGGGCGTCGCGGCTCATGCTATCGGTATAGCGGCGGCCTGCCTCCAGGTCGCCGGCCACACACAGACTTTCCAATACATCGAAAGCCCCTTTGACTATGACTACGGTGCGGTCTTCCACCCGGTTCACCGTGCTCATCAGCTTGCGGTCAGAATCGAAAGGCAGTTCGGCCAGTCTTGGATAACGATGGTTGAGGTCATCCTGGGGCAATCCGTTCTTATGAGCGGCCAGGACGATGGCGGTCTCGGTAGGATCACCAATATGGCGCGCCTCCCCGTCTTCAAATTCCACCCGTCCGTCGCTGCACAGGACCGCATAGGCAAGAAGCTTCCTGATAGCCGGCGTGTTGTCCTCCCCGATGTCCTCCAGCACTGATGATTCAGCATCAAACGCCTTGACCAGGGTCATTTGATTAAGGGTCAGAGTGCCGGTCTTGTCCGAACATATTACCGAGGCGCTGCCCAGGGTCTCTACCGCCGGCAACCTCCGGATGATGGCGTTTTTGCTGACCATACGCTGCACTCCGATGGCCAGCACGATGGTTATAATGGCCGGCAGCCCTTCGGGTATGGCCGATACCGCCAGGGATACGGCGATCATAAATATCTCCATCACCCGCATATCAGCCGCCAGGCCGATGGCAAATATGACCGCGCTGACCACCACGGCCATGATGCCCAGATATTTACCCAACACCGCCAAACGGTGCTGCAGCGGAGTCTGACCATCTTCCTCTGCTTCCAGCAGGTCGGCGATCTTGCCCATTTCGGTCTTCATGCCGGTAGCGGTGACCACTACCCAGGCTCGCCCATAGGTTATGCTGCAACCCGAGTAGACCATGTTGAAGCGGTCGCCCAATGGAGCGTCCGCTTCCACTACCACCTTGGCATCCTTCTCGCTGGGGACCGATTCCCCGGTCAAGGCCGCCTCCTCTGATTTCAGGCTGGCGGATTCGATAAGGCGGCCGTCGGCGGGAACGAAATCACCCGCTTCCAGGATAATTATGTCCCCCGGCACCAGTTGAATGGCTTCGATAACTCTTTCCCAGCCGTCGCGCAGCACCCGGGCTTGGGGGGCGGACATCTGCTGCAGGGCTTCCAGGGCTTTCTCCGCCTTGCTCTCCTGCACCACCCCCATGATGGCGTTAAGCACCACAATAAGCAGGATCAGGATCGGTTCGAAGAAACCCTCTCCCTCATAGATGGCCACGACAAAAGAAATCGCCGCAGCGATTATAAGGATCACGATCATAACATCCTTGAACTGTTCCAAGAACTGCTGGATCATGCTTTTCTTTTTCTTGGCCTCCAGCTGGTTCTCGCCGTATTCCTGCAGGCGCCGCTGGGCTTCCTCCGAGGTCAATCCTTGAAGGGGATCGACCTGCAATCCCCGGATCACATCCTCATAACTTGTACTATGGGGTATCAAGCTACCATGTTCCTCCCTTTCAGCTGTCGCTCCCCATTTGGGGAGCGACGCTTAATCTAACAATGAATTGTCAGTTGATCTGGTTTATGAATCCTGATCTCTTATTACTGCATCCTCCAAAGTCTGCATGATCAAGATCTGGTTCTTGGCCGCCTGCTTGCCCATGTCCTGCGTCATTTTGGTCAGTTCCTCCCGGGCTGCTTTCATTTCACCCAACTGCTTGCGGGTGGCATTCTCAAATTCGTTCTGGGTCCAGCTGAGGCCGCCCAAGCCTACCAACCACATGTCCCAAACCTGGTTGAGCGCTTGCAGCCAGCCGGTATAGAGGTTTGCATACGGAATGTTCTGGGCCATCAGGATAAACGGATTCTCCGCGCTGGCTAATGACGGCCATCCTTTCAACATTTCCAGGAACGGATTGTTTTCGGACAGCATCGGATTGCCCTTGAACATTTCCAGGAAAGGGTTCTCCTTCATCATGGCCAGGAATGGATTTTCATCGGATGGATTCAAAAACGGGTTGTTCTTCATCATGGCCACGAAGGGGTTTTCCTCAGATGGGTTCAGAAACGGGTTGTTCTTCATCATGGCCACGAAGGGGTTTTCCTCGGATGGGTTCAGAAACGGGTTGTTCTTCATCATGGCCACGAAGGGATTATCCTCGGACATAGAAAGATACGGATTGTTGGCCATCATTTCTTCAAAAAAGGGCTTCTCTGACATATTATTCTCCTCCTATCCTAATATTAAGTGTCATGAGACGGTTCGGTTCTCTCGATACCCCTTACAGGTGTAGAGAGGACGGTTATCTTGACACTCTTTCAACAGTTTTGGATCCAACCTGTGTCAAAGGGACTTTTCGAGACCCACTGAAAAAGTCTCTTAATGTGTCATGCTAAGCGTTAGCGAAGCATCTCGCAAATGTATAAAGGCCCATAATACTGTATTTTTGATGAGATCCTTCGTCGCCTCAGGCTCCTCGGGATGACAAAACCGGTGCTATTTCAACGGTCTTGGACGGTTCTCGTGACACTCTTATGACGCTTTCCAATTTCTATTATGCCTCTCCGCTGCCGGCGGCATCCTCGACGATATCAGAATCGGATGTGGTCTGACCTCCCTACTATAAAATGCCAATATATGGCTCACTCCTATGATACCCCATTTGCGGCTTTGTAAGCAATTACGGCCCAGTCCTTCAAGAGGAGACCGACCCACTTAACTTTTCTATGAACAGCCGACCGGATAAATGCCAACAATTTTGGAAAGGGTACCATTAAACATTGTCGGTGCCTTTAAATACAAGACAAAAAATGATGAATCATGCGTATATTATAATCCGCCCCACTACGAAATGATCCGGAAGTTTCGTATTAATAAACAAATTACCGGGGATCTCCATATACTAATTACGGGGGGCATCGCTATGAGTGCGGGCAAGGGTACGGGGAAGGATTACTATGATATTCTGGGTGTGCCGATGACAGCCAGCCAGCCCGATATCAAAGCGGCATGGAGGAAGGCGGTCAAAGAATTCCACCCCGATGTTTGCCGATTGGCCGACGCCCACGCGCGCTTCATCGAAATCTCTGAAGCCTATGGGATACTGCAGGATGAATCTGCGCGGCGCCGCTATGATTACCTGCTCCGGGAGAAACTCCACGATCTGGCGTCATATCGCCGTAACCGCGATTTCCGCAGCTGCCAGCACGAAGCCCGCCAACAGGCGGAACATTTTGCGGGCTTGCCCCCGGATCATCTTGTCGAATTAATGCTGTTGAACACTATGAACCTGGCCCAATACTTTTTCCTGAGCTGGTGTAACGCCATTTTCATCTATCCTTTCGGATATCTGGACAGCAGTGAAAATATGAGATCTTCCTAGCATCCGTTGGCCATCCCAACTTCCCTCTTTTTCAGCCTCTATGACTCATATCCAAACCAGCACCTTTTCCGCATAGCCTTCCACCAATACATCATGGCTGTATGCCGGTATACAACTTTACTTCCTGACAACCAGCACTATAATTAGTTTAGTTTTAAGCCTTAATGGGAAATTTAGAAAAAATGCCGAGGCGAATTATATAATGTTCAGACAATTAATGCGCTTGATTTTTGGCAAGAAGATGGCCAGCGCCAATATCTCCGAGGAGAAACTGACCGTATTCTGGGGGATGCCCATCCTGTCCAGCGACGCCATCTCATCAGTCGCGTATGCGGTCGAAGAAATACTGCTGGTACTGGTGCCGGTCATCGGGGTGGCTTCATTCATCTGGATGCCGCGCCTGGCCGGGGTTGTCATCCTGCTGCTGATCATCCTGGTGTTCTCCTACAGCAATGTAGTCGACACCTATCCCCAGGGAGGGGGAGCTTATGCCGTCGCCAAGGAAAACATCAACACCCTGGCGGGATTGACGGCTGCTTCCGCTCTATCCATCGATTACACCCTGACCGTGGCAGTCAGTATATCGTCGGCCACTGCCGCCATAACCTCAGCTATCCCCTCTCTTTTTGCCCACCGGGTCGCCATCGCGGTCATCATCATCATGCTGTTGATAATTGCCAACGTACGAGGGGTACGGGAGTCGGCTCGAATTTTTAGTTTGCCTACCTATGCATTCATCTTTGCCATAATATCACTGGTCGCGGTAGGCATGTTCAAGCACGCTGCCGGAGTTAACACAGTCCTACCCGCTCCGGTAGCCGATCCAGTGTCGGCCGGGACCCAGGCGGTGACCGTTTTTCTGCTGCTCAGGGCCTTCTCCTCGGGATGCAGCGCCCTGACCGGGGTCGAAGCGGTCAGTGATGCCGTTCCCAATTTCAAAGACCCCGCCACCAAGAACGCCAAGATCGTTTATGTAATGCTGGCCGCTGCCATCATTATCTGTTTCGGGGGGATGGCTTACCTGACCAACCTCTACCATATCGTGCCCAATCCACGCCAGACAGTAGTGGCCCAGATCGCCGTGGACGTCTTTGGGCCGGGATGGATGTTCTATTTCATCCAGGCCACCACCGCCATAATCCTGGCAATGGCTGCCAATACCGCCTTCGCGGGATTCCCGACTCTGCTCTCGGTGGTAGCCCAGGACGGCTACGCCCCCCGCCAGCTCAAACTGCGGGGGCATCGCTTGAATTTTTCCAACGGCATCATCGCGCTTGGTTTCCTGGCCATATTGCTGGTAGTGGTGTTCAAAGCCAATACCCACTTGCTGATCAACCTCTATGCAGTGGGTGTTTTCACTTCCTTTACCCTGGCCCAGGGCGGATTATTGGTCCGCTGGGTGCGGCAGAAACAGCCCGGCTGGCAGTACAAGGCCCTAATAAATGGTTTTGGTGCCGCTGTCACCTTGACCGCTCTGGTTGTCATCGGAGTAACCAAGTTCCTGGCCGGAGCCTGGATAGTATTCGTGGTGCTGCCGATCTTGATGTGGGCCATGTTCCGGGTCAAGGACCACTATAATTCAGTAGCCCGGCAGCTCGATATCCCCAATGATACCCTGGGGATGATCAACCTGATCCCGGCCTATTCCCACCATGTCATCGTCCCTATTGACAGCCTCAATGCCATGGTGGTCAAAGCCCTGCGCTACGCCCGCACCATGACCGACAAAGTGGAAGCCTTTCACATCGAGACCTACGAAGGCGAGGCGGACAAGCTGAAAGCCAAGTGGGCGGGCCTGGATACCGACATCCCGTTGATCGTCAGGTACTCCCCCTACCGCGAGGTGGTGGGACCGCTGCGCGACTATATCGATTCCGAGGAACACGACTCTCAACCAGGCGACATTATCACCGTGCTGCTGCCGCAATTCTTCGTGCCCAAATGGTGGCAGGCCGCGCTGCACAACAACACCAGTCTCTTTATTGCCAATGCCCTGTTCAGCAAACGCAATGTGGTGGTAGCCATCCTGCCCTTCTACCTGGAGGACATCAAACCCTACACCGACAAAGTGACCGGACAACTTCCTAATCAGAGCCCGCGGCAGAGTGATGACCCACCGCAATGCGATGATCCGCGGCATGAAGATCAACCAGGGCCCGTGTAGAAAATGTTTAACGGTCAAAGCCGTCCCTGCCCCGTTACTGATAATACAGATGTTATAAACACATCTGCAGTCTGCCGCCCAGCAGGCTGTTTCTTATTGTGCCGGGATATTTTTTGCATTATATTAAGGTGGACTGATTAAAGGGATGGGGACGGTTCGAGACTGCTGAAATAGTATCTTGATGTGTCATGTTAAGCGTTAGCGAAGCATCTTACAACTGTCTATGGGCCAACAATAAGGTGTTTTTGATGGGATCCTTCGTCGCCTTCGGCTCCTCTGGATGACAAAACAGGTACTTTATCACTGGTCTCGGACGGTTCTCACGGACGATCTTTGGCCGACTGATGGAATCATCCTCTAATCATCAAATAGAGAATAAATATGAGGTGTTGAAATGGCTAAGACCAACGAGTTGGAAAGACTTATCAATGATCATCTGCAGAACCTGACCGATCAGGCCATGAGCTATGATCAAGGTGATGCTGAAGCAGCCACCCACATAGCCCTCAGTACCCGGGCCATATTCCAGGACAGAAACCAATCGGGTTCGCTGTTCAGCCAGCTGGGGCTGAATAACCTGTTGTTCCTGTTGTCTACCACTACCCAATACATACCGGGACAGCTCAAGCCTTATTACGGGCTCTTGGACCGTAAGTGCCTGGAAGGGGAACTGCCCGGGCAGGGGACCGGCGAACTGGCCCCGATCAGCCAGCTGGATCCTGAATTCGTGAATAAGTGGCATAGTTTCGGTGACTGGTGGCAGGAATTGGTGGCCAATGGCGACGGTTATTCCCTGTCCCGCCAGGACGTAGTGCTGATGATCGCCGATCAGGCGACCGGGTCCGGAGCCGATCGGGACGCCAGTCATACCGGCCCGATCTATGACGATGCCACCGGCTGGATTTACCCCGGGCCGGGAGGGGAATCGATATTCGAAAATAAACATGCATATGCCAGTATGCTTCAAATTGCTTATGAAATACTTAAGTCCTTCGAGTACCATGGCAAAATCAAATCCTACACCCGCAAAGTCCAGACCAAGCTTAACGCCATCTATTTCAACGACAAGCTGTATTTTGCCAGTTATGGATGCGAGAAATATCCCATGACCGCTGCTGCCCTGGTGGACCCGCGCAGGGAGCGCATCGAAACCCGGGAAGTCTGTTTCGACAGCCTCAACTTCAAGGACGGCAGCAAGAACGGGCGGGTAGTGGCTATATAGATGAATCAGTACGGATCTCCAGAAAAAAAGCATGAGCCTCTGCGGTCAAGCGGAGGCTTTACTAATTGGAATAACACCCAAAACGGAAATCATCTCCGTCTGAATGTGCCAGGCAAGATGTGGACGGGCTTGAACCCTGGATTGAGCCGCCTCGGTGAGACATTCATATCGTACGGAAAACTGGGATTACGACTGTGGTTCAGGCCTGCCATTCGCTGATCTTTACCCGTAACCAATCCGTCCAGGCTTCGATACCTTGGCCGGTTTTAGCAGAAACTTCGAAAATCTCAATGTCCGGATTCAGGCCGTATACTCTTTCTTTCAGCGCCGCCATATCAAAATCTGATAATTGCAGATAGTCGATTTTATTGACCAGCAAAACGTCTACGGTCGAAAACATCAACGGGTACTTCAGGGGTTTGTCATCACCTTCAGGAACGCTTAGGATCATGGCATTGCATACTGACCCGGTATCAAATTCTGCCGGACACACCAGGTTCCCCACGTTTTCAACAATTATCAGATCAAACCCGGGCGATTTTAATTCCTTAAGGCCGGTCTCCACCATGCTGGCATCCAGATGACACATGCCGCCAGTTCGCATCTGCATAGCAGGAATCCCAATTGCCTGAATTTTTTCAGCATCAACGGCTGAATCAATGTCTGCCTCCAAAATCCCAATTTTGAGCTCATGGCGCAGTTGCTCAATGGTGCGCAGGATCAAACTGGTTTTGCCAGATCCCGGCGAAGACATAAGGTTCATCAGGAAGGTCTTGTCCCGCTTGAGATAATCCCGCATTTGGGCCGCTTTTTTATCATTATTGACCAGTACGTTTTGTTTCACTTCTATTATTCTGACCGGATCTATCCCAATTCCTCCATTCTATCTAGTCAGTTATTCCACTTCTATGGATTCTATCCGATATTCTCTCCCAGAGATGGGTTCCAAACTCTTTGACCCACAATCAGGACAAACCAAAGAAGGGCGGTCTATATCCAAATCATCTTCCAGACCGCAAGAACGGCATTTGATTACTGCCGGTATCCTTACGATATTCAATTTAGCACCTTCGGCGATAGTACCTGTGGCAATGAATCCAAAGAAATCCTGAGCAATTGGGGGGACGATATCTGACAAGGTGCCAATCTCAAGGTTGATTGCCAGTATTTTTTTAACATCGTTCTTAGCCGCAAATTCTAAAGCAACATCCAAAACGTTGGCCATAATACCCAGCTCATGCATTTCTATCTTATGAAATCCGGGTTGGCTCGATTAATTTTCTTGTTCTCCCAGACCGTTTTGGTCAATTCGCCCAAGGTTTCGGGAACCTCCGCCAATGCATCTTTTTTGACCAACAGGATCGCATCGGTGGGACAATGATTTACGCAGAGTCCGCAGCCAATGCATCTTTCATCCTCAACGACCGCGATATCATCGGCCATTTTGATTGCTCCCACCGGGCACCGCTCCTCTGCACAGATAGCGCAGCCATTGCACAGTTCCTCCTCAATGACCGCTAGGAAGTTCGATTTGCTGATGCCCTGGGGATAGTTGAATTCAGTATATTGCCGAAGCACGTGGCAGCAGTCCGAACAGCAATTGCATATAAAGAGAAGGTTATTCTTATTGTTGCTGCCCAAGTGTACCAATCCCGCATCTTCCGATAGTTTCAAGACTTTCAAGGCCTCGTCTGCATCAATCCTTCTGGCCATACCGCGTTCTATCATATAATCCGCAGCATCATCAAAACCAAGACAAGTCTCCACTGGCTTGTCGCAATTCTGCTCAATCAGGCGGCAGGTGCAATTGCCCAGAGCTATGCTCTTAGCCTTGGTTTTTATCATTTCCGAGGCCAACTCATAAGGAAGTACCTGGTCGGGCTTCATTATGGCTGTTTCGGTCGGGTATACCCTCTTCCAGGCCGGCTGCGCTTCCGCTAATTCATGCACCAAGCTCTTCATATACCAATGGTGCCACAATTCATTCAATTTTTTATGGGTTGCCCCATCAAATTTGTCCGATAGAGTAGTATACTCAAAAATCCCGGCATAAATCGGCAGCAACCGGTAACTTCTGCTGTCACCCGCCTGTTTGCTGAAAATGGTGCCCTTATCGGCCATTCCCTCTAGTATGCTGGACGCTTCTTCCTCCGGTATCCCCGCCTCTTTGGCTATATCCTCAAGCTTCTTGGTCCGAAAACTCAGTAAAAGCGCCAGCTCCAATTCATTGGCGGGATAAAGGATCTCCAACATCTGTATGAATTCTTTGCTAAGCGGTGCTCCGACCGGATTATCATCAAGGTTTCTTGCCAGTTGACGGTATTTATCATCCATTTAGGGCTGACCTCCTTTTGTTACCTTCTTCGCGCAATTCTTTCGATCAGATGTCCTGGAGCAAAGTGCTTTTAACCCAGGGCAGTTCTTTGTTTAACACTATATCAGCCCAACAATAATGTCCAGCGTCAAATCGGACCAGATTATGCTGCTCTTGCGCCAAATCTTCATCTTCTTTGCTTCCTGCACCAGTTTTGCCTTGAGGTTTCCTACTACCAATACGTGAGACAGATGTTCTTCCGGCTACTGTCTAGCTATGGAAAGGGGGTAGTTGATTTTCCCGGCCACTCACCCTCGGGCGCTGCATACTCACAGAACAGCAAAGCCCGCCTCCAGGTATCGCTGCCTGAAGGCGGGCTGGTTGGGGGGAGATGTTTTTGTATTAGGACAGCCTGAATTCGCACAGGTCCGGGGCCACTGTAAAATCGGCTTCGGTCATACTGCGAATATCATCAACGGTCAGTCCGGCCATTACTTCTGTTAGCACCATTTTGCCGTCGGTGAATTTAAAAACTGCTTTATCGGTGATTATGACGTCCAGCACCCCCGCACCGGTAAGGGGGAGGGCACAGAGCTTCTTAACCTTGGAATTGCCCTTTTTATCATTGTGCTGCAACATAGCTACCACTTTTCGTGCTCCGGTCACCAGGTCCATGGCCCCGCCTGGTCCGGGTGAATAGCGGTCCGGGGCCAAAGGCAAAGCCCAATTGGCGATATTTCCTTCCTGATCGACCTCAAGGGCTCCCAAAAAGGTAGCGTCAACATGCCCGCCTCTGATAATCGAAAAAGAGATCCCTGAATCGAAGATCGAGGCCCCAGGCATCAAAGTAATGGGCTGTCCGCCGGCGTTGCCGACATCAGCGTCCTGCTTTCCCAAAGCAGGCGTTGGTCCAAATAAAAGGCATCCATTTTCCGATTGGAGTATGACTTCGACTCCTTCCGGAAGATAATTGGGCACACCGGTAGGTACTCCAAATCCCAGGTTCACATACTCGCCATCCTTCAGCTCCAGGGCTGCGCGCCGGCATACTATCTCTCTGAATTCCATGAATATACCTCCATTCTCATCCGCTCTATTGGGCGGCCTTCAACATACCGGCCCGCACCCATAGCTTCTCGTAAATATCCTGATGTTCTTCGTGGGTATAACCCTGGACAACCTTGTCTACAAAGATACCGGGAGTTCCAACCCGGATGGGCTCAATCGCGCCGACTTCCACGATCTCATCAACTTCGGCCACGACATAATCAGCGGCGGTGGCCATTATCGGATTGCAATTGATGGATACCCCACGATACTCCACGTTGCCCATCTTGTCTGCCCGGTAACCCTTGATAAAGGCACACTCAGCCCGCAGCGGGGTTTCCAGGATATAATCCTTACCATCCACGTTGATCTTCTGTTTGCCCTTTTCCATAAAAGTACCCACCCCAGTCGGAGTCAGCACTCCACCCAGGCCTGCGCCACCGGCTCTCACCTTTTCTATCCAGTTGCCCATGGGGTAATACTCAATGTCAACCTCACCATTCTTGAACTGTTCAATGGCTACCGGGGTGGTACCGGTATGGGAAGTGATGAACTTTTTGATCATATGGTTTTCGAACAGCAGCGCGAAATCGAAGTGACCCGCCGGATTGGCGTTGCAGATGGCGATGACAGTGAGGTCCTTGACCCCTTTTTCCACCAGCTTCTCGATGCTGCGTATCGGCGTGCCGACGGCGAAGAAACCGCCTATCATGATTGTGCTGCCATCTTGTATTTTGTCGATAACTTCATCGAGGGTTCCTATCTTATTCATAATTCTCCATCCTTTCTGAAGATACTGTGGTGCGCCCGCCCTCCGCATTGGCATGTTTAGGCGCGCAGCGAACCATGCCGCCTCAAGACAAACCCGGCCACTCCCTGATATGAGCAGCCGGGGCCTTGAAGTAGCAACAATCGCGTACTTGAGTATGCTCTACTCTTAGCTATGAATCCTGCTGCGTATTGTCTTCATCTATTATTGTGAGCAGAGCGTTCTTTATTTCTTGATGCCGGCCATTTTTTCGGCCTTGCCTTTAAAGTAATTGACGTTGTTGTTCAAACGCATACCTAATTTCTGAACCG
>CAZOMS010000021.1:11804-22214 GCA_964580805.1 uncultured Syntrophomonas sp. | reverse complement strand
CCTGAAGATAGGCTAGGGCTCTCTTTCCTAAAGGAGCACGCCCAAGGTTGGTATGCAACACCACTCCGGTGCCGTTGATAATTTTCTGTAGAGTACCCCGATTGGCTTGCAACAACAACCCCTCCAACCGGGTTGCGATAAGCGCGCTAAGATACTCCCGGGAGGCTTCCTGTCCGCTGGAACGCAGATTCTGCCGGACATCAACGACTGCCTGCCTAAGGTTGGCAATAACGAAATCCCGATTGAATCGCTGCAGATGCTCTTGTACCGCCTTTGTTTCCAAAATTTCATCTACTGAAGGTATATTCCTAAGGCTGCTCATCTCAGGCCTCCCTGATGCTGTGTAATGACCGGATTATTCTATAGTATACCTCTCTGCCGATTTCTTTTGTAGTCTTATATATCAGTGCGCCCATGATCGAAACCCCTATTAATCCAAAAATTGGATATATGCTGGCTACCAAGACGGAAAAGCTCTGCATGGAGAGGGGGATAGCCAGGGTAAGACAGAGGACGAGACAGACAGGATAGCTTAGACCCGTAAACTGGGCAAATCGTTGGGTGAACCCATAAGCGTTTGCCAGCGCAGTAGTAATGATCCCCAGCCATAGCACGACGGTATAGAGATGCTTGGCGGTCATGCTTACCTGACCGGCCACAAATAGCATGGGCACTTGATAAAATGTTACTTCAGGCAAGAACTTGCACAGAGCCAGGTAATTTAGGATTACCATACCGCCAAGAGCCAGACCGCCCCAGGCCGCCCCCAGGATTCCGTTGCGGCGGTTGGTAATACCCTGGTATTGGGTCAATACTACCATAGCCAATGAGAAATTATATGATACATATAATACCGCACTAATTATCCAATTCCAATTGCCGTTATGATAAGCGGCCAAAACCCGTGCCTCGTGAGGGTCGGGATGAACAAAGAAGGCGATATATCCTGATATTAGAATTATTAAGCCTATTTTAACCGGTACCAGTAGATTGTATGAATAGATTAATCCTTTCTTTCCAGTTATTAACAGTCCGGCCACCACCGCATATGCTATTAAAATCCCTAATTCCTTGGGTAAGTATAAATGCTCATAAAAAACAGCGCCGCTTGCTGATAGCATGGTGCTTATCCCGAGGAATAAAAATATTGCCACCAGGACATCCACCAACCTGCCGAACCGCTCACCTAAGAGGTGATTGAGAAGATCCTGATAGTTTGACGCCTTTTGAGAGTGAGCCATATACAGCAAACGGGCCCCGCAGGCCGCAAACATTAGAGTTGCCATGCCCGTCGCGAAGATTCCGTTAGAGCCATAATGGACGAAAAACTGGACTATCTCCTGTCCCGATGCAAAGCCCGCTCCTATCACCGCTCCCAGGTAACCCATCACGATCATCAGACGATATTTGATTACTGCCACCACCTTTCATGCACGTATTAATAAATATTCGTCGCTTCCCAAAATAACCGCATAAAATTATCCCGAGAGGCAACAATTATCATAGACACTTAGTGGTTTGGAGGCACGATATGTTAAATATCCCCAAGAGGTTTGTGGCCCCTGCTCTGTCCGTGCATTATGCTCACCCTAACTGCAGCGAGCTCTTAAAGAGTACTATCTATGGTTTCCTCCGCCAGTTGAATCCTCTCCTCGACCGGGATGTGGTGTATCTGTCCATAGGCACCGACCGTGCAACTGGTGATTGCCTGGGTCCGCTGGTCGGCACCTTTCTACAGGAGAGCTTACCCAGTCTGAATCTGTTTGGCAGCCTTGAACACCCCTCTCATGCCGTCAATCTGCCCGATGTAATTGAAGAGATCCATTCGATTTATGCGGATCCATTCATCGTGGCAATCGACGCCAGTTTGGGGAGCGAAGATCGTGTCGGCTACATATCAGTACAGGAAGGCGGGCTAACTCCTGGAACCGCACTTAATAAGAGCCTTCCTACTGTGGGTGACTTCCACATATCGGCGGTAGTAAATGTAGGGGGTTATCTGGAGCAAATGGTTTTACAAAACACCCGCTTGTTCGTTGTGTATCGTATGGCAGAACTCATTGCCCAAGGGTTGTCCGAAGCCCACATCCTCCATAACCGGGATATGTCTTTACCCTCTTTTCCGAAGCTCTCATACCACCCTGCCGCTGCGCAATAGAACCCATCATAAGATCATTCCCCTGTTAATAATCTCTGTTGTAGTATAATAAGAAATATTTGGCCTGCCAGTTGGACCAGATCATGGCCGAAACGGAACTATCCTGGAGGAGAAAAATGGAGATTTTGTATTTGGATTGTTTCTCGGGGGTTTCTGGCGATATGATGATCGGCGCACTGCTTGACAGCGGGGCTGATTGGGAGGTGTTGCAGGAAGGTATAGACTCCCTGGCGATTGGCGCCTGTATTGAGGTGAGCAAACAGGTTCGGCAGGGGATTAGCTGTTCTTCTTTCAGGGTGCATACGGATGCCGCTCCGCAGCGCAACCTCGCCTCTATATCGACAATCCTTTTAGCCAGTCCGCTGCCCACTACTGTTAAAACCAAATCCATGCGTGTTTTTCAAAAGCTGGCCGCCGCTGAAGCTGCAGTGCACGGCGTGCAGATAGACGAGGTCCATTTTCATGAACTTGGCGCGGTCGATACCATTGTTGATATTGTGGGCACTTTTTTGTGTCTTGAGTCTATGGGTATTGAAAAAGTGTATGCCTCGAGCCTGCCTTGGACCCAAGGATTAGTCGATATAAGTCATGGGCGTTACCCAGTGCCCGCGCCCGCTACGGCTCTGCTTCTACAAGGCTATCCGTGTCATCCGGTCTCTATCCAATTGGAGCTGGTTACACCTACCGGAGCCGCGCTCCTGACTTCTGTATCTTCTCCGCGAGGCGAAATGCCGCCGTTCATCCCGGTCAAGGTGGGTTATGGCGCCGGTGTTTTGGTTCGGGATGACGGAGTTCCCAACCTATTGCGAGCGGTCCGTGCTGCTACAGCTGATCAGGATCATAAACTTGATACGGTTGCTATTCTTGAGACTGAAGTAGACGATCTTAATCCAGAGATATTCTCCTACCTTCACCATGTCTTTACCGAACATCCCGCTGTTTTGGATTATTTTACTGCCGCCATACAAATGAAAAAAAATCGACCGGGGACACTCATAACATTGTTAACCTATCCCCATGCGGCTGAGGAATTATCCCGCTTGATTATCCGAGAAACTGGCTCCCTGGGTGTAAGATTCCGCCGGCAGGAACGTTTCCTGACCCCGCGGCGGGAAGAGGTTCTGACCACACCCTGGGGGCCGGTCCGTATTAAGATCTCCCGGACCGCTTCTGGAGAGGTGCATGTCAAACCGGAGTATGAAGATTGTGCCCGCATAGCTCGGCAAGAGCATTTTTCTCTCCTCAGCGTTTACGCCCGGGTTAACGAGCTCCTCGCTATTTCTGATTATAGGTCTGAATAGGGCAAATATTGTTTCACGTGAAACAGTGCGATTCGGGGCCTGTTTCCCGTGAAACCTTATAACAATACCGTTCCTAATAACTTTTGCCTTGTTACCGTTTCTTTAAAAAAATGCGTCACCAACCAACAGCCGTTCTGAGCGCAAAAAAGTCCCTCCAGTCAAACGGAGGGACTCTCGGTGGGCAGTAGCTAAATGTCCCGGGGCAATCACGCCGTTGCCGTTTAATCTAGACACCTATAATGTCTACCAATCTCTCCAGGTCTTCATCGTCATAATAGGCAATCTCGATTTTACCGCCCCTGCGGCTAGCCTTGATTTCCACCCTGGTCCCCAGCAATTGCCTTAGGCGCTCTTCCACCTCAATCATATCCGCCCCTTTTCTGGATGCCTTCTCTCCTGCACTTGTGCCCTTGGTCTTCTTCTCCGCATCCCGGACCGATAACTTGCCGTTGATAATTTCATAGGCTGCCGCTATCTGTTCACGTGAGTTACGCAGTGATAAAAGCGCCCGGGCATGTCCGGGAGATATCTTCTTCTTTTCTATCATCTCAATGATTTCCGGGCTGAGTTTGAGCAGTCGGATGGTGTTGGCTATATACGCTCGGCTCTTGCCCACCCGGGCCGCCACCTGCTCCTGGGTATACTGATAATGCTCTAGCAGGTTTTTAAACGCCTGGGCTTCTTCTATAGCAGACAAATCTTCCCTTTGCAGGTTTTCTACCAGGGAGATCTCCGCCGCTTGAATATCCTCTATCTCCCTGACCAGCGCAGGCAGACTCTCCAATCCTGCCAATTGAGCGGCCCTCCACCGTCTCTCCCCAGCTATTATCTCGTAAAAGTCATCTTTCGGTCGTACGAGTACTGGCTGCAAAACACCGTGTTCCTTTATTGAATCAACCAACTCCTGCAAAGCCTCGTCTTCGAAGTTCTTGCGCGGCTGGTTGAGTTGAGGTACTATCCTATTCAACTCCAGGTTTAAGATTGGAGCGGAGTCCCCATCCTTGGTAGGAAGCAACGCTTCCAATCCTCTACCTAAGCCGCGTTCTCTCTTTGCCACGTTCCAATACCTCCCTGGCTAATTCTTGATACACCTCAGCCCCCTTGGACCGCGAATCATACAAGGCAATCGGCTTGCCGTGACTGGGCGCTTCACTAAGTCTAATATTGCGGGGGATGATCGTCTTATAGACATCCTTGCGGAAATGCTTCTTTACTTCATCTACCACTTGGATGGAAAGATTGGTTCGTCCATCAAACATGGTAAATACGATGCCTTCGACCCTGAGTTGGGGATTAAGCTGCCTGCGAACCAATTGAATTGTATCCATTAACTGGCTCAGTCCCTCCAGCGCGTAGTATTCACACTGCAATGGGATCAATACCGAATTACAAGCTGTCAGAGCATTGATGGTCAGTAATCCCAAGGAAGGCGGGCAATCTATTATTATATAGTCGTAATATTCGCTGATCGGAGCCAGTGCCAGCGCCAGTACCTGTTCTCGATTAGGGCGGCTGACCAGTTCCACCTCCGCACCAGCCAGATCGATGGTAGCAGGAATCAGGTCCAACCGGTCCACCCGAGTAACGGTCATCACTTGGGGGAAGTCCAAACCATCAACTATAAAATCATGCAGACAATACTTCAATCGTTTCCGATTGATTCCGAGTCCGCTGGTAGCATTACCCTGAGGGTCGGCATCAACCAACAACACCTTGTTCCCCTCTAAGGCAATATAGGTAGCCAGGTTGACTGCTGTGGTGGTTTTACCAACCCCGCCTTTTTGATTGGTAACTGCGATGATTCGAGCCATACTGCCCGCCCTTCCTGGCCAAAATGCCCGTGCTGGGCCTTTTACAGAGCCTTTGATCAGTAACACGCTTCTGGTAGTTATTATAGCAGAGCCACATGAATGTGTTTATGCTTTTCCCTAAAATCTCCGCACAATGAAAAAGCAGGGGGGGAGATCCTCCTGCTCAAAAATAGCAATCCCGGGGACGCGTTTTTATCCCTTCCCCACTGCCCGGGGCTGACGCTTTAACTTGGGAACCCGGATGATGAGTTCATATTCGTCCTCTCGGTCGTTCTCAGTCATAACCATTTCAATCCCGATTTTACGTGCCCGGTTTACCGTTTCCCTGATGGTGTTCATGAATATGCGTGCATCTTTGATCACACTTGATACCTGTTGACTGCTTCCGCCATAATTCTTTTCCTGGGGCAGGTTGTTATGGCGCAAGTTATCAACCACCTCTTCGGTTTCTTTGACTGTCAACTCTTTTTCATAAATAGCTAGCAGGACTTCCTTCTGGGTCTGCACCGAATTTATTTTTAACAGCGCTCGGGCGTGCCGTTCTGTGACCGTTTCGGTTGCTATCAGGCATCTAACTTCCTTGGCCAGTTTGAGCAAGCGTAATTTGTTGGCCACCGCCGATTGACTGCGGCCAACGCTATGGGCAATCTCTTCCTGAGTCATACCAAAATCGTTAATCAGCCGCGTGTATGCTTCTGCTTCCTCAAAATAGTTCAGGTCTTTGCGTTGCAGGTTTTCAATCAAAGATACCGCAGCCACTTCCCTGTCAGCGATATCATGGATTATAGCCGGTATAGTCTTCTTGCCTATCATCTGGCAAGCTCTGAGTCTGCGCTCCCCGGCTATGAGCTGATAGCCAATGCTGGACTTGCGCACAATAATCGGCTGAATCACCCCATGGGCGGATATCGAGTGTGCTAATTCCTTTAGCTCAAAATCATTGAAATCCTTGCGGGGCTGGTAAGGATTGCGGCTGATCGCCTCCAATGGCAGGTCCAATACTTTGCATGGGTGGACCTTTACCCGCCATTTGTCAAACGGCTTCATTGCCTCTGACCTCCTCTACAAGGGCCTTTTAGAAGGTGTTCCAACCTTGCGGGGATATTCGGTGGGGGTAGGACGCAGCTTGCGCACCACCACAATGGCCCGGTCCCCTTCGTGTATCAGGCTGTATTGGTGAACGCCCTCCACGTACCCACCTAGTATTTGCAGGGCTTGCCAGGACTCGTCGATTTCTGACCTATAGTGGCTGCCCTTCCACATTAAAAGCGCGCCGCCGACTTTGACCAGGGGAACACCGTATTCCAGCATTATCCGCATCGACGCTACCGCCCGGCTGGTGCACAAATCATATCCTTCCCGGTAGTCGTTGTTCCGGCCGAGGCTCTCCACCCGATCTCTTATCACTTCGACATTTGATAACTGCAGGTTTTCCACAACGCGTTGCAAAAATCCGCTTTTTTTTATGTCCGACTCGACCAGCGTCATCAGACAATCCGGCTCCGCCAGAGCTAATATCAAACCAGGGAACCCGGCCCCAGTGCCTATGTCGATGACCCTCTGCCCGGCTAAGTGAAACCATTCCAGTACCTGAAGACTGTCCCGGATATGGTAGTCCAGATCGGCCTTGGTGGTTTGGCGGCTCACCAGGTTATGCCGTTGGTTCTCTTCCATCAGCAACTGCAAATACTTGTTTACATTTATTTCCATGTCAGGTGGCTAAATCCTTCTTTTTTCCATTGATATTAATAAAATATTTATGTCGGCCGGAGTGACCCCGGAGATTCTAGACGCATGGCCTATCGATAAAGGCCGGATCTCTTTTAATTTCTGCAATGCTTCGTTGGATAAACTATACACCCGTTCATAATCAATATCCGTGGGAATCTGCCTGTTCTCAAGCTTCTCGAAGCGGCGTACCTGTTCACGCTGCTTGTTAATATAGCCTTCATATTTGCACTGTATCTGAATCTGGTCTATCACCTCTTCATCCCCATCTTCCATCCAACCAGAGTCGATCAGGTCATCTACCCGGATTTCAGGGCGGCGCAGCAATTCCCAAAGGGAGGTACGGTCTCGCAGCGAAGCGCTGCTGCGAGAAGCCAGATAACGGTCCATATCTCTGTCTGCCGGGGTAAAGCTGGTACCCTGGAGGTGGCGAATACCATTCTCCAGACGAGCCTTTTTCTCTCTAAATACCGCCCAACGGTAATCATCCACCAAACCGATATCGCGTCCCATTTCCGTCAAGCGCAGGTCGGCGTTGTCCTGTCTCAACAACAGCCGGTATTCCGCTCGTGAGGTTAACATCCTATAGGGTTCGTCAGCCTGCTTGGTGACCAGGTCATCGATCAGCACCCCGATATAGGCTTCGCTTCGCTTCAATATAAAAGGCTCCCTTGCCTGTACCTTTAAAGCCGCATTTATCCCGGCTATGAGACCTTGGGCAGCCGCCTCCTCATATCCGGAGGTTCCATTGATCTGCCCCGCAGTGAACAATCCGGCTACGACTTTATTCTCCAGGGTCAACCGGGCTTGAGACGGTGGCACATAATCATACTCGATGGCATAGCCGGTCCTAATCATGTGCACATTCTCCAGCCCTGGGATGCTGCGGAGGACCCTTATCTGAACATCTTCAGGCAGGCTGGTATTTAAGCCCTGCACATACATTTCATCGGTATCCCGCCCCTCGGGCTCAATGAACAATTGGTGCGACGTCTTGTGCGAAAAGCGCACCACCTTATCTTCAAAAGACGGGCAATAACGGGGGCCGCGACCTTGAATAACCCCGGTAAACATCGGTGCCCGATCTATGTTCTCCATCACTATGCGATGCGTTTCCGGGGTAGAGTGGGTTAACCAGCAAGATAGCTGCTGTCGTTCGGGGAGGGGACTGATGAAGGAAAACCTCCACGGATATTCATCCCCTGGCTGCTCCTCCGTTCTGGTGAAATCCACCGTTTTGCGGTCAATACGGGGGGGTGTTCCGGTTTTAAAGCGCCCCAAACTTATCCCCATGGCCCGGAGGCTGTCCGACAGTCGGACGGCAGGGAACTGATTTCCCGGCCCCCCATCATAGATGACCTCGCCGGCTATTATCCTCCCCTTTAGATAAGTCCCGGTGGTCAAGACAATGGCCTGGCACTCATATCGGGCCCCGGTACGGGTCACCACGGCTTTGATCATGCCACCCTGGGGTTCTATGTCTTCAACCTCGGCCATGAGCAAATCCAACCCTTGCTGGTTCAGTACGGTCTTGATCATCTCCCGGCCATATTCATGCTTGTCAGCTTGGGCCCGTAAAGCCTGCACTGCCGGTCCTTTGCCGGTATTTATCATCCTCATCTGGATATTGGTCTTGTCTATATTTACCCCCATTTCCCCCCCCAACGCATCAATCTCCCGCACCAACTGCGCCTTGGCCGGACCACCGATGGAGGGATTGCAGGGCATCAATGCTATATATTCTACACTCATGGTCACCAAGAGGGTACGGCAACCCATACGGGCTGACGCCAAAGCAGCCTCGCAGCCAGCATGCCCAGCCCCAATCACGATAACTTCATATTTGCCCGCTTCATAAATCACGCTATCACCTATTTTCCTAAACAGAAGTCATGAAAGATCCGGTCTATCACTTCTTCTTTTAATGACTTGCCGCTAATTTCCCCTAAAGTTTCCAGTGCTCCCCATATATCGATGGCCAAGCAATCCAACGGAACGGCCTGTAATGCTTGTCTAGCATTCCTTACTTGTTCACAGGTGCGTTCCAAAGCATCTTTTTGGCGCAGGTTGACCATTATGTCAAGTCCATCTCCGGGTACAGCGCCGTTTAACACCTTATCTTCCACAGTCTTTTCCAGTTCCTCTAAGCCTACTTCATTTATGACTGATGCCCGGATGACCTTTACCCCGGCAAACAGCCCCTCCAATTGTGATGGGCTGATTTTCTTGCTCTCCAAATCGTCCTTATTGACCAGCACAATAACCCGTTCCGGATCTACCAAGTTGTATATATCAATATCATCCTGGCTTATTCCTTCAGCAATATCCAGCATGAAAATAAGCAGGTCCGCCCTCTCGATAACCTCACGGGATTTTTCCACTCCAATCTTCTCCACCAAGTCCTCTGTGAATCTTATCCCGGCAGTATCCATAATTTTTACCGGGATCCCCCGGATGTTTATATAGTCTTCCACCACATCCCGGGTGGTACCCGGAATGTCCGTCACGATAGCCTTTTCCTTGCGCAGCAGGGCATTAAGAAGACTTGATTTGCCCACATTGGGCTTCCCGCAGATAACGACTACAACTCCATCCCGGTACACCTCGTTCCGGCCACCCGCCTCCAGTAGTCTGGTGAGTTTGTCTAAAATCTCAGTTAATAAGCTCTGCGCCGCATCATAATCCAGGTCCCCGACCTCATCAGGAAAATCCAGGCTGGCCTCCATCATTGCATTGATCTGCAGCAGATTATCCTCTATCTCCTCTATATACCTGCTTTTGCCCTCCAGTTGATGCATAGCCAACTGCAAACCCCGATCGGTCTTCGCCCGGATAACATCAATTACTGCTTCTGCCTGGCTTAAGTCCAACCGGCCATTAAGAAATGCGCGCTTGGTGAACTCCCCTGGTTCCGCCAGCCTCAAGCCCAAATCCAGACATCTTTGCAGGCAGCGACGAACGGGAAGACTGCCTCCATGACAGTTAATCTCAACCACGTCTTCCCCGGTATAGCTGTGCGGGGCTCTCATGATCCCCATTACAACCTGGTCAATCTTTGACCCGTCCTTATCGGTTATCCAGCCCAAGGTCAGACTGAAACCATCCTTATCAGTCAATCTAACTCCTTTGGCCGGACTGAATATCTGATCTACCTGGTCAATTACCCCGTTCCCGCTCGCTCTTATGATACCGATTCCACCTTCCCCCGGGGGGGTGGACAGCGCCGCAATCAAGTCCTCACTCATAGATTTCACCCCTTTATCCGGGCTATATTCTCCCATTTCTCAGTCTTTCTCACTGCTTGCAAAAATTCTTCCTATATATATGCGCATTGTTCCTACTCGCTCTTTCATCTTGACCACTTTGATTATAAAAGCCCGTCCACGCAACGTATTGTACGCTTCGTTTACGG
>CAZOMS010000021.1:7903-11704 GCA_964580805.1 uncultured Syntrophomonas sp. | reverse complement strand
ACCACTTTGATTATAAAAGCCCGTCCACGCAACGTATTGTACGCTTCGTTTACGGGCTTTGCCAATAACTACTTTCTGGATGCCTCTGACCGCTTATGCTTGGCTCGCGATTAGTCTCCCCATTATTATTTCCTAAGCGCAATTACCACTTTCCGATTGGGTTCATCCCCCATGGAGTAGGTAACCAATTGCGGGTCCTCTTGCAGAATTGTATGTACAATCCTTCTCTCCTGTGGATTCATGGGCCGCATTATAACATTCTTCTGGGTTTGTTTTACCTTTTCTGAAAGTCTTAAGGCCAAGGCCTCTAATGATTGCTCCCTTTTTTTCCGGTAGTCTTCCACATCCAATACTATTCGCATCTTCTGTTCCCGCTTGCGGTTTACCATCAACCCGGCAAGAAACTGCAAGGCATTCAGCGTTTCACCCTTACGGCCAATGAGCAACCCCATATCTTTGCCTATTATGTTGATCCTGGTTACGCCGTTGTCCCTCTCGACATTATCGATCTGGTACTCTATTTTCATTTTTTGCAGCAATTCCTCAACCACCTGGCTGGCTTCATTCTCTGGCTTCTCAACTATTGATACTCTAACTATCGCTGGTTTGTTGCCGATGAAACCCAATAACCTTTTGCTGGGTTCTTCCAGGACCTCTACGACTACATCCTCCATATTGCATCCCAACTCATCTAAGGCTGCCTTTATCGCTTCATCAACGCTTTTTCCTTTTTTTTCGACTATCTGGCCTGGCATCTTTTCCTCTTCCTCCTTTATCCTTCTGGGTTTCATCCTCTTTATCCGTCTCTATGGGAGTCGGTTCCGGCATATAATCAACCTGAACTCCTATTCCGGTATCGAGCTTTTCCATCCGGTGGGTGTAATTCACGTATAACTGTTGGAGGATACCCAGGGTGTTGAACGTAACCCAGTATAACCCCAGTCCGGCCGGCACTGTATAAGTGATGTAGCCCATCATAAGAGGCATAAAATACAGCATCGCTCTCTGGGTAGGGTCAGTGTTTTGGGTCGTTGATACCCGTTGCTGCAAATAGGTAGTCAGTGCTGCAAACAGCGGTAGAATAAACTTAGTAAGGTCAGGATCGTTTTTCACCAGTAGCGCTATGTCGTTAATCCATAAAAATCCTTTATGGGCTGCGTCCAAATACTGAAAATTGTAAAGAGATTGGTAAAAGGCCAAGAAAATTGGCATCTGAACAAGGAGCGGCAAGCACCCTCCCATTGGGTTGACTCCGTGCTCCTTGTATAATTCCATGGTCTTTTGCTGCAGCATCTGCTGGTCATCTTTGTATTTCTCCTGAATCCATTTGGCCTTGGGCTGGATTTCCTGCATAGCCCGCATTGATTTCATCTGTTTCTGGGTCAGAGGGAACATAACCAATTTGATTATTATAGTCATGAATATTATCGCCAGCCCGTAACTGGGCATGCCGATCTGAACGGTAAAAGTATAGGTCAGATTAATAACATCACTAAACCACTGTATAAACGCCTGCCACAAAAGCCTGCCCTACCCTTCAAGTACGGCGGTTGCCGTAACTATAATAATAACTCCTGATACCCATTTATGGGACGGGGTCGTAACCACCAGGATGAAAAGGATGACACCGGCTGATTCTTTTCACCATCAGCCATCCTCCTCTTATTACCCCGTGTGCTTGTAGTGCTTCAATTGAATATTGGGAACAGGTGGGGTAAAATCGACAGACCGGCCGTTTGAACACACCTATTTTTTGGTAGGTTTTAATAAGAAGAATGAAAGCTCGTCTCACTTGCCGTTAGCCTTTCTTATCAACCTTAAAAAATCGCTCTCGATTAGCCCAAATGTGGCTTCTTTGACAGTATACCGGGCTACTACTACCACATCGTATCCCTCGGGCAGTCCGGTCAGGTTTTTTCGAATAACCTCTCTTATCTGCCGTTTGGCCCTGTTTCTAACAACTGCATTGCCTATCTTTTTTGAAGTAACTATTCCAAATCTCCGGTCTTGGCCATTGCTCTGGACAATAAAAACAATCAGGTATTTCCCCACTAGCCGCCGCCCATTTTTATAAACGAAACTGTATTGCTGGCTTCTGGTTATTTTCCCGTCCTTGTTCAGCATATGAAATCCTTTGAATGAAATAGTCTTCAGGGTGTTAGATGCTCAACTATGCAGTAAGCTTTTTCCGGCCTTTTAGTCTCCGCAGGGCTATTATCTTTCTTCCGCCTGCAGTAGCCATCCTCTTTCTAAAGCCGTGAACTCTTTTCCTCTGTCTCTTCTTGGGTTGGTAGGTTCTTTTCATTGATTAGTTGCCCCCTTAATTTTTCCAGTACCTATTATTATATTTTCTACGCCATTAGCATGTCAAGGAGCAGTGGATTTCTAAATACTTCTAATCCCCTGAAAATTCTGCTACTATAATATAATGAATCTATTATGGCGTGTCCTAGTGCTAAGCCCTTTGGTCCTTGATTGAGATGCCTTTACTGGCATCTATCCTTATTTTTCCGTACTGTTACAAGTTTAAGGAGGGCGGTTATGTCCCGAGATCTGACCTTCGCGCCATTATTTGAAGAAGTGGTGCAAAACTTTCGCCGCGAGATTGGTGCAACCAGCTTCGATATATGGTTTGCCGGGGTTACCTATAATACATACCGTGATGATAAATTATACCTTATGGTTCCCAATGCCCTCACCCGAGAGTGGATTGATTCCCGTTACCTGGAACTACTGCAGCAACGATTTCGCGAAACCAGCAAGACGGATCTTTCATTAGTTCTTATAACTGAACCCTTGGTTGAAAAGGATGGATTCATATCCAACCTAAATCCCAAGTACACATTTAACACCTTTGTGGTTGGCAACAGCAACCGCTTTGCCCATGCCGCCTGTTATGCTGTTGGGGAGGCTCCGGCCCGGGCCTATAACCCCCTGTTTATCTATGGCGGTGTAGGTCTGGGAAAAACTCATCTTATGCAAGCCATCGCGCATCGTATTATTGAAAACCGTCCTTCTTATTCGGTCGTTTATGTTTCCTCAGAACAGTTTACCAACGAGATAATCAGCGCCATTCGAGATGATAGTACCCAGGCTTTTCGTAACAAATATCGCCATGTGGACGTATTGTTGATAGATGACATCCAATTCCTGGCCGGAAAAGAGAGGACCCAGGAAGAGTTTTTCCACACTTTCAACACCCTATATGAAAACAATAAACAGGTCGTAATTTCCAGCGACCGTCCTCCTAAAAATATTCCTACCTTGGAGGATCGCTTGCGTTCGCGCTTCGAATGGGGTCTTATCACCGATATACAGATCCCCGACTTGGAAACACGTATAGCTATATTGCGCAAGAAGGCCAGTAATGATGAATTAAATATACCTATGGAGGTATTGGATTACATAGCCGACAACATTGACTCCAACATTCGTGAATTAGAAGGAGCCTTGGTACGGCTGGTCGCTTTTGCCACCATAAATAACCTGGCGTTAAACATGGAGACTGCCTGTGAAGCTCTCCGAGATATATTGCCTCCTCCATTGCCTAAAATAATCACCATTGAATGTATTCAGAAGGAAGTATGCAAATATTATGGCATACATCTAAACGAATTATTATCCAAAAAGCGGAACAAACAATTGGTTTATCCTCGGCACGTTGCCATGTATCTGTGCCGGAAGCTGACTGACGCCTCTTTTCCGCTGATCGGAGATCAATTTGGGGGCCGTGATCACACTACAGTTATGCATGGAGTAGAGAAGATAGAAAAAGAAGCTCAGGTAAACCATTCTTTGTCT
>CAZOMS010000021.1:4216-7803 GCA_964580805.1 uncultured Syntrophomonas sp. | reverse complement strand
TATGCATGGAGTAGAGAAGATAGAAAAAGAAGCTCAGGTAAACCATTCTTTGTCTGCTACCTTAGAGCGAATCACTAAGCAGTTGGACCCACGAGCGGTCTTGTAAACGTCAATTATATCTACAACCTTTTCCACCCTTTGCGGAGCCATTTTGTTGCTTTGTGTCGATACTTTTTCACATTTTGCACATTACTACGATTATTACGGCTATCTTAATCAATAATTATTAATAAACAGGAGGGCGTTTTTATGAAGTTCACTATCGAGAAAAGAGAGATATCAATCCTCACCACTCTTGTACATAGAGCCGCTGCAACCCGTACCACTGTACCGCTTCTCTCCGGACTGCATATAAACATCAGTCGAGACCAGGGACTTACCATGACTGCTACCGATATGGAGATAGGCATAAAAGCATCCACCCTTAATGTGGACATCATTGAGGAAGGAAGCGTACTAGTCAATGCCACCTATTTCGCCGATTTCATCAAATTGTTGCCGGACACTTTGATATCTTTTAATCTAAACCAGGACTCCGCCAAACTGATTATTGGCTACGGCCGTTCTTCGAGCCGGCTTAATATATATCAAGAGAAAGATTATCCGGATTTGCCTATTGGGAAAATGGAAAAACTGTTTACCTTACCTCAGGATATCCTAAGAGAGGGGTTGAGAAAGACCTCCTTTGCGACTGCGGTAAATCATTTCCGCCAAGTATTTACTGGGGTTTTATTCGATTGCCCTGGAGATGGAAATCTGAAAATTGTAGCCTCCGACACCCACCGTATGGGATACTATACCTATACTCTGTCACATACCGATATAGAACCTGTAAAATTCGTCATCCCTATGCGGACCGTAAATGAATTGTTGCGTTTGTTGGAAGATAGCCCGGAAGAGATAAATATAGCCTTGTCAGAAAATAATGTGGTTTTTTATAAAGAGAGTTTTGTTCTCGTTTCCAGGCTTATTGATGGGCAATATCCAAATTATGAAACGGTAATACCCCCTAATTTCATTTCCGATCTTACTATTAAGACCTCAATCCTGGCTTCCAGCCTGGGCCGAGCCAAGATAATGCCTACTGATGACAAATTTCAAATTCAACATGTACAATTTAGCCTGAAGGAAGAAGAGGTTGAATTGACAACCAACTCGGAGACTATGGGAGAAATATGTGAGGTTATTGATGAGGTCACCATCGAAGGAGAAAAAGGCATTAAAATAGCATTCAATACAAATTATTTTCTGGAGGCAGTAAAAATGTTCGATGCGGAATGCGAAACGATATTAATAAAGCTATCCGGTCCTTTAAGCCCGGCCTTGATAAAGAATCCTGAAAAGGACAACTACCTGTATATACTGGTACCGATGCGGACAAATAATTAAAAAGGTGATATTTTATTGAAATTAGAAAACCTTACAATAAGGAATTTCCGCAATATATCACATATAGAGCTGGCGCCAAAGCCAAATCTCAACTTATTTACAGGAGACAATGGACAAGGCAAAACCAACTTATTGGAAGCAATATTCGTGGTGGCAGCGGGCAATTCTTTTCGCCGCATCAATGATTCCAACCTGGTGAAAAATGGAATGAGCGGTTATAGTATTGGGGTTGCTTACAGCATTGACGGCAGAGCCCTGGAAGCGGAGCTTAAGTATACGAATGATGGTGCCAAACGAATTCTGATCAATCATAAAAAGGTCGGAAACCATCACAAAGATCGATTGAGAGTGGTAATCTTTACGCCGGATGACCTCTTTTTAATCAAAGGTTCTCCTTCCAAGAGGAGAACCTTTTTAGATTTCGTCATCCGGCAGATATCAGCTGAGTATATTTATAATCTTGACAATTATATGACGATTCTCAGAAAAAGGAATATTTTTCTAAAGAGGGAGCAAACTTCAATAAAGTCATTTAAAATAGTGAACGATTTATTCGTAGAGAATGCGGTAAGGTTAATAATCCAACGCTTGAATTTTGTCAACATCCTGGAAGAGATATGTAAGGGCATCCACAACCAGATCAATGAAACACAAGCCCAATTGAAAATGAAATACGCACTATCATTTAAAATAGAGAGTGATAAAATCAATATGGATGTTTTACAGGAAGCCTTATATCAACATATTGAAGATAATATGGATGAAGAAATAAGGCGAAGACAGACCTTGGTCGGACCTCATCTGGAAGACATAAACGTCTATTATGAGAATAGACCAGCCAAGCTTTATGCCTCTCAAGGGCAGCAACGTAATATAGCCATTAGTATGAAGCTGGCAGAAGTACAGGCGTTTCATAAAATAATGGGATTTTACCCGATTTTATTATTGGATGATGTTTTGTCCGAGTTGGATGATACAAAAAAGGCTAGGTTGATAGGCTACTTGCGCCAATCTGAATTTCAGACGTTCCTAACGGCGGTCAATACCGAGGGAGTTATAACCCTTGGTATTCCCCATTATCGTCTGGAAGAGGGGAGACTGACATGAAAGGGGCGGGACCGTGTATTTGCATTTAGGGGACGACATCATAATATCGGGAGATAAGATAATAGCCATAATCAACTTGGATGAACCAGTATCGGAGGTATTGAAGGAACTTATTGAAGATGCCGAATTGGATAAAATCCTGCATACCATAAGCCGCAGTGATAAAAAGAAAGCCCTGGTATTTTGTGATGACTGTCATTACCTGTCTCCCATATCATCAAATACTCTGTTTAAAAGAGCGATTCAATTTCGCAAGGAGGTTTAACCAGTGATTACACCCGAAAATGGATACACTGCATCAGATATTCAGGTGCTGGAGGGATTAGAAGCAGTCCGCAAAAGACCTAGCATGTACATAGGATCAACGGGACCAAAAGGACTGCATCATCTGGTGTTTGAAATCGTGGACAATAGTATTGATGAGGCAGTAGGGGGCTATTGCAACCGGATTGAAGTAGTTATATACAATGATAACAGTGTGTATGTCTCTGACAATGGCAGAGGGATCCCGGTAGACATCCATCCCCAGATGGGTATACCCGCCATTGAATTAATTCTTACGACTTTACATTCCGGTGGTAAATTTGGAGGCAGCGGTTATGCGATTTCCGGAGGTTTACATGGGGTAGGATTATCGGTGGTAAACGCACTATCGGCCAAGATGGAAGTTCAGGTAGGAAGGGACGGACAAATCTACCAGCAGGTTTATGAACGCGGCAAACCGGCGACCGGTCTGGAAATAGTGGGAGAAACAGAAAACACGGGGACATCTATTACATTTTATCCTGATCCCGAGATATTTGAAGAAACCGTCTTTGAACGCGATATTTTATTACAACGACTGCGTGAACTGGCTTATCTTAATCAGGGGTTGCACATCATTTTCAGTGATAAGCGGGGGGAAGAGCCTTACCAGATAGAATTCAAGTCAACCGGGCTGAAGGATTTTGTCAGCTACATTAATAAGAGCAAAGAAACAGTAAATCCTGACCCCATATATTTTGAGACAAAAAAGGATGATGTAATCGTAAAGGTAGCTATTCAATACAATAATGGGTACAACGAGAACATCTATTCCTTTGCCAATAACA
>CAZOMS010000021.1:0-4116 GCA_964580805.1 uncultured Syntrophomonas sp. | reverse complement strand
GCTATTCAATACAATAATGGGTACAACGAGAACATCTATTCCTTTGCCAATAACATTCGAACCCAAGAAGGCGGAACTCACGAGACTGGATTCAAGAATGCACTTACCAGGGTGATCAACGATTATGCCAAGCGCACTAATATTTTAAAGGAAAACGACGCCAACCTGGCTGGAGAAGATATTCGGGAAGGCGTAACCGCTATAATATCGGTTATGGTTAAGGACCCTCAGTTTGAAGGGCAAACCAAAACCAAACTGGGCAACACCTATATAAGAGGGGTAGTAGATGCTGCTGTTTACGAAAGTGTAGAAGACTATCTTAATGAGTATCCAGCGACCGCCAAGAAAATACTGGAGAAAGCGATTTCTGCCCGCCGAGCCAGGGAGGCCGCACGAAAGGCCCGGGAATTAACCCGCCGCAAAAGCGCGCTGGAGTCAACTTCGCTGCCCGGCAAGCTGGCTGATTGCAGTAACCGGGATCCGGCTCAATCGGAGCTCTTCATTGTAGAGGGTGATTCTGCCGGTGGCTCAGCCAAACAAGGGCGTGACCGAACCTACCAGGCGATATTACCTATTCGGGGGAAGATTCTGAACGTGGAGAAATCTCGGCTTGATCGGGTCCTATCCAGTGAAGAGATCCGCAACCTGATCACCGCTATAGGCACCGGTATCGGTGAGGATTTTGACATCAATAAAGCCCGTTATCATAAAATCTTCATTATGACGGACGCGGATGTCGATGGTTCCCATATCAGAATTCTTTTGTTAACGTTCTTCTACCGATACATGAAGCAGTTAATAGAGCATGGGTATGTATACATTGCCCAACCGCCATTATATGGATTGAAGCGGGGGAAGGATATCCATTATTTTTATAATGATGGGGAGATGAACCGGTTCGTTGAAAGTTCCGACAAGAAGTGGTCCATTCAAAGGTATAAAGGTTTGGGAGAAATGGATCCCGAGCAATTATGGTCGACTACCATGAATGCGGACAACCGTACTATCCTCCAAGTCACCATCGATGATGTCATCCAAGCCGACGAAGCCTTTTCCAACCTAATGGGTGACAATGTGGAGCCGCGCCGGGAATTTATCAGCGAAAATGCCCGTTATGTGGCTAACCTGGATATATAGGGAGGTGATGTAAATTGAATCAGGACCACCAGGCAAACAAAGTAGTACCGATAGATATAGAGCGCGAAGTAAAAAAATCCTTCCTGGAATATTCGATGAGTGTCATCGTTTCTCGGGCTTTGCCTGATGTGAGGGATGGACTCAAACCCGTTCATCGCCGCATCTTATACGCCCTCTATGATCAGGGCATGACCCATGACAAGCCCCACAAGAAGTCAGCCAACATAGTTGGCGAAGTCATGGGTAAATATCACCCTCATGGGGACGCCGCCATCTATCAAACCATGGTCAAAATGGCCCAGCCTTTTTCAATGCGCTATCCATTGGTAGATGGGCATGGGAATTTTGGCTCCATTGATGGTGACGCAGCGGCGGCCATGCGGTACACTGAATCGCGCATGGCGCGGATTGCCGGCGAGATGCTCAAAGATATAGAAAAGGACACCGTTGACTGGCGGGCCAATTATGACGACACCAGAGAAGAGCCCCAGGTGCTGCCCAGCCGGATTCCCAATTTACTGATCAACGGATCGGCGGGCATCGCGGTCGGAATGGCCACCAACATTCCCCCCCATAATTTGGGGGAAATCATTGCCGGGATAAAAATGGTAATAGATAACCCTGAGGTAACCATTGACGAGTTGATGGAAGTCGTTCCCGGACCGGATTTTCCGACCGCAGGGATTATGGGCAACCGGGGGATTCGCCAGGCTTACGCCACCGGGCGCGGTATTCTCAAGGTAAGGGCCCGTTACCACGTGGAGGAGAAGAAGGGCGGCCGAAGTGCCATCATCATTACCGAAATTCCCTATCAAGTAAACAAGGCTCGAATTGTCGAAAGGATAGCCAGTCTGGTGCGGGAAAAGAAACTGGATGGCATAGTCGATTTACGGGATGAATCAGACCGCAACGGAATTAGGGTGGTAATTGAAACGCGCCGGGAAGTGAATGCCGAAATTGTGATGAACAACCTGTATAAACAGACCCAGTTGGAAGACAGTTTCGGGGTCATCATGCTCAGTCTGGTCAACGGGCAGCCCAAGGTGCTCACGTTGAAGCAGATGATGGAACACTTCATCCAGCATCGCCAGGAAGTCATAACCCGGAGAACCCGCTATGAGTTAAAACTGGCCCGTAATCGGCTGCACATATTGGAAGGGCTGCAAATAGCCCTGGACAACCTGGATGAGATCATAAGCCTGATAAGAGGGTCTGCCAACCGGGAGACAGCCCGAGAAGGGCTGATTACTCGGTTTAACCTTAGCGAAATTCAAGCCAATGCTATTTTGGATATGAGGCTGGTCCAGCTAACCGGTTTGGAAAGAGCCAAGCTGGAAGAAGAAATGCACGGTTTGATTGCCAAGATCGCGGATTTTGAGGATATCCTGGCTCGTCCGGAGAGAGTCCTGGCGATTGTCAAGGAGGATCTGGATGATATCAAGGCTCATTATGGCGACAAGCGCCGCACTGAAATAACCTCGGAAAGCATGGATTATGAGGAAGAGGATTTTATTGAGGAGCACGAAGTAGTCATCACCTTGAGTCACCGGGGGTATATTAAAAGGCAGCCCCTGGACACATTTAAATCCCAGAAAAGGGGCGGGAAGGGGATAAGTTCCACCAGTACCCGGGCGGAGGACTTTGCTCACGACATTGTGGTTACCAGCGTAATGGCCAATTTGTTCTTCTTTACTAATCAGGGCAGGGCTTTTTGTGCCAAGGCTCACCAAATACCGGAGTCCTCACGGCAGGCCAAAGGGCTGGCTTTGATAAACTTCCTCGAATTGAAGCCAGGGGAGAAGGTTACTACCATTGTGGCCGCGCGCAGTATAGATGACCAGAGACACTTGGTAATGGCCACTAAGCGGGGCATAGTAAAAAAAGTTCGGATTTCTGACTTGGCCCACATAAGGAAAAGCGGGATAATTGCCATGAACCTGGGTGAGGAAGACGAATTGGTGGGTGTCATCCGGGTGGATGGAAATGACCGGATAATGCTGGTCACCTCTTTGGGGCAGGCCATAATATTCGATGAGCAGCAGGTCCGCAGCATGGGACGGGCAGCAGGGGGACTGAAGGGAATCAGGTTGGACCCAGGGGACTATGTAGTTGGGGTGGACAAAGAGCGTCCCGGGGGAGAGGTCTTCATGGTGACTGAGAACGGATATGGCAAAAAAACACCTTTAGCCGAGTACCGCACCCAGAACAGAGGCGGAAAGGGACTCAAGACGATAAATGTTGACAACAAGAATGGTCCAATAGTAGGCTTTAAAGTGATTGTCGCCGGCGAAGAACTGGTGCTCCTGACCAGCGCCGGGCAGTTGATTAGGTTGGAGTCCGATGATATTTCCACCCAGAAGAGGTATGCTCGCGGGGTGGTTTTAATGAAGACGTCGGAAAACGATCGGGTAGTTGCGGTGGCCCGATTCAAGATTGAAAAAGATGACTGAAACACTTGAGCAATAACGGGATCTTTGGAGGGTAGGGAATGTACGAAACAGGTACTTTTAAAGTCAAAGCAGGCTTGGCCCAGATGCTCAAAGGTGGGGTGATAATGGATGTAACCACCGCGGAGCAAGCCAAGATAGCTGAAACCGCAGGCGCTTGCGCGGTCATGGCGCTGGAGCGGGTGCCAGCCGATATAAGGGCAACGGGTGGAATTGCCCGCATGGCAGACCCTAGTATAGTCATGAAGATAATGGAGGCGGTGACTATTCCGGTAATGGCCAAATGCCGGATAGGGCATTTTGTAGAAGCGCAGATTTTACAAATCCTCGGGATAGATTATATAGATGAGAGCGAAGTGTTGACTCCGGCGGATGAAAAATACCACGTCAACAAGCATCCATTCAAGGTACCCTTCGTGTGCGGAGCCCGCAACTTGGGGGAGGCCTTGCGGCGCATAGGTGAAGGGGCGGCGATGATACGCACCAAAGGTGAACCAGGTACCGGCAACATAGTGGAAGCAGTACGCCATAT
>CAZOMS010000020.1:0-22443 GCA_964580805.1 uncultured Syntrophomonas sp. | reverse complement strand
ACCAAAGCACACGCCAAGACCGCTTAAAAAGGGTACTTTATCAGTGGTCTCGGACTGTCCCCAAGTTATTACGGAGGTAGTATATGGGAAAAGGGATCTTCAAGATAACAGTGCTGGTGGTGTTGGTGGGATTGCTGGGCTGGGCCGGGTATGATTACTATTTCGGGCCGGACCCGGAGCTGCAGACCACGTTGAAGAGCGAGTTTGGGGAGGGCTTCTTCACCTTCGATTACCAAGGCGGGGGAGCCGACAGCAGCAGCAACAACAGTAACAGCACCACCCAGCCAACAGCGGCGCCAACCCCGGCGAGCCCACCGACCCAGCCGGAAACAGTAGTCGACAAGATAATACATAAAGTCCAGAAGCTAACTGGTACCGGGACCCCGTCCGCCGCAGTTCAGCCGGAGCCGGCCGCGGGCCCAACCCAACCGCCGCCCCAGCCGCAGCCGGGTCAGGCTCCGACGGCAGGGCCCAACCCGGCCGCCGCCCCAGCGTCCCAGCCCCTGCTCAGCGAGGCGGAGATCATGGCCAAATACCAGCCCCGGCTGGAGGGCTTGGAGCGCCAGTGCAACGGCCGCCTGGCAGATTTGGCGGCGGCAGCCCAGAGCGAATACAATACCCGCAAGGCCAATGGCACGCTGAACAAAAACGAAATGGTCAAGAAATATATCCAGGCCGGCGAAATGCTGGAGAGCGGAGCCGATGCTTCATTTTACAGCCTCCTCAACGCCATGCAGGCCGAGCTGAGTGCCAACGGCCAGCCGACCACCGTCGTCACCGACATCGAGGCCCGCTACCAGCAGGCCAAAACCCAGCGGCGCGACGCCCTGCTCAGCCAGGCCGGTTTGAAGTGACCGGCCCCCGTGACTACCGGGCACATAGCCCTGAAGTTGGGTGCAAAGCTGGGACCTCGCGATATCGCTGCACCAGCCAGCTTCATACCCGATAATATCGAGGCCGCCGGCCCAGCTTCATTCACCCGCCGACTACCCAGCGGCCTGCGCCCAGTAGATACGTCAGCGGCAGCCACATGCACCCCGTGACTACCGGGCATATTGCCCTGAAGTTGGGTGCAAGGCTGGGACCCGGTGACAGCGCCGCAGCAGCTTCATACCCCAGTGATAACGCATGGACTATGTAAAAATGCCCGGTAATTGTGCAATTCTAGGTTGGCCGCAAGCCCCGCACCACCACGCAAGGAAAATTTGGATAGAAGGCAGGAATATGGAAAAATAGCTAGAATATCTTATACTATCGTCGCAATATCGAACAGTACCACCGAACAATAACATCGAACCGTAATATCCAACCGTAACATCGAACCGTAACATCGAACCGTAATATCCAACCGTAACATCGAGCAGCAATATCGAGCAGTAATATCGAGCAGCAATAACGAACAGTACCACCGAACAATAGCATCGATCAGCAACATCGTACCGTAACATCGAACAGCAACATGGAGCAGCAACATCGAGCAGCAATATCGAGCAGCAATATCGAACAGTAATATCGGGCAGCAATATCGAACAGTAAGATCGAACCGTAACATCGAACAATAACGTCGAACAGTAACATCGAACCGTAATATCGAACCGTAATATCGGCAAACCTGCCGCAAGGCAGGGACGCAAAGCCACGGGTCTGCCCCCGCCAGGTCATGACAGCCGGGTTGCACATCAGCATCGAAACTTGCCCGCCCCGGCAGCAGAACCCGGTCGGACAGGTTTTTTCGTTTGGTCCAACCCCGACATTTATCGCCAACAAACAGCAAAGGCCGGAGAGAAGGAGAGGAGGGTAGCGCGGCCTGGCATCATACGCATACGACCAAAAAGGAGGTAAAAAGATTTGTACAAATCAAAGCGACTGACCGGATTGGTCCTGGTCATGTTCATGCTGACCATGGTCCTGGGCGCCACCCCCGGATTGGCCGGGGCCGCCACCACTCCCAGCGACATCATGGGCCACTGGGCCCAGCCCGAGATCCAGAAGATGCTCGACCAGGGCAACGCTTCCGGGTATCCCGACGGATCATACCGGCCCGACTTCACCATCACCCGGGCCGAATTCATGAGCATGGTAAACCGCACTTTCGGCTTCACCAACACCGTCCCCATCAGCTTCACCGACGTCCAGCCGGGGGACTGGTTCTACAATGATGTGGCCATCGCCGCGGCCCACAAATACGTGGCCGGCTACGAAGACAACACCATGCGTCCCAACAGCCAGATCACCCGCCAGGAGATGGCGGTCATCGTGGCCCAGCTCTATCAAATGGACATGACCGATATGCAGGTCCTGTTCCGTTTCACCGACCAGGGCAGCATCCCCTTCTGGAGCCGGGGCGCCTTGGCAGCGATGGTCAAAGGCGGTTACTTCAACGGTTTCCCCGACGGAGCCCTCAAAGGTGAAATACCCACCAACCGCGGTATGGCCGCCTATGTGCTGGCCCGCGTCTTTGGTGATCATGGCAAACCACCCATCACCCCACCCGGACCGCCAGTCACCCCACCCGGGCAGGGCGGAAGTTCCGGAGGCGGCGGCGGCAGCAACTTCGAGATCGTCAGCGTGGCGGCCGATAACCTGAACATCACCCCCAACGCGCGCGGCACCAAGAACTTCACCGTCAGTGAAAAAACCATCAGCCAACCGGTGGGCGACCTGGACATCACCTTCAGCAAGCCTATCAAGAAGGCCTCCGCGGCCGATATAACCCTGCGGGTCTACAACGACGCCGGGGTATTGCTGGGCACCAACGACGCGCTGCCCAAGGCCAAACTGTTCGCGGAATTCGGTTCCGACGGCAATCCCAATGTCCTGGACTGCACCATGGACCTGGATTACGAAGCCCTGATGATGTGCCTGGACTGGTATTATCCGGGCCAGTTGGTCACCAAAGTGGAGACCGATGTTTATGCCAAAAACGGTGATAAACTGACCGTGACCCTGAACCTGGACCGGGCAGACGTGTAGCTGCACCGAGCTACAGCAGAAAACAGGTGGGCCGTATCCTTCCACAACGTAAGCGCGATACGAGCCCGCCTGCCTCACCAAAAATATTTGCCAAACTTTTTAAAAATCATGCAGGAATTAGCAGAATTAACTAGAATATAAACGTAAAATAACACAACACGAGGGCAAACCCGTCGAGAGGCGGGGACGCAAAACCACGGGTCCTAACACAGGTTACGATGGCCGGGTTGCAGTGACTGCAATATTGGTTTTTGCCCCGATAACTTGGATCAGCCAGGTTATATTTTTTTGTCGCCCGCCGACACCATACTAAAACACGCAGCAGAAGGAGAGACAGTTAGTGGCCCTACCAGACCAGGAACCACTCGTCAACGACGAAGAAATATACATAGACCTGCGGCAGATTTTAAAGATACTGGGCAAATGGTCCCGCTTCATAATAGGCTTCACCATACTGGCCGGGTTGGCCGCCGGGCTGGTGAGCCATTACCTGCTGACCCCGATTTACCAGGCCGACACCCTCTTGCGATTCAGCCAGGCCACCGAGAAACTGGCCACCAACCCCACCGCCGCCATGAATGCCGATGGGGGAATAGACGCCTTCACCAGACCGATACTGACCATGAACACCCACCTGACCCAGATCAAGAGCCCGGCCCTCAGCAAGCGCATCGACGCGGTTCTGGCCCGGGAGGGATTTGCACCCGGCGGCTATACCATGGAGGCCGCGGTGGTCAAGGATTCCAACCTCATCGAAATAAAGGTGCAAAGCAGCGATCCGGTGCTGGCGGCCCGGGCAGCCAATACCCTGAGCGACCAGTATCGCCGGCTGATGGATGAAAAAAACCAGGAACAGATCAACAGCTCGGTCACCTATTTAACCACCCAGAAGGAAGTAACCTGGCAGCAACTGGTCCAAACCCAGGAGACCCTGAGGAAATACCAGGCCAGCCCCGCCACCAACACCGCGGCGGAGCGGCAGGAATTGCAGAACACCATCGACCGGCTCCAGCAGACCATGCTGACCCTGGACAAACAGGTCTCCGAGACCTTGATCGCCAAGTCGGTGGACCTGGGCGACAGCAGCATGGTAGTCATGTCCGAGGCCACCGTGCCCACCCAGCCAGTCAAACCCAACCTGGTCCAGAACGTGGCCATCGCGGTGGTGCTGGGAATGTTCCTGTTTACCTTGCTGGCCTTCCTGCTGGAATATTTGGACAACACCGTCAAGACCGCCGACGACTTCCGGGAAATGGAGCTGGCGGTGCTGGGCATCATCCCCGACAACGAATCCGGCGGGCGGCAGTCCTATTATGGAGGATAAACATGCGGCGTGAGGATCATGAACTTACCGTAATCGACAAACCGAGATCGATAGCCTCCGAGGCCTACCGCACCCTGCGGACCAACCTCGGTTTCGCCGGCATCGACCAGGCTTTCCGGTCGATCCTGGTCAGCAGTCCCAGCCCCAAGGACGGCAAATCCACCGTCACCGCCAACCTGGGGGTAGTGATGGCCCAGGCCGGCAGCCGGGTAATAATAGTAGATTGCGACCTGCGCAAGCCGGTGCAGCACCATATATTTAAATTGAACAACCACCAAGGATTCACCAATTGTTTAATGATGGAAGCGTCCCTGGACAAAGTCATCCAGAAAGCCATCCCCGAGCTGGGCAACCTGCACATACTGACCAGCGGCCCCATCCCGCCCAATCCGGCCGAGATGCTCAATTCCCAGCGGGTGCGGGAATTCTGGCCCATGCTGCTGCAGCATTACGACTTTGTCCTGGTCGATGCGCCGCCGGTTTTGGCGGTAGCCGACGCCAGCATTTTAGCGTCGCAAATGGACGGGGTAATAATGGTGACCCGTTATGGCGTCACCCGCAAAGACCAGGTCCAGCAAACCCGGGAAACGTTCCAGAAGGCCAACGCCAACCTGATCGGCGTGGTCCTCAACCAGGCCAAGATCGGCGGCGACGACTACAATTACTACTATTACTATTCCGGCGCCGACTCAACCGCCTGACGCCCAGCGGCAGCTTCGGGACCGTCCTCAAGTTAGTGGCCCCGGTGTCATCAAGTTAATAGCACCGGCACATCAGGCTAATAACTTGGCGACAAAAGCAAAGACAGTAACTTGCGGGACTGTCCCCAAATCCTAAGCCCAGCGGCAGCTCGGGACCGTCCCCAAGTTAGTGGCCCCGGTGTAGTCAAGTTAATAGCACCGGCACATCAGGCTAATAACTTGGCGACAAAGTCAAAGACAGTAACTTGCGGGACTGTCCCCAAATCTTAGGAACAGCAGTAGCTTAGTTAAAGTATCGTATTAATATGTAGACCCGCGGGGACACCAGCGCAAAAACGTTGTGTCCCCCGCACCGTTTAATAGCCATTGTCGAATCTTGTAAACAATATGTCGAAACCATTGAAGAGCCCAGCGGCAGCTCGGGACTGTCCTCAAGTTAGTGGCCCCGGGTGTCATCAAGTTAGTAGCCCCAGCACAACAGGCTAGTAACTTGGGGACAAAATCAAAGACAGTAACTTGGGGACTGTCCCCAAATCTTAAGCCCAGCAGTAGCTGCCCAGCGGAAGCTCATTAAATCACAGGAAGGGGTGACCACCAGCATGCGAGCCGTAATCCTGGCCGGCGGAAAAGGCGTCAGACTCAAACCATACACCGTCAGTCTGCCCAAACCCCTGGTCCCGGTAGGAGACGAACCCATCATGAAAATCCTGCTCCAAAACCTGAGAAGGCAGGGCGTGCGGGAAGCCACCATCTGCGTCAACCACATGGCGGACCTGATCGAGGCCTATTTCGGCGACGGCTCCAAGCTCGGCATCAGAGTCAAATACACCCATGAGGAGCAGCCCCTGGGCACGGCAGCGCCCATCAAGCTCATCATGAATCTGCCCGACGATTTCCTGGTCATGAACGGCGACCTGCTCACCGACCTCAGCTTCAAGCAGCTGTTCTGGGAACACAAAAACAACGACGCCATCATGACCATCGCCACCCACACCCAGAATATCAAGGTGGACTACGGCGTCATCAAACCCGGCCCCGACCATACCGCCCAGTCCTTCGTGGAAAAACCCACCTATGACCTGGACGTGTGCATGGGCATATATGCCTTGAACAAACGAGCCCTGGACTATATCCCCGACGACACCCGTTTCGGGTTCGACGACCTGGTCCACGCCCTAATGGAAAAAGGCGAGACCGTCCGGACCTTCGCCCACACCGGTTACTGGCTCGACATCGGGCGGCCGGAAGAATACCAGCAGGCCAACGAAGATTATAGCCAGGGACCCAAAACCGATTTAGCCTAAGAAGAAGGAGCTTGCTCATGAAAGCACTGGTAACCGGCGCCGACGGATTCATCGGCAGCCATTTAACTGAAAAACTGCTCGAAGCCGGCCACCAGGTCCGAGCCTTTGTCTTCTACAACTCCTTTAATTCCTGGGGCTGGCTGGACACCTTGCCCAAAGACAAGCTCCGGGAGATCGAGATATTCGCCGGCGACGTCCGCGACCCCAACGGAGTAAGGAAAGCCGTGGCCGGGATGGATGAGGTATATCACCTGGCGGCCTTGATCGCCATACCCTTCAGCTACCACTCCCCGGATTCCTATGTGGATACCAATATCAAAGGCACTTTAAACATATTGCAGGCGGCCCGGGACCATAACGCCAGCCGGGTCCTGGTGACCTCTACATCCGAGGTGTACGGCACCGCCCAATATGTACCCATAGACGAAAAGCACCCCTTCCAGGGCCAGTCGCCCTATTCGGCCACCAAGATCGGCGCCGACCGGTTGGCGGAGAGCTTTTATCGCAGCTTCCAGTTGCCGGTCACCATCGTGCGCCCATTCAACACCTATGGACCCCGCCAGTCAGCCCGGGCGGTCATCCCCACGGTGATAACCCAGCTGCTGGACGGTAAAACCGATATAAAACTGGGGGCGGTGACCCCCACCCGGGACTTCAATTATGTTTTGGACACGGTGGCCGGATTCCAGGCCATAGCCCAAACCGCCGCCACCATCGGCGGAGAGATCAACATCGCCAGTGGAACGGAGATCTCCATCGGGGAGCTGGCCGCCGAATTGATCCGCCAGATCAACCCCGCCGCCCGGATAGAATGTGAGGAGATTCGACTCCGGCCGGAGAACAGCGAGGTCAACCGGCTGCTGGGTTCCAACCACAAGCTCACGCAGCTGACCGGCTGGCAGCCGCAATACACACTGGCCCGGGGACTGCAGGAGACCATCGCCTGGATGGAGCAGAACCTGGACCGCTATAAGACGGATATATATAACCTATAGAAAAAGAATGGGAAATACATAATAAAGAAGGTCGTGAGAATGTACCGGAATCATATCAAACGCGCACTGGATATCAATCTAGCCACCCTGGCCCTGGTGGTCCTGATGCCTATCATTCTAATGGCGTCGGTAGCCGTAAAGATTGAATCACCGGGACCGGTATTTTTTAGGCAGCACCGGGTCGGTATACATAAAACCAGGTTCGAAATACTGAAGTTCCGCACCATGCGGGAAGGCACCCCTGCGAATGTACCCACCGAACGGTTCCAGCATGCCGATCAGATAACCAGAGTGGGCAGCTTCTTAAGGAAGACTAGCCTCAACGAACTGCCCCAGTTGGTCAACATTATAAAGGGCGAAATGAGCATTATCGGTCCCCGCCCCGCCCTGGGGAACCAATTCGACCTGATCAGGGAGCGGGACAAATATGGAGCCAATGACATCCGGCCGGGCTTAAGTGGCTGGGCCCAGATCAACGGGCGGGACACCATCGACAACAAGACCAAGGCCCGCTTCGATGGCGAGTATGTCAAGAACATCGGCTTTTGGTTCGATATCAAGATCATCATCGGTACTATCTTAACCATCCTTACCAATACCGGGGTTGTGGTCGAAGGTGGGACTGGAGCTCTGGCGCACCAGGAAGCAGCGGCGACAAGAGATCGCTCCGTGTATTACGGACGGTAGGGAAATTAGCTCGTTATACATATTGGAGATAGAGGCCTGATGCACATCCTGGTTGTATGTCAATATTACTATCCTGAACCTTTCAGAATCACAGATATTTGTGAAACCCTGGTGCAAAAGGGACATCAGGTCACAGTGTTGACCGGTCTTCCTAATTACCCCGAAGGTAAGGTTCTCGATGAATACCGATGGGGTAGGAAAAGGAACGAAGTACTAAACGGAGTTGAAATAATTCGGTGTTCTGAAATTGGCCGAGGCAAAGGGCGTTTGAGACTGTTTCTCAACTATTTGAGCTTCGCCTTGTCGGGGACCCTAAAAGCAGGAACATTGAGAGACTCATTTGACGTAGTATTCGTCAATCAACTGTCCCCGGTAATAATGGCCCTACCTGCCATAGTCTATAAAAGAAAATGTCACAAAAAAATACTGTTGTACTGTCTTGATTTATGGCCGGAGAGCCTAGCCGCAGGAGGAATTGCACCAAGTTCTTTCATATATGAAATATTCCTGAACATATCCAGGAGCATATATAGATCAGCAGATAAGATCCTGGTTACATCAAGTATGTTCAAAGAATATTTTATTGATGTCTTGAGCATGGATACTCAGAACATCAGGCACCTCCCCCAATATGCGGAGGACCTTTTTTTCGTTAAGGCGGGCCAACCAGTAACCATAGCTGAACAGGGTAACGACGCAGCATTTCATTTCGTCTTTGCGGGAAACATCGGGGAAATGCAAAGCGTGGATACGATTGTAAGAGCCGCCAATGAATTGCGTGAACATAAGAGCATAGTCTTTCATATAGTCGGCGATGGTGCAAAATTGGATGATTGCAAAGATCTTGCCCAAGGCTTCGGGTTAGAAAACATACATTTTTACGGCAGGCGGCCGGTGGAAGAAATGCCTCATTATTATTCCATGGCTAGCGCTATGCTAATCACGCTGAAAGATAACCAGGCCTTGTCGTATACCTTGCCAGGGAAGATCCAATCATACATGGCGTCCGGTAAACCAATCATCGGTGCCATTAATGGCGAGACAGCCAGGGTAATTGAAGAAGCGGGGTGCGGGTTGTGCTGTGCTGCAGAGAATTATGAAGGTTTGGCAGATGTGATATTACGTTTTATCGATAGTGATGAAATAGAGATAATGGGTGACAATGCTCAACGATACTATTCTGAGAACTTTAGCAAAGTGGGCTTTTCAATGTTACTAGAAGATGAGCTTATGGAATTGGCGAACTGACGACTACTGTGACTGATGTTTTTTCTTATAAAGGTTTTCGATTATGTTAAACACTGTAAGGTTGGAGTAAAGCGATGTATAGCGTAAGTGTAGTTATCCCAATATTCCAGGTAGAGCGATACATTAGTGACTGTGTGCAAGCGCTGATTAATCAAACATATAAGGATTTTTACGTTATTCTAGTTAATGATGGGAGTATGGACCGGTCTGCGGCTATTGCTGAGCAGATGCTAACCGAATCCTCTATTAACTATAAGCTTATAAACAAACAAAATGGAGGTCTACCATCTGCCCGAAATGGTGGGCTTCAAATAGCAAACACCAAGTGGGTAATAAGTATAGATTCTGATGATGTTATACATCCTGGATTTATTGAATCGCTGGTTAATGCAGCTGAGCGGTATGAGTGTGACATAGCATTCTGTGATTGGCAGGAAGTAAAAACAGATGAACTATGGAAGGATCCAGCTTATGATAATGGCATTACTGTTTATCCAAGAGAAGAATTTCAACGGCTTTACATTAAACGAAGCGTCATTCCAGCGGTAGCAACCATGATTCTTCGAAATGATTGGATTCATAAAAACAACCTATTTCTGGACACAAATTGTTTGTTTGGAGGGGATCAACATTATATTTGGAAAATATCATTTGATACCGACCATATCGTACACGTCCGCAAACCACTATACAATTATTTAAAGCGCCCCGATTCAATTATTACCGCTCCCAACATAAAAAAAGTGAAACAAAACTGTGATTGTATGCAACAGTTAGGTACGGAGATGCATAATAGGTTCCCAAAAAACAAATCAGCGGAATTTATAACTTCTCGTTGTTTAATGGGCGTTCTTAATACATTGGCAAAATATTGCACGTTTCAAGAATTTAAAGAAGTAGCAGACTATGCTGAATCAACTACAAAAATGAAACAATTATTACATTTCCCTGATTTTAAGGTTCAATTTATGTCTAGGGTTTTTGGATTAGATGAACGGCTCTATTATATATTAATTCGAGGATTACTTGGAAATTGGTAGGTCATTATTTTTTCTTGTTGTCCGAATGATTAGGGTTTTACATTGTAAGACGTGCATGGGTGCCCATTTCCTACAAAGCCTGAAGGTTTAGCTAAAATGGAGGTGGCAGAAATACGCTATCTGTATTCGTTGCAACAACGAATTGTTGAGTATATTTATAGAAATAAGTCTGATTGCGGACACGTTTATATGTTCCACCAAGTAGAAAACAATTCTCATTTGTGGTCGGATGCTCGCTACAGCATTACTGCCAAGTCATTCGCAGAATTTATAAATAGGAAAGTTGACGAAGGCGCGATATTCTTGGATTTGTCTCATATCAGCAACTCAGATAATTCGCGGAACACATATATAACCTTTGATGATATATACAAGGACATTTATCAGAATGCAGTGCCAATCCTGGAAGAAAGAAACATACCTTATTGTTGCTTTATTACAGTAGGTCTTATCGATCAGAATAGTTTCATTGAACGAGGAATGCTACAGGATCTTGTTTGTAGTGACTTGTGTACAATTGGGGCTCACACACTTTCGCATCTTAACCTAAGAAAACAGAATGCTTCAGTCGCTGCCCAAGAAATTATCAGATCCAAAGCGGAGTTAGAAGAAATGCTTGGTATTCCGATTAATGATTTCGCGTACCCCTACGGTTCTTTATCCAGTTGTTCTAAAAGGGACATATGTCTGACACAAAGATCAGGGTATAAAAGGGCTTTCTCTTCATACGCTATGGGCCTGAACAAGGACTACGTTGATAAAAATATTTGGTTCCTGCCTCGAATCAATATTAATGAGTCCAACAGTAAGGGAATCTAGGGGACGACATTGAACTTTATCCACGACTAGACTGGAGATCCAATGAAAATACTGCACATATGCCTGGCAAGTCTATCATATACTGACGGTTGGTCATACCAAGATAACCTGTTGACAAAATATCATCAGGCTATGGGAAATGATGTGGTTATTGTTACTTCTCAATGGCATAGAAACGATAGTGGTATGCTCATCAAAGGGAAGAGCGGAAGTTATGTAAATGAAAATAATTGCTTGGTTTATCGTTTGAAAATATACGTTGGAGCTAAGACATCTGCTCGTTTAAAGAAGTATGTTGGTTTGAGAGAAGTTCTCGAAAATGAGTCTCCGGATATAGTATTTATTCATGGATGTCAATTGTTAGATATAAGAACGATAGTGAAGTATCTCAAACATAATCTGCAAACAAAGGTGTTTGTTGATAATCATGCTGATTTCTCTAATAGTGCTTCAAATTGGTTATCTAGGAATATCCTACACAAGATAATTTGGAGACACTGTGCAAGATTGATCGAACCATACACTAAGAAGTTTTACGGCGTTCTTCCAGCAAGAGTTGAATTTTTAGCCGATATGTACCAAATACCGAGGAACAAGATTGAGCTATTGGTCATGGGCGCAGACGATGAACTAGTGGAGGCTGCACGGCAGTCACAAATAAGGCAATCAATCCGGGACAAATACAACAGTGAAGAGAACGATTTCCTTATTATGACTGGTGGTAAAATCGACCCTGCTAAGAAACAGACTATATTACTAATGAAGGCAGTGAAGCGAATCAATAGAAAAGACGTTAAACTTATCGTATTTGGCTCGGTAACCCCTGACCTAAAAACGGCAGTTGAATCGTTGTGTGACGGGAAAACAGTCCAATACATTGGATGGATTCAATCCGATGAATCATATGCTCATTTTGCTGCCGCTGATTTGGTTGTGTTCCCAGGGCGCCATTCAGTATTTTGGGAGCAGGTGGTTGGTTTAGGGATTCCCCTGATGGTTAAGTACTGGGAGGGGACAACCCACGTAGATGTTGGCGGCAACTGCGATTTCTTGTACGAGGACAGCGTAGATGAGATTCAACGCAAAATACAAAATCTAATTGACAATAGAAGTAAGTATGAAGAAATGAAAAGGGCAGCATTGGAACGAGGAATGGATGTGTTTTCGTACAGATCTATTGCTCAAAGATCAATTAGGTGAGACTTATGAATTTACTGTATGCGTCGAAACTCTGTTCCCCATTAAAATTTAAAGAAATGTTTGAAAACACAAAGGAAAAGCCAGGGCAAGCCGTTCAAAAATATCATTTGCTTATGGTGGAAGGATTAAAACACAATCCTGACACCCGTATTAACGTTATTTCCGCACTACCAGTTAGTAGAAAAACATCAAAACAATTATATTATTCTGCGGAAAAGGAAATTTACCAAGGAACGGATTTTCGGTACTTGCCCTTTATTAATGTTCCTGTTTTTCGTCAGATATTCCTCTTGATTTCGGGGATATTCTACGGTATGCAATGGGCGAATAAACGGCCGGGAATAATAATCACTGATGTTCTCGACATTACCGTGTCGATTGTATCCATCGTCGTTGCCTGGTTGTCAGATAAGAAGTGCGTTGGTATAGTGACGGATGTTCCAACAATTCGGCCCAACACCAATGGCCTAAGAGTGCCATTTAGAACAAGAATCATAACCCGGGTTAATATGTTTATATTAGATCGATTTGACGCTTATGTGTTTTTGACAGACCAAATGAATGATCTGCTAAATACAAGAAACAAACCTTATGTAGTGATAGAGGGGCAAGTTGATAGGAGAATGGCACATGCAACAAACAATATCAACGATAAATATCCGAAGAAAACGGTTCTCTACGCCGGAGCACTCAAGGAAATATATGGATTAAAGTTGCTGACTGAAGCGTTTATCAAAGCGGATTTGAATGACGCAGAATTGTATATATATGGAACCGGTGATAATGAAAGCGAATTGCGAGAAATAAGCGTTGCTCATCCAAATATCAAGTATTTCGGACTAGTGGAGAACAATCTTGTCGTTCAAGAGCAAATAAAGTCTACATTGTTGGTCAATCCTCGGTTCACACACGAGGAATATACGAAATACTCGTTTCCGTCTAAAAACATGGAGTATATGGTATCCGGTACCCCTGTGCTTACAACTTGTCTGCTTGGTATGCCAGAGGAATATAAGCAATTTGTGTATTTAATTGAGGATGAAACAGTGGTCGGGCTTGCTCAAACATTAAAGCTTGTATTATCAAAATCTAGGGAAGAGCTGCATCAGAAGGGGTTAGAGACCAAACAGTTTGTTCTGGCCACTAAAAATAATGTTGTCCAAGCAGAAAAAATAATGAACATGATAACCAAACTGGGTTAAGGGTAACTAACTTAATAGGGGAAAGTAGTTCATTCAGAATAGGATGAGGTTAATGACGACCTTAAGTCAAGAAAACACACTATACGCAAATAGAAAACCTTTAGTGGTTAAAAAGGTTGGGACAAATCTACTGCCGTTCATACTAGTGTGTGGTTACTATCTAGCAGAACAGTTCCTGCCCATCATGAATTATATTTCTATAGTTTATATAGATATTATCGCAGTATGTTTGATCCTGCTTATTGTCATCACGGGAAATTATTCTAAAAGAACACTATTATTTGTTGTTCCCTTTGTCCCCTTATTGCTTATGATGATTATCAGGGATATTAATTTAACACAAATAGGACTGAAAAATTTGATACTGTTGATTTACTCCATAACGCTCTTCATTTTACCGTTAATCATAAGCATATTTGTACTCAACAATAATTATCGTAAAACCGCACGAGTTCTATTGTTATTTTCTGTACTATTTTTATTAATTACATCATGGACATCTATTTATGGACTCACAACGGATCCCACTGCTTCAAAAGTTCTAGCCACTGGAGGAATAGATGAGTCGCAATTAATGAAGTATTATCAAAATAATATTGGTGGCTTTCACATTGCGTATTTGTTGCCAATCATAATTCCAATGATTATAGCTGCACATAGACATAGGAAAATAACATTAATAGTATTATTAATTGTAATTGGTCCAATGGTTTATTTTGTTTATAAAACGCAGTACGTTACGGCCTTAATATTATTATTAATTTCGTTATCATCATACTTACTTGCTTATAACTACTCTTTTCGTAAATTCCTAATAATCTTTTTTATCATCATCTTCGTCGGAATGTTTGCAAGATCAGGAATAAGTCATGTGCTCTTAGTTACTGCCAACCATTCAAGCTACACGGTTTCAGAACGATTAATTGCCATAAGTGATGCGATGATGGGTCAACAGAGTACCGCTGATGCATATGTAGGAAGAGTGAATGTTTACCAGCATGACATAAATGCTTTCATATCGTCGCCAATCATTGGTGTTGTTGCATTTGGAGGGAGATCAAGCGGACATTCCTTTATTCTAGATATTCTTGCCTTATACGGAATAGTAGGAGCAGTGGGATTAGTTTTATTTTATAGACAAATATACAAGTACTTTTATAGGCCATTTCGAGCCGAAGCATATTACGGATTTATGCTGTGGAGCCTGGGATTAAGTATAATATTGGCCATTCTTAATCCAACTGGGAGTGTCCTCGCTATAGGTTTATTGGTTCCGCTTGCTGCTTTTATTCTAAAAGATGACGTATATTGTGCTCCATCAAATGAAGCCCGAACTAGAGTAATCCTAAAGACGTGAAGTATGTGAAAAATCAGAAATTCTTGTTAATACAGAGTGTATGCTGACAAGAGCAGAACTATTTATGAATGAGGCAGAGAAAATGAGAATTTTATTACTATCATATGCTGTGATCCCTGCATTTGCAGAAGCATATGGACACAGCAATTATACAAGAAGTGCAGGGTGGGTTGTTGGAATACATGAAGGATTACTTCAAAATAACATCAACGTCGCTTTAGTTTCGCCAGATAATTCGAACCACAGCGAGACAAAGAAAGTTGTTAATAATACTACTTATTACGCATATCCGAGCAAATATAAGGATGTAGCTGTATTCAATGAACAACAGCCGAAAACCTTTCTAGCGATATTGCACGATTTTAAGCCGAACGTTGTGGTGATATTTGGAACTGAGTACACGCAAGGATATGCCATGCTCTTGGCATGTAAAGAAGCAGGACTTCTCGACAGTACGGTTATTTTTACACAGGGGTTAATATCTGCAATTTCACGCTACTATGTTGCAGATATTCCTGAAAAGGTAGCTCATCACAAGTCCGTTCGTGAAATGATAAACCACATGGATGTTATATCACAAAAGAAAGCATTTGAAGCCCGAGGCATTAACGAACAGAAGATTATTACTTTAGCAAAACATATAATCGGTGGCACTGTCTGGGATCGTAATGTAATACATATGATCAATCCTGACATTGAGTATCACTATTGCCCGGAAATCCTACGAGATGTTTTTTATAATAATAAATGGTCCATTGATCAATGTGAGCGCCATTCGATTTTTACAGTTCAAAGTAGCTTCTATCCCGTTAAAGGAATTCATTACTTGCTTGAAGGGTTTAAGGAGGTATTGAAAAAGTACCCAGATGCAAAACTCAGAATCACATTAGACAAGCCTAAGAAAGCACGGACTTTCAAGGAAAAAGTCTATGCTCTGACATATGAGGATTACATTGCCTCATTAATGGATGAATATCGGTTGTGGGGCCATGTGACGTATCTTGGTAAACCTGATGATGAACAGTTAATCCAGCACTATCTTAAAGCCCATGTGTTTGTATGTGCTTCAAGTATTGAAAATCATTCTCAGACAGTAAGTGAAGCAAAGATTATGGGGATTCCTACTATTGCGGCCTTTGTTGGAGGAGTTGTTGAAAGGATTAAGCACGGGGAAGACGGGTATCTGTATCAACACAATGCACCCTACATGATCGCTGAGTATGTTGAACGCATTTATAATGACGATGCGTTGGCGTTAGAGATGTCAAAGAATGCTTCTCATAATGCTTCATTATTAGTTAATAAAGAGAAGAATATTAGCATTTTTATTGAGGTTTGTGAAAATATACAGAGAGTTTATCAAACCTAATGTAATAAGAATAATAGTTGGTATCTCCAGTGAGAGTATTATTGGTTAGCCATTTAGGAACTTATCCGGAACTCTAATCTAATAAACAATATGTTGTTTAACAGCATAATGGGCAAACGAATTTAGATAATATTACTCAAACTCAATATATAAATGAAATGTCCCGCCAGTGAGGATGATATGAAAATAAGCTTCTACTCAAATTTTTTAAACCATCACCAACTGCCTTTTTGTATGGAAATGATCAAGCTACTAGGGGAAGATTTTAAGTTTATTGCAACTGAGCCAACACATCAGGAGAGGCTCGCAATGGGCTATCATGACATGAATGAAGAATATGATTTTTGTATCTCTTCTTATAAGGATGGTATAAGTTATGATTCGGCCTTGAGATTAGGAATAGACAGTGATGTGGTTATTATCGGTTCCGCACCTGATGTGTTTATTGCGGAGCGGCTGAGGCAAAACAGATTAACTTTTAGATATTCGGAACGCTTCTTTAAAAAGGGTGCATGGAGATTATTTGACCCACGGCTTTTATATTCAGTGTTTAAGAAGCATACTCGTTACAGGAACAATAACTTATATATGCTGTGTGCAGGTGCCTATACGGCATCAGATGCATCACTTATCGGCGCATACTCGAATAAAACTCATAAATGGGGATATTTCCCTGAGATAAAGGAAAATGACTTTAGTGAACTATGTAAGTTAAAAGCACATGATCCTATCACCCTTTTGTGGTGTGGGCGATTTATTGATTGGAAGCATCCTGAAAAAGCTGTTGAGGTTATGAAGAGATTAGAAAATAATGGTCTTGATTGTAAGCTTGATTTCATTGGAGATGGGCCAATCCTTGAACGAATAAGAAAGATGGTTACTGATCTACAGCTAAATGATCGGATAACATTTTTGGGTACAATGTCTCCCGAGCGTGTTAGAGCACACATGGAAAAGGCAAACGTTTATTTGTTTACCAGCGATCGTCAGGAGGGCTGGGGGGCTGTGCTTAACGAGTCAATGAATAGTGGTTGTGCAGTAGTTGCAAGCCACGCAATTGGGTCTGTACCATTTTTAATAAAGAACGGAGAAAATGGTTTTGTCTATAGGGACCATGATATCAATGATTTATACATCAAGGTGGAAATGTTAGTTCAAGATGCTAATCTTAGAAAAACGTTAGGTACCAATGCTATTAATACTATGGAAGAGTTATGGAGTCCCAAAGTTGCTGCGGAGAGATTAGTCGAGTTTTGCGGGGGCTTATTAGAGAACAAGATGATTGAATTTGAATATGGACCTTGCAGTAGGGCATAAGAATATCCGCCAATCCTGATCACTATGGCAGTGTCACACTATAAATAATATTAATCAAGAATTAGTAATGGAGTACATTGTGAGAATTAAAACAGTAACTTTTCATGGGGCACATAATTATGGAGCAGTGTTGCAGGCATATTCGCTGCAGCAAACGCTAATCGGATTGGGCTATAATAATGAGATTATAGATTATAGGGTGGACAAAGAACAAATATTCCAAAGCGTAAACATATCATTTACCAAAGACAACATCGCGAAAATTAAAAATAACGTACTTATCCTATTCCGATATAAAGAATACAAAGAAAGATTTGATGCATTTGAGAAGTTGATTAATGAAGACATGATTCTAACACAAAAATACCATTCATTTGAAGAATTAAAAGAATACCCGCCAGAAGCCGAAATCTATTTGGCTGGTAGTGACCAAATCTGGAATATATCTAGAAAAATTAGGGAGATGTTCTTTTTAAGATTCGGTGATAGCGACCTGAAGAGGATATCCTATGCCGCAAGTATGGGAACCTACACTATCCCATCAGATAACAAAAGGGCATTCGGTGAATTTCTAAAGGGTTTTAATAGAATCTCGGTCCGAGAGAGAGAGGCATCAGATTTTATACAAAGTAATTATGGTATCGCAAGTCTCGTCCACATAGATCCCGTCTTTTTACTGAAAAAGGAAGCGTGGGAGGGTGTCTCTGTCGAGTGCAATATCAATAGGAAATACATATTGTGTTATCCATTGATCTTCAGCTCAGAGGTAAATAGTGCGTTAAGGAGATTGAAACAAGAGACCGGATATCATGTTGTAGTTGTAACAACAAATCCTAGGGAAAAGATACACGGCGATATTTATTTGAGGAATGTAGGTCCAAAACAGTTCTTGGGACTAATAAAGAATGCTGAAATTATTGTGACCACTTCGTTTCATGGAACGGCCTTTTCTATCCTGTTTGAAAAACGATTTATTGCTTTTCCCGTATTTAACTCCACCCGGGTCACTAACATTTTGGATTTACTTGGATTGAACCAAAGGGTGGCAAATAATCTCAATGATATTGGTTTAGAATATATTGATTATATAGAGGTGAACAAAAAACTTGAATCGGAGAGGCAGCGTTCTCTGGACTACCTGAAAAGGATTCTGGAAGAGTGAGCAGAACAAAGAGCTTTTTATACAATTCTGCTACTGCCGCGCTTTTGCAGATATTTACTGTGGCAGCCGGCTTTATTGTGCCTCGAATCATTCTAGTTGCCTTCGGCTCCGAGATTAATGGATTGGTCACCTCTATATCGCAGTTTATTGCCTATTTCAATCTGGTTGAAGCCGGGCTGGCCGGTGCGGCCGTCTATGCATTGTACAAGCCCTTGGCAGAAGATGACCATAAGAACATTAACGGAGTGCTTTCGGCCACCAACCGATTTTATATCTTATCTGGATACATTTTTGTAGCCCTGACTTTGGGACTGGCCTTAATCTATCCCGCCTTGGTAAAAACTTCGCTGCTTTCACATGTAGAAGTGGGTGCTCTAGTTCTTATCCTGGGTGTGTCCGGGGCATTAGAATTCTTTACAATGGCAAAATACCGGGCTTTGCTCACTGCCGACCAAAAGCTATATGTTTTATCATTGGCCTCAATTGTGGCCATATTCCTGAACACAGTGATCATTGCGTTATTAGCCCTTAATGGGGCGAGTATTGTAGTGGTTCGACTCGTAGCCTTGCTTTCGGTCTTTGCTCGTTCCCTCATCCTCTATTTATATGCGCGGCAAAGATATCCCTACATTGATTATAGCGAGACTCCCAATAATGAAGCGCTAAATAAACGCTGGGATGCCCTATACCTGCAGATACTGGGAGCGGTGCATTCAGGAGCGCCGGTTATCATTGCTACCATTTTTACTTCATTACAAATGATAAGCGTCTATTCAATTTTCAATATGGTGGTGGCTGGCGTATCCGGTATAGTAGGCATCTTTACCAGTGGCTTATCTGCCTCATTTGGAGATGTGATCGCTCGTAAGGAACAGGCTGTCTTGCAGAAGTCGTACCAGGAATTTGAGTTAATATTTTATGCCCTGACAAGCTGGGCTTTTTCTTGTACGATGGTTCTGATCATGCCCTTTATCAAGCTATATACTGCCGGCATCACTGATGTGAACTACAATGTACCCTTAATTGGATTTTTGTTTACTTTAAATGGGCTTCTCTATAGTTTGAAGACACCCCAAGGTATGCTAGTGATTTCAGCCGGTCTTTATCGGGAAACCAGAGTACAGGTTACTATACAGGGCTTAATCGCAGTAGTTGGTGGTGTGATCTTCGTCCAGTTCTGGGGATTGGCCGGCATACTGGTAGGATCTATTTTCTCCAATATATACAGAGACATAGATCTGTTGTTCTATATTCCTCGCAAGCTAACCAAACTCAGAGTGAGGGATTCATTTTATCGGATAGTAAGGGTATTTGTGTGTTTTGGTCTGATAAGTCTGCCTTTTGTACAGTATATTCAGATTGACTGCCGTAACTTTTTGGAATGGACATACTGGGCAGTCGTGACGGCTGTCTACGCATTTATTGTTGTCATTATTATTAATTACCTCTTTGATAGACCAGTATTTATTGATGTTGTGAATAGGATTAAGACCGTGTTCGCGAGAGGAAGTGCCGCCTGATGTTAGCCTACGAAAGTAAAGATGAGTGTGCTGGGTGTAACGCTTGCTTGAACATATGCCCGGAAAATGCAATTACCATGTTAGCTGATGACGAGGGATTTCTGTATCCACATACCGATGAGGAATTGTGCAGCCAATGTGGCCTTTGTCAGCAGATCTGCCCGTTCAAAAGCAGTTTCAAGATCAAAGGCAATTACGATGTCCCGAAGGTCTATGCTGTTAAACACCGAGATGATCAGGTGAGAATGAATAGCTCTTCGGGTGGGATGTTCACTGCGATTTCAGATTATGTTCTGGGTATTGGAGGAGTCGTGTACGGGGCTGCATTTGATAACCAATACAGGGTGTGTCATCAAAAGGCTGTAACTACAGAGGAACGGAACAGATTTCGTGGCTCCAAATACGTTCAAAGCGATTTGAACGATGTGTTCGCGGACATCAAGGCAGAACTAAAAACCGGGCAAACAGTCTTATTTACCGGAACCCCCTGCCAGAATGCCGGCCTCTCCGCGTTCTTGATGAAAAAATATGAAAACTTGATTTTGTGCGATATTGTATGCCACGGCACTCCAAGTCCGCTGATATTTAAGGAATATATTGGATACTGTGAAATGAAAAGTAGAAGCCAGATCATTGGGTATTACTGCAGATATAAAGGAAATGGATGGCATTCACATACTGAGAAGGCCATTTGCGCTAATGGGAAAGAGGATAGCCAATCACCATTATCGCAGAGTTATAAGAATATCTTTTATTCCCATACGGCTTTAAGGCCCTCTTGCCACAACTGCAAATTCTGCAGGTTCACTAGGCCCTCTGATATTACCATTGCTGACTTCTGGGGCATTGAACGGTCGATGCCTGACTTTGATGACAACAAGGGTGTTTCACTCGTATTAATTAATTCACCTAAAGGCAAGAACCTATTTGGCAATTTAGCAGAGCAAATCGAATGGCGGACCAGCAATACGTGCGAATGTCTGCAGCACAATTTGCAGGCGCCGTCTCAGGCTTCCCCTTATCGCGAACAGTTCTGGAAGGAATACCATGCCAATGGCATTGAGTATATCCTCAAAAAGTATGGGGGGCTAGGGGCAAAACAGTCTGCGAAAAGATTCATTCGTATCGGCTTGGATAAGACAGGGCTTCTGCCCTTGGTGAGGAAGGTTATGGGTAGGTGAGGGGAGTTTACAATAAATATCTTAGGTTTACTAAATAGGGGGGTAGGAATGAGATTTTTCAAAAATTCGCTCTGGGCTTTACTAATTTCTGTTGCAGCAGGTTTCCTTGTTTACTATGTTACAATCGCTACACCTAATATTAAGTATTCATTGCTAGGCCCGATCCCAGTCAGCATGTCAAATGTCTCTAATAATGTCCAACAACTGGATATAAAGAACTTTGGGAATCAGGCTGCTAATGATATCACTGTGAAAATCAAAGGTAACAACATTACATACGAACTATTGAAATATTCATTAGGTGATACGGAAAAGGTATTTAACACTGAAAACCAGTTGGAAATAATATACCCGCAACTTCCCCCAGAAGCTAATATCAGCATAATAATCAAGTCTCAAGATCCTGTCCTACTTAAAGATATTGCTGTATCCCATCAAAATGGAAAAGGCAAAGAAATATTAAGTAGTTCGAATAACTTCCTTCTTGACTATCTGATAATCCTAGTTGGTTATCTCATCTTTTCCATACTAGGTTGGCGTGGGGCGAGGTTATCGTACTTTGAACGCTTAGCTAACAGATCACCAAATGAAATTCTAGAAAAAGATAATCCATTTTATGTATCTGAGGAAAAATGGCAATCAATAAGAGAAATCGCAATCAGAACAAAGTTAATTGTAGACTCCAAATTCCGGAATTACATTGAGCTGGAAAAGGATGAGAAATTTGATCTATTGTCCGGTGACATATGATGCTCCCATAGGGTGAGACAAAAAATTCAAAATCTAAGTTATACTAACACCATGAAAGCAAGAAACAATTACACACCAGAATTCAAGACCAAGGTTGTACTAGAAATTCTCTCAGAAGTAGAAACAGTCAATCAAATAGCAGCCAAGTACGAGATTAGTCCAGTGGTTATTTCCCGCTGGAAGAAAGAGTTCCTGGAACGAGCATCAGAGGTATTTATGAAAGGGCCCTCTGAAGCCGATAAAGAACTAAAACAAAGTAAAGAGCATATCGCCGAACTTGAGCGTAAAGTAGGC
>CAZOMS010000019.1:0-23091 GCA_964580805.1 uncultured Syntrophomonas sp. | reverse complement strand
ATAGACTCCTGAAAGTGAGGTAATAATACATGCCCAGAATTGGTTTAATAGGGGGAACCGGCATTTATAACCCCCGGCTAATGGAGGAAACCAGGGAAATCATGGAATCTACTCCGTTTGGCGAAGCCCAAGTGGTTATCGGGAAGAGTGAGGGCCAGGAGGTGGCCTTTATTACCCGTCATGGAGTGAAGCACAGCGTGCCGCCCCATTTGGTCAATTACCGGGCCAACATCATGGCCCTCAAACAGTTGGGGGTGGAAATCATAATAGCGACAGCCGCGGTCGGGTCGCTGCACCTGGACCGCAGACCAGGGGAATATGTCCTGGCCGACCAGTTCCTGGATTTCACCAAGAACCGGAAAACCAGTTTCTTCGAAGGCGGCGACCAGGGCGTGTTCCACTGTGACATGACCGTGCCCTATTGTGCGTCCGTCCGGCAAGCCATCGAGAAGGCCGGTCAGGAGATTGGCCTCAAGATATATAATGGCGGCACCTACGTATGCGCTGAAGGCCCGCGCTTCGAGACCGCAGCGGAAATAAACATGTTCAAGATGCTGGGCGGGCACCTGGTGGGGATGACCAGTGTCCCGGAAGTATGCCTGGCCCGGGAACTGGGCATGTGCTACGGGAATATTTCCATCGTGACCAACCATGCAGCCGGCATTGCCCCCCACATCCTTACCCATGCTGAGGTGGTGGAAGTAATGAAAAACAGCATGCATGATGTCCGCTACCTGATAAAGGAGAGCTTGAAATACCTGGGCGGACCGCGGGACTGCGTTTGCAGCAGTATCGCCCCACAAGGAGGATCGAGCGGATCATGATCAGGACCATTTATCGTGAAAATGGGGCTGTATGTATTCTGAATCAGAACCTTCTCCCGGCCCGTTTCGAATATGAATGTTTATCCGATTACCGGGAAGTCGTGACCGCCATCAAGGAGCTAAAGGTCCGGGGGGCCCCCTTGATAGGGGTGACAGCCGCCTATGGGATCGCCCTGGCTATGGATTCAGCCCCGGATGATCCTGACCAGCGGTTGCCTTATTGGGAAGAAGTAAGCAGGTCTTTGGCCAATTCCCGGCCCACGGCGGTCAATCTTTTTTGGGCCATTGACCGAATGAAACAGGTTTTTGAGTTAAAACCGGACATTTCCTCGGAAGAGTTGAGAAAGCGGTTGTGGCAGGAAGCGGAACAGATATGCGCGGAGGATATCCAGACCAACCTGGCCATGGGGGAGCAAGGGGTACAACTGCTGCCGGATCAGGCTCGGGTCTTGACCATATGTAACGCCGGGGCTCTGGCTACCTGTGGATATGGTACCGCTTTGGGGGTGATCCGTTCGGCTCACAAGGTGAAGCGCATCGAAAAGGTATGGGTTTGTGAAACCCGACCGGTGTTGCAGGGCGCCCGGCTTACCATCTGGGAGCTGCGGCAGGATGGAATACCGGCCAGTCTGATCACTGACAGCATGGCTGCCTCCCTTATGCAACAGGGCAAGGTGGATGTGGTGGTAGCGGGAGCCGACCGGATCGCCGCCAACGGGGACGCGGCCAACAAGATCGGCACCTACGCCTTGGCAGTATTGGCCGCTTACCATCACATACCGTTCTATATAGCCGCGCCGCTATCCACCGTGGATATGAACATCGAGTCCGGCCAGCAGATACCTATCGAGGAACGCGGCCCGGATGAAGTGCGCCAGATATGCGGGATTTACATTACCGTGCCGGAAGTCGAGGTATATAATCCCGCCTTTGATGTAACCCCCAGCCAATTAATAACCGGGATCATCACCGAGGCAGGAGTAATTCACCCGCCTTACCGGGATAGTTTAATAAAGGTTAAAGGAATGTAGCCGTATGCAGTATCTGCAGCAGCGCCAGGAGGTCCTGAGGACCGCCCAGACCATAGCCCGAACCCATATGGTGGTCGGCACCTGGGGCAACGTCAGCGTGAGAGTACTTGATCAACCCTATCTTCTGATCACCCCCAGCGGTATGAAATACGATACCATGACCATCGAGGATATAGTCATGGTGGACTGGTCCGGTGCAACCGTAGAGGGCATATGGAAGCCTTCGGTGGAGACACCTACCCATGCGCGGATATACCAACATCGAGCTGATATCAATGCGGTGGTACACGTACACAGTCCGCATCTGACTGCCTTTGCGGTAGCCCGCTTGCCGGTACCGGTTATCCTGGAGGAAACCGCCCAGGTTATCGGCCATGAGATCAGGACCGCGCCCTATGCCATTTGCGGGACCGCCCGGTTGGCCGATAATGTGGTCCAGACTCTTGGTTCGGGAGTGGCGGTTTTGATGGCCAATCATGGTATGGTGGGGGTAGGCAGGAATATCGAAGCGGCCTTGCGGGTTTGTTACATCGCCGAGGAAACCGCTCGCATCGCCTTGCTGGCCCAGGGTCTGGGTCAGATCCATACTCTCGACCCAAGGGAGATAGAAAAGCTGCACCGGGGTTTTGCTGCTTACGGGCAAACCAAAGAATAGCAACGGCGGCGGCCTTTAGAGAATAACACCAACAGGAGGCGCTTTATGAGTTTTCTGATCAAAAATATCGGCATCATCCCCATGACCGCTGATGATTTTATTATCCAGAAAGGTTATCTGGAGATAGCCGGGGATGAAATCAGGCAGGTGGCAGCGGGACAGGCGCCGGCAGGCGATTACGAACGGATAATAGACGGTACCAATCTGGTTGCCTTGCCCGGGTTCGTAAACTCCCATACCCACGCGGCCATGACGCTCTTGCGCGGTTATGCCGACGATATGCCTTTGATGGAATGGCTGGAGAAAAAGATCTGGCCCCTGGAAGCCAAGCTGACCGGGGAAGATGTATATTGGGGGACCATGCTGGCCATTGTGGAAATGATCCGGTCCGGAACCACCTGTTTTGCGGATATGTATTTCTTTATGGACCGGGTGGCACAGGCTGCAGAGCAGACCGGAATCAGGGCCTTGCTGTCCCGTGGTCTGATAGGAGTGGGTCCGGAGGCTGAGAAGGCCCTGGCGGAGAGCCGGGAACTAATACAACAATGGAACAAATCGGATCACGGCCGGGTAAGATTCAATCTCGGCCCCCATGCACCTTACACCTGCCCGCCTGAGTATCTGCGTAAGATTGCCGACCTGGCGGGTGAACTGGGGGTAGGAATGCATATCCACCTGGCGGAAACAGCTTCCGAGTTGGCGGACAGCCTGCAGACTTATGGTTTGACACCGGTTGCCCACCTGGACAGCCTGGGATTATTCGAACACCCGGTCCTGGCAGCTCACTGTGTTCACCTGACTGATGAAGACATTGAGATACTGGCTCGCAAAGGGGTGGGGGTGGCCCATAATCCGGAGAGCAATATGAAATTGGCCAGCGGTATCGCTCCGGTGCCCAGACTCCTGCAGGCCGGAGTGGCGGTAGCTCTGGGCACGGACGGGGCTTCCAGCAACAACGACCTGGACATGATGCAAGAGATGCGCAGCTGCGCCCTGCTGCATAAAGTCAGCAGCATGGATCCTACCGTACTGCCAGCCTACCAGGCGCTCAAGATGGCCACCGTGCATGGAGCCCGGGTCTTGGGCCTGGCAGATAAAATTGGCACCTTGGAAGCGGGCAAGAAGGCCGACCTGATCCTGGTCAAGGTAGATGGACCCCATTGCATACCCCGTTACGACATCATCGCCAATCTGGTCTATTCCGGTCAGGCGGCCGATGTCGACACCGTCATCATAGACGGGCGGATTGTCATGCATAGCCGGGTGATCAGGTCCTTCGACGAGGTAGAGGTGCTGGAGCGGGCCAAGTATACCGCCGCCCAGCTGATGACCAGGTAGAAAGGTATGTGAGGTTGAACATCCAGAATCCAAGGGATACCCAAACGGGTATCCTTTTTTAACGATTTTTATCCAAATGAGAATCTTGTGGGACATGGCTGCATAAATACTACTGAAGGGAAGGGCCGAACCAGCCATTCTGACACGAAACAGGTACCAATGCTGTTTATTGCCCTGCCTGCGGGATTCTCCTGCAGCAACCGGTTGGGAATGTTATGATTCAATTCTTTCCCAGTACCGGTCAAGCCAGCATAGAATTGGCAATCCATCAATATATGTGATCGTTGCTATAAATCGTCGTAATATAAGAAAAATTGTCATTGGAGTTAAAATAAAATAAGGCCCAAATGCAGGATTTATTGAATTGGTATCGAATCATATCCCTTAGGCGTTGACAAACTCAGCAGGAGGTGAAGGTGTTAGCTTTTTTCTTCCTATGAGGGCTGTGTGTCAATAAAAGAAGAGCTCCGAGCTTGCTATCTAAAGCCGATGCCACGATATCAAAGCCGAAGGGTTAGTCTGGAAACGGACTAGCCTCCCATTACTGGAAAGGAGCCCTGTGAATGCCAATTGGCAGGATGCTGTCTATTGGCAAAAGGGCATTTTGAGGTAGTGGTTTTTTTTATGCCTCGGCGATGACCAGATTAATTGATTCACTGCGCCCTACGAGTGGAGTTTTCATTACTGCTTGAGGTCCTTTACGTGTAGTGAGGCCGTGCGTCGATACTTGTGCAAGGGGGGGGGGACATTCCTTAAGTGATGACAGTTTCATTGCCGGAATCCGTTCGAAGGATCCGAATGTTGGGAGATTTGGCTGAGTGGCCATCATACTGCCGGGGACGATAATCGATTGCAAATCAGGCAGTAGTAGATTTCTTGCCAACCTGTCATGGTGAAACTGAAGTAAAGATGTTTCAGTATTTTTTTAAAGGAGGAGATGAGATGCAGATATCTCGTCGTGGGTTTCTGAAGTTGTCAGGCGCATCAGCAGTTGTACTCGCAACTGGCCTGGGCTTGGATGTGGCAGCAGCGGAATCCCGGGGGTTCGCCTTGAAGATCGAGGGAAGTACGAAGATAACCAGTATCTGCCACTTTTGTTCGTGCGGATGCAGTATGCTGTTGCACATCAAGGACGGAAAATTGATTCACCTGGAAGGGGATCCGGACAGCGCCGTAAATGAGGGTACGCTATGTTCCAAGGCTTCCAGTCTGGAACAGGTAGCCTATGCGGAGCACCGTCCTAAAACCCCGTTGTATCGCGCTCCGGGAGCCACCGAATGGCAAGAGATAACCTGGCATGATGCTATCCAGCGTATTGCCAAGAAAATGAAAGAACTCCGGGATAAAACCTTTGTGGTCTCTGAAGAGGTACCCCAGGCTGATGGGAGCAAAAAAACCGTGACCGTTAACCGGACAGAGGGCATCGGAATACTGGGATCGGCTGAGATCGATAATGAGGAGTGCTATCTGCTCAAGAAGTTTTCCACTCAGCTGGGCATACCGTATCACGAACACCAGGCCCGCATCTGACACGGCCCCACGGTGGCTAGTTTGTCACCTTCATTTGGCCGTGGTGCGATGACCAATTCCTGGGAGGATATGCAGAACAGCAGATGTTTCTTAATTGCCGGCAGCAACTGTGCAGAGAACCATCCCCTGTCCATGAGATGGATCAATCGGGCTCGAGCCAAAGGCGCTAAAATGATCGTTGTTGATCCGCGCTTTACCCGGACCGCTGCCCAAGCAGACATTTTTGCCCAAATCCGTCCTGGCACCGATATCGCTTATTTGGGCGCTATTATCAATTATATTATTGAGAAAAAGCTTTACGATGATTATTATCTGAAGAACTTTACCAATGCCTACCATAAGATCCGTCCCGATTACAAGTTCGAAGACGGTCTGTTTTCCGGTTTCGACGAGAAGGCCAAGAAATATAACAATGCCAGCTGGGGTTATCAACTGGATGCCGAAAACAAACCAGTGATCGCCGCCAGCCTGAACGAGCCGGATACGGTATTTTCCCTGCTCAAAAAACACTACGAGAGATACACCATGGCGGTTGCTGAGGATATCTCCGGAATTCCAGCGGAGAAAATCAAGGAAATAGCCGACACTTTCGCCGCTAACAGACCGGGGAGCTTCCTATATGCATTGGGTATGACCCAGCACACCACTGCAGTGCAGGGCATCCGCTGTTATGCTGTTATCCAGCTGCTATTGGGCAACATCGGTAAGGCCGGCGGGGGCGTCCAGGCCCTGCGGGGTGAGCCCAATGTTCAAGGTTCGACCGACATGGCCAACCTTATCGGTCAGCTGCCTGGCTATATAGCCCACGCTGACAACACTGCGGCTACGCTGCGTGATTATGCGGTCAAGTACGGAGCTGCCGCCCACAAACCATTTGTAGCCTTGCTCAAAGCCTGGTACGGTGCCAATGCAACCGAGGCCAATGAATATGGCTATCAATGGTTGCCCAAGATCAATCCGGCCAACGCACCCACATTCGTAAAAATGTATGAAAAGATGGGCGACCAGTTCAAGATGATCATGAGCGTCGGTTCCAACTCACTGATCTCTATACCTGACTGTGGAATGGTCGGGCCTGCTTATGACAGGCTGGAAATGTTTGTCGATGTGGACATTTATGAGACTGAGACGGCCCAGTTCTGGCGCCGGCCGGGGGTGGATCCCACGACCGTTCAGACGGAAGTTATCTTCCTGCCCGCGGCTTTCGTGTATGAGAAGGCCGGGACCATGACCAACTCCTCCCGTTTGATCCAGTGGAAAGAGGTAGCCCTTCCGCCTCTCAACGACTGCTTGCCCGATTTGGATATTATCGATGAACTCTTCCGCGAGATCCGCCATCTGTATGAAGGCAGCACCGACTCCAAAGACGAGCCGATACTGAAGGCACGGTGGGATTATGGCCCGGTTGCCGATCCCAAGAAAGTGCTGGATGAGCTTAATGGCTATAATGAGCTTACCGGTGAACTTACTCCTACCCTGGCTGATTACCTGGCGGCACCGATCGGGACGGTATCGACCGGATGTTGGGTTTACGCAGGGGTAACCGGCAAAGGCAACCTGGCTGCTCAACGAGGGGCCAAGGACACCAGCGGCTTGGGTTTGAACCGGAACTTCTCCTTTTCCTGGCCGGGCAACATCCGCATACTCTACAACCGGGCTTCTTGCGACGAAAAAGGACAGCCGCTTGATCCGGAGCGTGCCCTGATCTGGTGGGATGCCGCCAAGGGACAATGGGTCGGCAATGACGGAGCCGATGTGCCCGATAAGACCAAAGGGCCCGATACTCCTGAAGGAAAGATTGCTTTCCGCATGAACCCGGAAGGGGTTGGCCGCCTGTTCGCTGCCAAATACTCTGCGGGAGTTCCAGCCGTAGCTCCGACCGACGGTTTAGCGCCGATCCCGGCTCGGGTGGCCGGTATGCTGGTGGATGGACCGATGCCGGAATTCTACGAACCCACGGAAAGCCCGACCACCAATATTTTGCATCCCAATGTAGATAAGAGTCCCATGGCCCCGGTCATCTCCAAACTGATCGGCACCGTCGAGGAGTATCCCTATGTATTGACAACCTATGGTGTCACCGAACACTTCTGTGCCGGCGGCATAACCCGCAATATACCCTTCCTGAATGAAATAATGCCGGAACCGTTTGCGGAGATGAGTAAAAACCTGGGCAAAAAGCTGGGAATCAAGGACGGAGATCTAGTGGAAGTATTCAATGCCCGGGGTTCTGTAAAAGTTCACGCCTTGGTCACTGATCGGCTCCAGACCTACAAGGTAAATGGAAAAGAACAAGAGACCATCGGTATGCCCTGGAGCTGGGGTTTCGCCAGCTTGAGTCCTGGTCCGAGTACGAATGTCTTGACGATGGCTTCTCTGGATCCCGGAGCCGGGACCCCCGAGTATAAAGTATGCCTCGTCAATGTAAGGAGGGCATAACGATGACAACACAAAAGATGGTTTTTATTGATACTTCCTTATGTACCGGCTGTAAAGCCTGTTCAGTTGCCTGCAAGGCCTGGAATGACTTGCCGGCGGAAAAGACCCAACTGATCAGCAGTTACCAGGCTCAGGCAGATTTTACCCCGGACCGGTGGACCTATATCCGCATGACGGAAAGGTACGAAGCGGAAGAGGGCAAGATGCAATGGCTGATGTTAAAACTGCAGTGTTTCCATTGCGCTGATCCGGCCTGTATGGCAGCCTGTCCGTCGGATGCGATTTTCAAGACCGAATCAGGATATACCATAATCGACCAGGAGAAATGCATCGGCTGCGGCTACTGCGTGGTAAACTGTCCCTGGGGCGTGCCCAAGACCAACCAGGAGATCCACAAGACAACCAAATGTACCGGTTGCATTGACCGAGTCGAAAACGGCCTCAAGCCAGCTTGTGTTCATACTTGCCAGCCAGGAGCGCTGCATTTTGGCAGCCCGACAGAGATCAAACTCATGGCTACGGAGCGGCTGGCCGAAGTTAAAAAGGAACATCCCAAAGCCCAGCTGTATGGTGATAAGTTCATGGGAGGTACCACCTATCTGTATCTGCTGTTGGACGATCCCAATGTATACGGCTTGATCGCCAATCCCAATAAACCGATATCCCTGTCCCTTTGGAAGAACATCGTTCATCCTCTGGGAGGAGTTGCTATTGGTGGAGCGGCGCTGGCCGTGGCCGCTGGTGTCTTCTCCAACTTTGCCATGGGTAACTACCGTGATCGCGCCAAGAAAATTGCAGAAACCCATGATGAGAAAGGGGGCCACTAAGAATGAATGGTAAAGTATTTCGTTTTACCGCCGGTACACGGGCATTCCATTGGATTCATGCCGTATGTTTCATCCTGTTGGGATTGACCGGTGCGGCGATAGTCACTTCATGGCTGCAACCCATCTCCAACATCTTCGGTGGCATTCAGGTCTCCCGTGATATCCATCGTTGGGCAGCGGGTATATTCACCGCATCCATAGTTATATTCTTCCTGGTTGGACCTGAGTTGCGGTCCTGGGCCAAAACCAGTTTCCATTTTACGAAAGACGACTTTGGCCACGCCAAGAACTTCATTATTGAATTTCTAGGCGGCCACAAACCCTTCCCTCCCCAAGGCAAGTACAACGGCGGAGAGAAATTGAACTCAATGTTGATGATCACTGGTTTGCTGGGTATCGCCGTCAGCGGATACATCATGTGGTTTGCTGGCGCCATGCCTCAGTGGCTGGTGCAATGGGCTTATCCCATCCATTCCGGCTTGGCCTTATTGATAATGGCCGTGTTTCTAGCCCATTTCTATCTCGGTGTTCTCCACCCCGATTCCAACCAGGCCCTGGGGGGAATGTTCCACGGGTATATCCCGGAGAAATTTGCCTACGAGCATTATGAGGCTTGGTACAATGAGATGAAAGCGAATGGTAAAATAGAGCAAGCCGGGTAAAGTATATTAATCCGGTATAAGACCTGAAGGGAGATTTTGATGGATACCAAAAACCGTAAGTCAGTCACCGTGGATGACGGTAATCTGGCCCAAGCTCACCAGAAGTACCTGCTGCTCAAACAAGTTGTGGAAGATTGGCGGAAAGAGAGAGGCACCTATTGGCTTGATAAGCTTGGTTTGGCTGAAGAGCCGCCCTATTTGCCGGCTTTGAATCTGCCTTCAGAAGCAATCATCGAACTCTGGCAGAGACTGAATGTTGCCGCTAAGGCGGAAATCCCCAAATCTGATCTGCGTGCCTTATGGGACCAATTCCGAGGCGGCCAGGGCATAGCGGACGCAGAATTGCTGACCCGTCTTCAATTGGCGTTTAGTGGTGTTGCCAAGCTGGCCAGTCAGATGGCTTACGAGAAAATTGGCACCGAGTCAGTTGATTTCTCCACTTCTGTGCTGTGTCCGGTCTGTGGAGAAAGGGCCGCCTTGGCCTGCATAACCCCACCCGATGGGCAGAGAATCATGTTTTGCCATACCTGCAGCTATGAATGGGCGGTAAGAAGGACTGGTTGCCTGTTTTGCGGGAGCACCGATCTGAAACAGCAGATATATCTGCAAAATGAGGAGTTTCCCGGTGTGGAGATGGTGGTCTGCCAGGAATGTGGCGAATACTTCAAGGAACTGGATGTGCGCCAGTTGATCGCAGATGATTATGTATGGGAAGACCTGCGGACCCTGGCTCTGAATTTTGCCGCCGAGCAGTGGTTGGCCGAGAAGGCTAAACAGGAGAACAAGGTTCATTAGCCTGCGGTGATTGATCACCGGAACAAAAATGCTTTTTGTAGTGCCATGATATCGAAGAACCCCCGCTGGGACCAGGAAAGGCGGGGGTTCTTATTTGTGATGTGCTCGGCATGGGCTTTGCAATAATCTCGAGAGATTGGAAGCGATGGTCAGAATATCACCAGTAAGAGCTGCCGTGAGTCAACCCCATGCAGGGGTGATCACCATCATTGTCATCCCCGTGGCAGGTGGATTGATCAGGTTCACTGAGCCATGAGACACGGTACATAAGGCACAGACTGAAGAGAAATCCACAAATCATCTTTGGGATCTCCGTTTGAGGCAAAAATCAACACCGGCTGGTGGCCAGATCAGTCATCAGTTTCTCAACCAGGACCTGCCGGTATGCTTCCACAGCGTCAAAATCCATGGCGGGTACATATAACGCCTCCAATTCATCATGCAGGGCTTTGGCATCTTGGATGTGCCGGACGGCTGCCTGGATACCCTCTCCGAAGCGGTCCCGGGTGGTGTCCAGCCGGTCGCGGACTGCATTTGTGGCGGCTGAGTCCAGCAACTGGTCGAAATCCAGAATGCGCTTGTATTGCTTGAGGTTCAGGTTCTGCTCATAATCGATCACATGTCCGCTGACATCAAGGATGGCGGTTTGGCTGGCCGGGATCAGGATGAGGTCCAGGTTGGCCGGATCGAAGGGGGAGTGGAAGATTTCGGCATAGATGTTGTTAAGGGTGATCATGCTCTCAATATGCCGGAACAGGTCCTTGACCCCCGAGGCGGGACTGCCTTGTACGGCAAAGACCGACCAGGTACTGTCAATAAGGGTTTCCACCCTGGTCACCGTACCGCCAGGAGTGATGGCGCCGGCAAACAGGCGACGGGGAGGGCGTTGTGATTTAGGGGTGTTCTGGATAAAGTCATCGGTTAAAGCCAATATGTTCCGGTTTACAATAGACGAATCGACAGCCGGCCCGATAAAAGAACCCCACTCCCACCAGGCACAATTGGCTTCCTGTAAACGATTGTAGGCCCGCTGAAAATGCATGCTTATTTGCTGAGTCAGGCTGATAATTTTCGGTTTGCCGGCCTGGATGACGGCTGGATCCCAGAAATCCCCCAGATTAATTATATGATCGACGGCCCCGGGATAGCGGGGATCAACAATATGGGGAGCGGTTCCGTCCAACAGGCAGACCTTTTGATCGCCAACTACCATCCCGTCCAGAGAATCGTTGTCCGAGGAACACCAGTGGTATTCGATATCATAACCGCTTTGGCCCAGATCGGCGGCCACCGACTTCATAAAAGTAGACTTGCCGGTCCCGGGACCACCCTTAAGGATGATTTTTTGGGGAGCATCCGGAGGGACTATATGGTCGTAAAAGGAATGGAACCCGCGGCAGGTGTTGCCGCCGGGATAGACGTTACGCGTTTTTGTCATTATATCGACCTCCAGTTTATTATGCCCGGTGTTTTTGCTTTAACTAATCTATATGTGCAAGATGGCCAAATATGGCATGAAAAAAGGCGGATCAAACATCCGCCCTGACTATCCTCGGTTCTGGTTATAAAATCACGGGATTAATCTTGCTCCCCGTTCGGCCGTTTATTCATGGGCCAGCTGTGCGGTTGACGGTCCGGGCTGCGAAGATGACTTGATGCCGCAACCCGCGGCCCAGAATAGGATGTCACTTCAGGACCAGCGTCAATGTCAGACCGATTCTCCTACCGATTCCCCCGCATCGAACCGGATATCAACTGCCTGAGCAATGGATTAATCAGCATGGGTGATTAACGATACGTTATTGTTGCTTAACCAACATTTTTCCACCGGCATAATGAAGCAAATGCCGTTGGCGGGGGAGTTCCAGCCCGCCTTTTCCTTGATGGCGGCCATAATTTTCTCGACCGTAACCCCGTTTACGACGCTTAACACTATTTCTTTCTCGGTGTCTACGGTGATACCCAAAATCGATTTGTGCAACGGGCCGCTGCCGCGAGCGTTAATGATCGTCCCTCCGCCGGCTCCTGCCCGGCGCGCGATCTCCACCACATCGTCGGCGAATCCGGCGTTGACAATTATGTAGAGGGCTTTTAGGTTTTTTTCATCTTCCATTTTTATAATCTCCCCCAATTAAACTGATAGCTTTTCAACTGCTAAGGTAAAGGCAATTCCTGTGTTGGGCTTGTCAAAACGGAACTTGTTGACCAGCATTTCCATAACTGCATCGGTTTTTTCCCCCGGCAGCAGGCAGGTTATTACCACCTTCTCTTCTTCCGGTACCATCCCCAGTATGCATTTGAGGTAACTCGCATCGACCGTGCCCCGGCCGTACACGACGTTTACCAGCCGCCCCCCCATCTCCGCCAGCGCATCCAGCAAGGCGATTTTTTGTTTTCTTCCGGCTATCACAGTCAGAAATACTACTCCGCCTAAATGATTCATCACTTTCATGTACCTCCGTGATTCTTGCCCACATAGTAAGTTTTAATTTGTTTGCGGGTCGCCTAGTTCTGTTCTCCCGGTATGAGCGGCCAGGGAAGCCAATTCTTCCAGTTCCGCTCGTTCGGCTTCAGTTATTAGTTTCTGGGCTTTTCTAAGTTGTACTTCGTAAATTATGCCTAAAGCCTGCACGGCGATCAGAGGGGTTACGGAGATAAAGGCTATTATTCCAAATCCATTGGTCAAAACAGATTGGGCACTGGGTCCCGCTGAAGCGGCTACCGCCTGTGCCGTTCCCAGCGTAAGCGGGGTCAAAAACGCTGATGTCAACGCTCCCCCGGTGACGCCGCCCGAATCGAAGGCCAGGCCCACGAATAGCTTGGATGAGAATCTAAGCATTATCAATGCTATAGCATAAAGCGGAGCTAAAAACCAGAGGATATTTATTTGGGTCAGAATCTTCACCATGCATATCAATGCCGCAAAGCCTATGCCTATCGCCAGGGTCAGGCGTATGGCCAGTTCCGTTATATGACCGTTGGTTATTTCTTCAAGTTGTTTTCCCAGTACGGTTACCGCCGGTTCGGAAAGGGTTATAGCCATGCCCAACACAAACCCCACCCCCAGCAGCAGCCATTTAAACCAGTCAGGGCGGGCGGCGTCCAAAAATACTTCCCCGATGTATTTGGCCGCGAAAGCGAAGCCGAAGTCAATTCCCGACAAAAATATGAGCAGCCCTACGTATACGACGAGCGTTCCCAGCAGGATCTTTGTAAACTCCCCATGGGAAAGCCTAATCAGAAAACGCTGAAACGGCAAGAAAACAATCACGATAGGGGAGAGGGCCAGGGCTACGCTGCCCATATTGGCCCAGACTATTTCGCCCAGGCTTCCCAATGATCCCGGATTATATATCCCGGCGGACGGGAGGGTTCCGCCGTAGCCTGATTTTAAAACTATGCCGTAAACGAACAGAGCCAGGATCGGACCCACTGAGGCCAGCCCAATTATGCCAAAAGTATCTTCATTGGTTTTGTGTTTCGACATGGTGGCTGAAATACCCAAACCCAGCGCGAGTATAAATGGCACCGAAACATCCCCGGTTGTGGCCCCGCTGCCATCGAAAGCCAAAGCGACAAACTCCTGGGGAACAAAAGGGACAATCAGGAATATAAAGAGATATAGTACCGTGAAGACTACTTTAATATTCAGGTCTTTCAGGATTCTGAACAGGGCAAACCCGACGAAAACTCCTATGCCCGTGCTGAGAACCCATACGAATACTATTTCGTTGACGCCTTCCATTATCATGTTGGTCTGCTTGGCCAATACCCAAAGGGCCGGTTCGGCAACTGTCGCCATCAGTCCGAACAGAAAGCCGGACAAGATTATGAGACCCGCTTTTTGCAACTTGATCAGTGAGCTGCCCACCAATTTTCCTATGGGCAGAATACTGATATCCAGTCCGTCCAAAAAAAGGGCTTGTCCGATTACTACGCCTAAATACCCCACCACCAGCTTTACATAATCGGAAGTGCTTTCCATCGGAGCGACGAAGCCACAAATGATTATGATGATTATGGCCAGCGGAAGTGACGATATAAAGACTTCTTTAAGGGTGTTTATGGATTTCATCTTAGTTATTATAGCACAGCGAAAAGGTAATTAATCCAGCAGCTCCGGTATCAAAATGCCTGCTGCTTCAAGGCCGGAGGCATTCTTTCCTGACTCCGGCGGGAGGCATGACATCATTTGCTTCTCATGTATGGCGCCAGATCATCGCGGACGCTGGTTTTAACCATTTCAACCCTGGAGCGATAGGCCGAGCGGCAAATCATATGGGCTGAAACCGGGGCAGTAAGAAATACGAAGAAGATTCCCAATAATAATTTGGTGCTGAAATACTGCTCTTCAGTCAGGAAAAAAAGAAAGGTGCCTAACAAAACAAACAATACGCCCAGGGTGGAGCTTTTGGAGGCGGCGTGGGCGCGGGTATACACATCCGGCAAGCGCAGCAATCCAATGGCGCTGATTAAGCTGAAAATGCTGCCGAGGAGAATAATCAGGGCGGTAAATCCCTCATTCAGAATGCTGTTCAATTACAAAGCCCCTTTCGATAAACCTGGCCAACGCTATGGTACCGACGAAAGAAAGAATCCCGATCAAAAGGATCACTTCGAAGAAAGCGCTGCTTCTGATCAGAACCGAAAAGACCGCCGTGGCGGAAATTATGTTGATGCCCAGCATATCCAGGGCCTGGATCCGATCCGGGAGGGAGGGTCCCCGGACCAGACGAAATATGGTGGCCAAAATGGAAAATACAATGAGAAACAGGGCGCAATTTAAGATAGTCGCCATCATTTACGGGTCACCTTCTTTATCTTTTCCTCAAATCTCAGCTTGGACTTATTAACGGCGTCAACCGATTCCGGCACATTCAGTCCATGTATATAAAGGGACTTGTTATCGGGGGTAATCTCGATCACCACCGAGCCGGGGGTCAAGGTTATGAGCAGTGCCAGCAGGGTAACTTCGGCATCACCCTCCAAATCAGTTTCCAGCCTGAATATACCAGGGCTTATATCAAGCCGGGGCTGCAGAATTTGTTTGGCTACCACGATGCCAGAAATAAGTAATTCATGTATGAACACGAGAAACAAGTTAACCAGCTTGATTAAAGACACCGGATAAAATTCATTTACCATATAGCGCCGCACTAGGAACAGGATGAACAAACCAACCAGGTAGCCCGCTAAAAAGGTCAAAAGGCTCCAGTCATCCTGCAGCAGCATCCACAGGAAGGCAATAAATAAGTTGGTTAAAACCTGCACCGGCATGATAATACTCCTTTTCTGGCTAAGGCGCCGGATAACTGCCTAAAACAGCCTCAATATATGAACTTGGATCCAATAAGCCTTGCACTGCCAGATCTACAAATCGATAAATACCTTCCCCGCCCAGCCCGAGGCCGATGGTTAAAGCAGTAAGGATGCCCAGAGGCAAGAGCAGCCCGCGGGTGGTGCCTTTTTCCGTTTCCAGGGTCAAATCAGTATAGCCCCAGAAGCAATGCATGAAAATCTTCATAACCGAATACAACACCGCCAGGCTGGTGAAGAGCCCCAGCCCCCCTAACCAGAAATATCCTGCTTGGAAGGTGCCCATGGTGATATAAACCTTACCGATAAACCCGCTTAACGGAGGGATTCCCGCCAAAGACAGGGCAGCAATAAAAAAAATCCATCCCAATTGTGGATGCAGCCTCATAAGTCCGCTAATGTCTCTGATTTTACTGGTCCCGGTCAGGTGGATAATAGCGCCGCCAGCCAGGAAAATAAGTGCTTTGACAATCATATCGTGGATCAAATAAAAAACCGCCCCAGTCATTCCGGCTTGGTTGAATGAAGCAAAGCCAGCCAGGATCAACCCTACGCTTACGATGACATTGTAGGTTAATACCCGCTTGATATCCCAATAAGCGACAGCTCCTATGGCCCCCAGCAGCATGGTGAGGCCGGCCAATATTCCAATCAGCAGATGGGTGAGGGGAGGATCATGATAAAAGATGAGGGAGAAGACCCGGATTATTGCGTAAACTCCCACTTTGGTCAAAAGAGCCGCAAAGACAGCTGAAATTACGATAGGTGGGGCACTGTAGGAACCGGGCAGCCAATAAAAGAGAAAGAGCCCCGCTTTTATACTGAAGACGATCAAAAAGAGCATGGCTACCGGGATAAAAAGTCCCGCCTGCCCGGCTTCGGCTATTCGGACCGAAATATGGGCCATATTTAAGGTGCCTACCATTGCGTATAAATAGGCGATAGCCACGAGAAAGAGAAAGGATGAAACCAGATTGATCAAAATGTATTTGATGGATTCGCGCAGCTGCAGCCTGGTTCCGCCCAAGGATATCAATACATAGGAAGCTACCAGCATAACCTCAAAAAATACAAACAGGTTAAATATATCGCCGGTCAAAAAAGAGCCGTTGATGCCGGTAAGCAAAAATAAAACCAACGGATAAAAATAGTTTAGTTCCCTTTCTCGTCCGATGGAGGCGAAGGCATATAATAGGCAAATGGAAACTACCAGACTAGTGACTAAAACCAGTATTACAGAGAACATATCGGCTACCAGGCTAATGCCGAAGGGGGCCGGCCAATTGCCAATTTGTAAGGTTTGCGGGCCATCAACCCCAATTCGATTCATTATCAGCACTGCTGTGCCGCTTATGGATAGGGTGGCCAGCGAGCTCATAAAGCGGTGCAGACGAATTTGGCAGCTGAAAATAACCAATGCTAGGCCGGTGATCATAGGGATAATGATCGGCAGTATTAGCAGATTACTCATTTTCAGGGCCTCTTAATTCTTCCATATCATCGGTGCCTAATTCCTGATAACCGCGATAACTTAATACCAGAAACAGAGCGGTGGCAGCAAAATTGATTACAATCGCGGTCAGTAACAGCGCTTGCGGCAGGGGGTCAGTAAAGTTGAGATACCCTGACCCCAACAATGGGGGAGCCCCGGTTTTCAAGCCGCCCATGGTAATGATCAGCAAATTGACTCCATACCCAATAATGGAGGTGCCCAAGATAATCCTTAACACGCTTCTGGATAAAATCAAATATGTTCCTATCGCAAACAGCAAACCTACTACAATTGACATTAAGGTTTCCATATTATCTATCATTCCCTATGCTCATGATGATGGTAACAGCCGTTCCGATAACCGCCAGGGCCACCCCGATATCAAAAATGACTGCGGTAGCTATCTCGGTTGCACCGAAAACAGGCAGGTCAATGTGACCAAAGGTCTGAGTCAGAAACGGCTTCCCGGTAACCATGGCGAGGACACCGGTCAGAACCGCCAATAACACTCCCCCCGCCCCCAGCACCTTAAAATCAAGGGGCATATTGGCGGTTACTGAATCAATGTCGTAGCTGAGAAACAAAAGGGTCAAGCCAGAAGCGAAAGCCAGTCCCCCGATGAACCCCCCGCCAGGATTATGATGGCCGGAGAAAAATAAATTGATGGCGAAGGTAAAAATAATGGCAGCCGCAAATTTGGTCACGGTACGTAAAATTACATCATTGGATTTCTTCATGTTCACCTTCTCCTGACAAGCGCAGCTTTATCAATACAAATACGCCCAGTCCGGCCATAAACAAGACCAGGATCTCCAGCATGGTATCAAATCCACGGAAGTCAACCAGGATAGAATTGACGATGTTTTTGGCCCCGGCCAGTTCATAAGAGTCTTGGTAATAACTCGAGATGGAACTGAATAACCGGGTGCTATGGGCCGATAAGGCCAAAATCGTGACCAGTGCCCCGGCTCCCACAGAAACCAAAAGATTGGTCAGCTTAAATCTCACCCCGCTTAGTTCTTTACGCAATTGGGGCAAATGATAGAAGCAGAGTAAAAATAGGACGGTCGTAATCGTTTCCACCACCAATTGGGTAAGAGCCAGATCCGGGGCGCGGAACAATACGAAAAAGAGGGCAACCAAGAAACCCACCGCGCAGGTTGCCAGTATGGATATCAATCTGGAATTGGAAAAAAGTACGGTTAGAGCGGCTGCCAGCATGGCCGCTGCCAACCCGATCTCGTAAATGGCCACTGATGCGTCAAGAGAGGAATCAAAGGATATGCCGTTAAACATCCATAAGGATGCACTCACGATGATGATGATAAAAGAAAAGATATAGAGCAGATAATCCCGCACCGAGCCGGTCATATAAAGATTGGTCAGCCAGCGGGAGGCCCGTTCCAGTCCCTGAAGTCCCTGATCATAAATATTATTCAGCGTCAGGGCAGGAGGATAGAAGCTGTAAATCCGGTACCACTTGGGTAAGTAGATATACAAAATGATGCCCAGCAAAACCATGGCGATAGTCATCCCCAGCTCGCGGGTAAATCCATGCCAGACGGCAATTTCCACCTTTAACATACCGGCCTGGGCCATGGCTGGCAAGATAGCCGCCCAGGCTGGCTGCAACAAATATTGGGAAAGGACATCCGGGTAAAAGAAAAACCCTATCACCAAGCCAGCCAGAACAACCGGGGCGATTAGCAATCCCACCGGTGGTTCATGAATCGGCCGGTCCAATTGTTCCGGTTTATAGGGACCGGTAAAGATCTTCAGCACCAGAATCAGGCAATATATGAAAGTAAATATACTGGCCAGCCAAGCCAGGAGGGGAAATAAAACTCCTGCTGATTCCATGTTAAAGCTGGACATTTGCATCGCGTTTAATACCGCCGTAAAAAACATCTCTTTGCTTAAAAAACCGCTGAAGGGGGGGAGCCCGGCCATAGCGAAACTGCCGATGCACATAAGGGTAAAAGAAATCGGCATTATCTGCATCAGTCCCCCCAAGCGGCGAATATCGCGGGTACCTGTTTCATGGTCAATAATGCCTACCACCATAAACAGACAACCCTTGAAGGCAGCATGGTTGACCATATGAAAAATAGCGGCGAAGCTGGCCAATGCATAAACGGCGGCTTTATCCCCGGTCCCGTAATAGATGGCGGCGGAGCCCATCCCCAGCAGACTCATGATCAATCCCAACTGGCTGACGGTTGAATAAGCCAACAGGGCTTTCAAATCCACTTGGCGGACCGCATTGAAAGAGCCGTACAGCAAGGTTGCCAGTCCGGTTGCGGATATGATCCAGAACCATTCAGCGGTACCGCCGAAAACCGGAGTCAGGCGCGCGACCAGGTAAATGCCGGCTTTAACCATGGTGGCGGAGTGCAAGTAGGCACTGATGGGAGTAGGGGCCTCCATAGCATCCGGAAGCCAAATGCTGAAGGGGAACTGAGCTGATTTGGTAAACGCCCCAATCAGCACTAAAACCATGGCCGGTACAAACAGATAATGAGCTTGGATCACATCCATACTGGTCAGCATTGCCCGGATACTATTGGTGCCGGCCATCATTACCATCATTATTAAACCGGCCAGCATGGCCAGTCCGCCCAGTATGGTAATAAGCAATGATTTCAGAGCACCATAACGGGACTTCTCCCGCTCAAACCAATAGGCGATCAATAAAAAGGAGGCAATGCTGGTCAATTCCCAGAATACATACAAGACGAAAATATTGTCGGAGAACACCAACCCCAGCATAGCCCCCATGAATAACAGCAGATACACATAAAAGCTGTCTAAGGCTTCCCGCTCTTGGGACAAGTAAAAAATGGAGTAGAGGGTAACCAGGGCTCCCATCCCGGTAATTATCAGGCTGAAGGTCAAAGACAGGCCGTCAACGTAAAACGCCCAATCAATGCCCAGAGAGGGAAGCCAGGCCACCGTGGAAACAAAAGCATTTCCCTGAGAAATGACAGGAACATAAGTAAGAAAATATAAGAATATCGATGCTGGCACACCCAGCGCAAACCACCCAGTATGGATGCGGTTCAACCGCTTGTATAAAGAGGGTACAAGCAGAGCCGCCACAAATGGAGCGAAAACCATGATATGCAGCCAAGCCAGTTAAATCCCCTCCAATCTTTGGGTTGCTTAACTTAAACAGGTGATTGTGGTACCATAGGCTATAATCAGGCAGGCCAACTCAAATTCCTGCAACCAGGATCAGGCATCAAGGCCCTATTTGTAGTCGAGCAGCAGTCTATGCGGGACTTGCCATGAAATGGCCGCTGAGGATTTGATCGATGAGGTGAGCATTGGGAATGAAAAAACCGAAAACCCAAATGGATGAAATCATACTGGTCTGTGTGTACTATGGTCCCAATGGGGAACGCCTGATCCAACGCGGCTGCAATCTCGCGGTTATGCTTGATTGTCCGCTTTATATTCTCACCATTGATTCAAAGCCCCTTGACGAGATGGATGCGGAAAAATCCGAATATATTGCACAATGGGAACAACTGGCGGAACAGCATCATCTAGCCACATTTATCTTCAAAAACAACGAAAATCGTCCGGTCTCCAAAGTAATCGCCGAGGTTGCCCGGGAAAAGGGGGTCACCCAGATCATCCTGGGGCAAACCGCCAAAAGCCGTTGGGAGCAGATCACCAAGGGCTCTATTATCAATGCCTTGTTAAACGAAATCCCGTTTGTGGATCTTCATATTATTTCAGTTTCCCGTCACCTTAAAAATGAAGAGGGACATTTTGATAAAGGGGTGCGGGCTTACCTGGTTAAAGAAGGTGAATACTACCGCGTGATTTTCAGCCATAGCAAAAACGTTGAATATGAAGGTATCTTCTTCAAAGAATACGGAACCGACTTCAACAATGGCGTATTTAAATTTATGAAAGATAAACAAACCCTGCGGGTCCGGGTAACCGACGATTTGGTTAAAGACCTGACTTGCTTAAAGTAAAAAATAACATATTATCGGTAGAGAGGCAAGCGGACGGCCCTTAACAGCCGCTGCCGCAATACCAATACATGCATCATTCTTTGGGTTTGATATCGGCCTTATCCAGGGCGCATTTCAGTTGTTCCTTGACCTCATCGATGTACATTCGGTAGAGCCGGGCCTGTTCCGCCTCTTCCTCGCTGGTAAGACCTTCCGCCTTTTTCTTGGCAGCCAATTCATTGATACGCAGCTTCAATTGCTCATCCACCTGAACCCACCTCCATTAACTATCCAGCCCCATGGGGTATTAACCTATTGATGATTAAATTATACAATAGGTATCAGTGTACTATCAAAGCCGACTCTGGCAGCGGGGGGCAGGAGAGATGGCCAATATATGGCAGGTAAGCCAATACGACCGGGAGGCCGCCGATGCAATTCAGCAAGAACTGGGCGTTTCTCATTTGACCGCGATTTTACTGGTTTTGCGCGGCATCAAAGAGCCCACCCAGGCTGACTATTTTCTCAATGCCGGTTTGGACCGCCTTTCCGACCCTTTTCTAATGGAGGGCATGGCTGAGGCAGCGGCCCGGATCGAGCGTGCGGTGCAGCGCCAGGAAAAGGTAGTGATATACGGCGATTATGATGTCGATGGGATATGCAGCATTGTCATCCTGATGGAATGCCTGCAGCAGCAGGGGTGTGTGGTTGATTATTACGTACCTGACCGTTTTAGCGAGGGATATGGACTGAACAGTGACGCGGTCAGGCTGCTGGCCCGACAGGGGTGCCGGTTATTGATTACGGTGGACTGTGGCATAAGCTCCGTTGATGAGGTGAGTACAGCTATCAGCTTGGGAATGGATGTGATCATAACCGACCATCACACCCCGCCGGCGCAATTGCCGCCAGCTCTGGCCATAATTAATCCCCGGATCGGATGTCCGGCCGAGGTGGCGGACCTGGCCGGAGCCGGGGCAGCATTCAAACTGGCCTCGGCTTTGGCGGCCAACCGAAACATGGATGATCAGGTGCAGGAATGGCTGGTCCTGGCAGCCTTGGCCACGGTAGCCGATATGGTGCCGCTGCGTAATGAAAACCGGATCATAGTCAGATATGGCCTCCAGGCCATGTCCGCCAGCCGGCGGATCGGTCTGCGCAAACTGATCGAGGAGACCGGGTTGGCCGGCCAGCCCATTCAGGCCTGGCAGCTTGGTTATGTACTGGGTCCGCGTTTGAATGCGGCGGGGCGGATGGGATCGGCCCGGGTGGGTATAGAGTTGCTGCTGGGTCATAATGCCCAGCAGGCGCAGGAGCAGGCCCGGCTGCTGAACCGGATGAATGAAGAGCGGCGGCAGGTTGAAGAAAGCCTGGTAGAGGCAGCGATTGCCGCCCTGGACGCGAATAGGGATCTGGCCCAGGAATCCATCCTGGTAGTAGGCGGGGAAGGTTGGAATGTAGGAGTGTTAGGCATTGTTGCCTCACGTCTGACGGTCCTGTACAACCGTCCGGCCATCGTAATATCCTGGAACGGCGATATCGGCAAGGCCTCGGCGCGCAGCCCGGAAGAATTCGATCTATACACCGCTCTGGATAGTGTGAAGGGCAGTTTGCTGGGTTTCGGCGGGCACAAGATGGCGGCTGGCTTAAGCATCCAAAGAGAGAAAGTGGAGCTGATGCAAAAAGGCCTCCGGGATTACGCAGCCCGGATCGGTTATCAATGGGAGGCGCATAAGCGTTATTCCGCCGACCTGGAGATCGAGGAAGAGGACATCAATCCATCCTTCTTGGAAGAGATGAAGAAACTGGAGCCGTTCGGCCAGGGGAATCCGGCGCCGGCTTTTGTGCTGCGCGGGCGGATCATTCAGAGAACCTCCCGGGTGGGGGCCAACGGCAACCATCTGCGGCTGGCAGTGGGGGCCAATAATATTGCCGGGATAGCGTTCAACGGGGCGGAATGCCTGGAAGAGCACTTTCCCTACTGTTCTCAGGACTTGCTGTTTGGGTTGGACGAGAACAATTATAAAGGAAAGAAAACGGTCCAACTAAAAGTAAGGGATATCAAGTCCTCCTTTCATCCCGATGACCGGTCAGGGGTCAGCGTAACCCGGTCGGGTTTGTGGAAAGGCTTGGCCAGAGCGGTGGAGGAGTTGGCCGGGCGGCGCCCGGTAGTGGCGGTGTACCCGACCCACCGCAGTCTGGTCAAGCACCAGG
>CAZOMS010000018.1:0-23265 GCA_964580805.1 uncultured Syntrophomonas sp. | reverse complement strand
GTAGGTGCGGCGCCACAGGAAAATGCAGATGCTCTCCTGGGTGCGGTTGAGTTTGACCAGCGGCAGGGCTTCCAGGAGCAGGTTGCCGATGCGGGTGTAGGGGCCTTCCGGAGCAATCAAGCCATCGATAGCGGACATTATTCCACCTCCCCGGTAATAAAAGCGCGGGCCTCTCTGCCTTCCTTGAGGGTGTGGCAGATGAGACAGGCCTGGTCGTAATGATCGCAGCAGCAGACGGCGTTAAACGCCCTGCCCTGCCGGTTCCAAAAACCCACCTGGAATTTGTCCCCGGCCGGTTTGATGATCCATTTCCGGTTATCTCCCCGTGCGGTGACCGGATTCAATTCTTTCCCTTCCTTCAACAATGCTTCTCCTCCTTCATGATTGCGCGACACTGGTGATCTGGCGTTCATCTACTCGATAGAAATCCTCGACTGCTACTCCCAGCAGGCGGGCGCATTTGCGCATGATCCAGGTTGCCGCTTCGTGTTTGTTGTTCTCGATGTCGGACAGATGAGGCCGCGTGATTCCGATCCGCCGGGCCATTTGGTCCTGGGTTATTCCCCGCGCCCGGCGTATTTCGGCCAAACGATTGGGCATACTTTTCCCCCCTTTCGGATCTTCCATTATTTTGTACTAAATACTTATATTATAGGATTACTGGTATTTTTAATGGGCAAATGTCGCCTATTTCATACAAAAAATATTAGGGTTGAAAACTCGGAAAAATGACAACGGTGACTATGGTGGGCAGGCATTATTCCGATATGCCCGGCTTTTGCGGAGAGATCATGGGCGCAACTGCCCCCGGGTCAGGATTATGCTGGGGTCGCTATCAACAAATGACGTAAAGAAGGCGCCGGTAAAGTCATTTGGGCGCATTTTTATGAGAATTCGCGTTTAAATCCTTAGGGGACGAAAAACCTCCTTTCCAGTGGCTGGAATTTAGGCGTAGGTTGCTCGGATAATATCGAACCATAACAGCGGGCCAGGCGGCCAATAACCTGGGGAAGGTCCCAACGGATCGATCGAGTCACCCAGCTGCTCCGGGCCGTGTGCTAAAAGTCTTGTTTAAGACAGTGGCTGGAGTCTGACCCTCAGGCTGACAGCCTCTCATGCCCCGGATAGATGTTGCAAAGGAGGTGTTCGTTTAATATCATAAGTTTAATATTATAAAATCAGGTAATGGTGCTTGCATTTGTAATCCGAGCATATTTTAAGGAGGTGTTTAAGGGTCCGTATTCTACAATAAGGAGGTCGGTTTAAATAATGATGTTTTCTTGGGGAAACAAGCGTCGGATGCTTGAGTTTACTGCTATTTTCTTGATGATGGCGTTTATCTTAATGATTTTTCCTGTTAATGCTATGGCTTTATCTGTAAGTGAGATGACGTCCAGCCTTAGCCAGAATCAGCAGACCAAAATGGAGTTCGTCCTGGACAACAATACTTATACTGCCAATGGTGAAATGATCGTAATGGATGTAAGCCCAACCATTGTTGAGAGCCGTACCATGCTGCCCATCAGATATGCGGCAACCCCGCTGGGGGCAGATGTAGGCTGGGATGACGCCACCCGCAAGGTCACAGTTGCGCTGGGGGCGACGAAAATAGAGCTGTGGATAGGGCAGAGTAAAGCTCTGGTAAATGGCGCTTCAGTTGCCATTGATGCGGATAATCCCAATGTAAAACCTCTTATAATAAATAACCGGACCATGCTGCCCCTGCGCTTTGTCACGGAAACTTTAGGCTGTGATGTGGACTGGGACCCGGTCACCCGAAAAGTGACCATAACCAGAGCTGCAGGCGGATCGGGCACCATACCCATCCTGCCGGTAACACCCGTAAAACCGGTAATTCCGCCGGTGACCACCGATCCGGGCCTGATCCTTTCCATGGATATCAGCAAGCTAAAAAATAGCTGGGGACTAGAGAAAACAGGCCAGGCCTATAAAGTAGCCGTGACCGAGGCTGACCTGCCCATCGTCCAGCGTGTGGGCCGGGGATATAATGTTTTTGATAAATATGCGTCAGCCCTATCATTGAAAAATGCAGTTCTGGATGTTTCCCAACTCCTGCAGGACCAGAGGGTTGAACGGATCCGTTTTGATCATGGGGAAGAGTCCCATATCGCCAGTGAATCCGTACGGTCCTACAGCAATAGCCGCTCGGTAAGCCTGGGGGCCTCGGGGAGCTATTTTGGTTTCGGCGGTTCAGTCAACAGCAGTTTTGACACTTCCCGCACCAAGAGCACCGACAATTATTTTGCCACTTCCAGCTGGGTGGTCAAAAAATACGGCGTCTATGTAACCGGCGGGACCGATTTTAAAAAATACCTGACCGAGCCCGCCCAAAAAATGATAAACGACACGAACGTTAAACCGGGCACAGTTTTTGATACCTACGGGCACTATGTCCTGGTGGACACCATTACCGGCGGACGGCTGGATTACAACGTTACTGCCAGTTCCAAAGCTTCCACCAGTTTCGAAAACTTCAAAGTGGCTGCCAAGGCTGGCTTCAACGCAATTGTTATCAGTGGCAATGTCAGCGGCTCATACCAGAATGTGACCAACAAAGAGGCCTTTGATTCCAACAAGGATGATAACCTGGTCACACACGGAGGCGCCTTTGCCCTGAACATAAGCCAGCTGCAAACTGATCCCCTGGCACGAACCAAATGGGAAAGCACCCTGGAAGACCAGGGGACACTGGTTGATTTCGGCACCACCACTACCAGAGCCCTGGTGCCTATCTGGGAACTGTGTGATGATTTTAGCCGGGCTGTTGCCCTGAAAGCCGAATTTGACAAGCTCAATATCGCTGAAGGGAACAAATGGCCGGCGGAGAAGTATGTGACCGATATTGTTTTTCTATCGGATCCCGCCGGTGGTGAATTTGCCATAAAGAGCAATGTTCCACCAGGATATATACTTGTTGATGTGGATTTGAATCCTGGTTATCAAAAAAGGGATGGTTATTACTCTCCTTATGGAGATCGGATTTATATGGCTTATTTATTGGGTGATAATCCTAATGACGCTATTAGTGATTTATTTATGGAATTTTCAACTGTTAAAAAAGAACCAGAAACTAAAAAAACAACTCATAACGGGCACTATGCAACCTATTGGCGCTTGCCTGGCGATTTGAATCTTAATGCGCCGGCGCCAAAGAAAGATAGAGATAATTTTATCTACTTGTGGGCTACCAAGGATAAAACCTTGCCGCCGATAAAAGAAATTCAGATTGTTTTAGAAGACCCGGATATGGAATATACCAGCTTGAACAGTGTTTGCTGGCAAAACTCAAAAGAACCGGCCGATGCCAATAGAGGTACAGGAGACACACAGTCCGTTTATATTAAATTCCGCCGGTAACAGAGCAGCGCGGTATGGGTCAATGAGGAACACGTTCCTGACATCCCGCCACTTGCCTGACTTTTACCGCATATACTACAATCGCATATATTACCATGTTGGATAGAATAGGAGGGTTCGAAAATGAAAACTGTTGTGCAGAAAATCCCTTTATTGAAATGGCCGGTGTCCGGTCTGCTAATGATGCTGTTGATCTTTGCGCCTTTGAGCGCCCTGGCTCAAAACACGCCTATTGATAACGTTGGTAACGCAAAACCGAGTGCTGCTTCAACGGCGGAAATGAAGAAAGATGCGGATGTGGTGATGGTATTTGTCATTGGCAGCAGCAGCTATACTGTCAATGGAGAACTAATGGTCATGGATGTCAGCCCGACCATTATCGAAGGGCGGACCTTGCTGCCCATCAGATTTGCCGCCACTCCCCTGGGGGCTGAGGTAGGCTGGAATGAGGCTGACCGCAAGGTCACGGTTGCGCTGGGGGCGACGGAAATAGAGTTGTGGATAGGCCAGAGCAATGCGCTGGTAAATGGAAATACGGTCCCCATAGATGCCGACAATCCCAATGTAAAACCTCTGATCTTAAACGACCGCACCATGCTGCCCCTGCGATTTGTAACTGAAAATTTAGGTTGCGGTGTAGGGTGGGACGAGGCCACTCAAAAGGTGACCATCACCAACGCTGGCGCCGCAGCGGATACGGGCAGCATACCTGACACCAACATACCTGGCATTGATCCCGGCGATATAAGTATTCCCGGGGATATCATCAAGGACCTTGGCATAATAACGGATCCCGATGCGGAGGATCCAGATAAGAAGATACCCGATGTCACCAAGTTGCCGGTATTTAAAACTCCCGAAGTTCTGAACATAAATGACGTGGCTTATTATGAAAATTATTACGGGACTGTATTGACCGCTGACACAGGACTGCTGACCACTCCAAATGACACATACAAATGGGGGGTAACGAACACCAAAGACATGAACCTGCAGTATTTTACTTTCTTTTTGAAGCCTGCCGGCAACTATGAAAGTTTTCGTGCTTCATTCTATCTTGATAGCAGTGCAAAAGCCGACCTGGTAATGAATATAAGGAAAGAAACCAGAGACGGAATGGTTCTTAAGTCGCTAACATTAAAACCCGGTGAGACTTTAAAAGATGTAACTGTAGATATCAGCGGTGTAAACAAGCTGTGCATCGAATCCGAGATAAGGATCAATCATGGGACTGTAAAAAAGATAATAGTGGGGGAACCCGTATTCATTAATAACTGAGTAATTCAGTAAACTGTCGATTGATCGTTCTTGGTGCTTTGTCATCCTGAGGGAGAAGCCAGCTGAAGGATCTCAAAATCCTTTGGCTGGCTCTTTGCATGTCAACCCTTTGGGAATGTTTCTTCCCCCTGCGGCTGCGGAAATCAGCCTCGATGTCCGCTTTCCAATCCTCGCTGATGCTCTTCTGGCCCCGGATCTGGGTCACCGCCTCGTTCACCGCCATGAAATTCACTCATTGCTATCGAGCCCAGCTTTGCCTTCAGTATTTGCCATTGTTATTTTACGCAGACAGAAATGACTTCTGGTTGAGTTCTGGCGGATAGCAAGGCGGACATTAAAGGTGTTTCTCTTATATCGCCTGCTTGTCTTTATTGACTTAAACTGCACTCACAGAATATCATGTGTATAAGGAGGTGCATCTTCATGCGCACAAATATAGAGATAGATGATTCTCTGATGCAAAAAGCAATGGATATTTCCGGTCTGAAAACCAAAAAAGAAGTAGTGGAAAGGGCGATGATCGAGTTTGTGGCAAACCGCAGCCGCAAAGACCTAAAGGACCTGCGCGGAAAAATCCAGTTTGCCGGCGACTATGATTATAAAGCAATGCGCGAGGGACGGTCATGATACTTGTTGACACATCGGTTCTTATAGGTTATTTAAAAGGCCAGGATGATGCCAGGACATTGCTTTTTGATGAACTCCAGACCCGCAAAATCCCCTTTGGCATTTCGCCTTATACTTTACAAGAAGTTTTGCAAGGTGCGCGTAATGAAGAGGACTATCAGAGGTTGTGGGAATATCTTTCCACCCAAATCATCTATTTTTTACCGGAGGAAATATCCACCTATGAAAAGGCGGCACGGTTATATTTTGACTTGCGGCGCAAAGGTCTAACTCCACGCAGCACCATTGATATCCTTATCGCACTTACCGCTTTGGAACACAATCTCATGCTTTTGCATAACGACCGCGATTTTGATTTGATGGCCGAGCAACTGGAAGAACTAAAAATTCTTAGAATGTTATAAGAGCAATTCTTTTACATTTCGGCGCTTTGCCGGGCTAACGATATTTTTGTGTAATTTCTGTAGTATAGATTAGGAGGCCGGTTTCATGCCAAATAGCAAATCCAGCACCGACTTAAGGAATAACTACAATGAGATCTCGAATTTCTGCCGTGAAAGCCGGGAGCCCGTATTTATTACCAAAAACGGACAAGGAGATTTGGCGGTCATGAGCATCGAGGCTTACGAGATGCTTAACGGCAAACTCGAACTATACCAACTGCTTGATGAAGGACGGGCGGCAGAAAAAGCGGGAAGGAAGCGTCCGCTGCAAGATGTGATGCGAAACATCAGGCAGGATATGACCGATGGCAAAATATAGGGTTGACCTATCGGAGCCTGCGGAAAACGGATGCTTCGCTAACGCTCTGCATGACACATTAACACACTATTTCAGCGGTCTCTAACCATCCCCCCTCCTAATGTTTTTTCCCCTTGCGGCTACGGAAATCAGCCTCGATGTCCGCTTTCCAGTCCTCGCTGATGGTCTTTTGGCCCCGGATCTGGGTCACCGCCTCGCTCACCGCCATAAAATTCGTCGCGGTCCCGACGCTGTCGGCATGGTAGTTGGCGGTCCGGTCCGGTCTGATGCCCATCCGACCGGCGGTATCGAAGGCGTCGATGTTGGCCCCCAGGAAGATGAACTCCCAGCCGTACTTCTGCTGCTGCCGTTCCACCATGTGCCGGATCCTGGCATAGTCGTATTCACGGCTGGCATTCTCCATCCCGTCGGTGGTGATGACGAACAGGACTTTCTCCGCCCGCAGCTCGTCGCTGGTGTGCCGCTGGGCATTGCCGATCTTGCTGATGGTCCGGCCCAGGGCGTCCAGCAATGCAGTGCTGCCCCGGACATAATAATCCTTCTCGGTGATGGGTGTGATGCCCCGGATGTCGATGCGGTCGTGCAGCAGTTCATATTGGTCGTCGAACAGCACGGTGGTGACGGTGGCTTCCCCGGCCCCCGCCTTCTGCTTCTTCAGCATGGCATTGTAGCCGCCGATGGTGTCGCTCTCCAGCCCTGCCATGGAGCCGCTCCGGTCCAGGATGAATACCAGTTCGGTAAGGTCTTTCTTCATAATAGTGAGCCCCCTCTCAATTGTTGTCTCCATGATAACAATCAGGAAGGGGCCAGTGGTCGCTTGCCAGACGACAAATGTTTATGGGGACGGAGGGGCCGTCAGGCGCCCAGCAGGTTTTGGTCGAAACCGAACAGTACCTCGTTGATCTTCATTATGTCGTAAACTCCTGCGGTTATCAAATACTCGATGATGAGGTCGAATTTGCTGCTGTGGGACAGGGTGTAACCGGCCTTGCCCAGCAGATCCAGGGTCTGGTCCAGGTTGAGTTCCAAGCCCACCGCCAGGGCGATGGCGGTGCGTTTGCTGGGATTATAATCTTCGTCGCTGCGAATCTTGGAGAAGAGCCGGCGGTCGATATTGGCCCGCTTGTAGGTCTGGACGTCGGTAAATCCCTTCTCATCGATCAGACGCAGGAGCACCTGGGTAAATGATTCATCCCGCCGCTCCAGTATCTTCTCCAGGCTGACCCCGGGTTCGGCCAAGATGGGACTGTAGAGTGCCTCCTCCCTTTCCTGCGCGACCATGTTCCGAGACCGTTTAAATTTGGCTTCTGCCTCTGCAACGTAATGGTCATCGATGTATTGCTGCACATCGTCGAAGAGTTTGCCGCTGACCGACAGGGCTTGCTTGTCGAAGACCACTACATAGACATCCATGTCGGGCTTCAGCAGGAATTCGGTTATGGCCGCCGTGGCCACCTTGAGAGCCTGGTCCTTGGGATAGCCGTAGACGCCGGAGGAGATCAGAGGAAAGGCTATGGACCGGCATTTATGCTGCCCCGCCAGCTGCAGGGAATTGGTGTAACATTCGCGCAGCCGGGCGGGCTCCCCACATATGCCGCCTTGCCAGACCGGCCCCACGGTATGGATGATGTACTTGGCAGGGAGGTCGAACCCCGGGGTGATCACCGCCTGGCCTGTGGCGCAGCTGCCGATCTGGTTGCAGGCTTCCTGTAGTTTATCGGCGCCGGCGGCGGCGAAGATGGCGCCGCACACGCCCCCGCCCTGGCGCAGGGCCGAGTTGGCAGCGTTGACGATGGCATCGACCTTCATCTTGGTTATGTCGTTACGCACGATCTTGAACGGCATGCAGGCACTCCCCCTTGAAGATTGCTTGTCTTTAAGGAAGATGTTCTACAATTCGGGAGTGTATTCCTTTTTCCAGTGAATTGATCTGCGAGAGAAGGCATGATCGCAGATTCAAAATTTCCTTTAATATGTATTGCCAATCGTTATACAAAAGAACATAATTGGGACGAAAGGTGGTATGAACCATGGCCGCAAAAACCGCAAATGTTCTAGCCCGTGTTGAACCGCACATCAAGGAGCAGGCTGAATCCATCATGGCCCAGCTCGGTATTCCGGCCTCCGTTGTGATAAATATGCTCTACAAGCAGATCATCATGACGAAGGGAATCCCCTTCGCACTCACCGTTCACAATATACCGACAGCACGTGACGAGATGGATAACGCCGCGTTTGATTCAATGATGCAGCGCGGACTTGATGACGCCAAGGCCGGCCGCTCTCGCCCTGCTCCTGAAGTCTTTTCAGAACTGAGGCAAGAGATAGATAAACCAAATGGCAGATGAATACATTGTAGAAATCACTGTGCAGGCGCAGGGACAGTTACAAGAGAGTGAAACCACAGCCGCCGATTGGGACTGCACCGGCGATCAGAGGGAGGGGTCGGCAATCAGCACCATATATATCGACCGCAGGTTCTCCGGTCCTCCGGATTCGGCCAACGGGGGCTATGCCTGCGGCCTTTTGGCCCGGTATGCCGGCAACCCCGCCGAGGTCACCCTGCACAGCCCGCCGCGGTTGGATACGCCCTTGACCGTCACCCGCGGTGACGACGGCCAGGTATTGCTGATGGACGGGGAGATCCCGGTGGCCTCGGGAAAACCGTGGGCGGGCGAGATCACAGTACCTGATCCGCCCACCCTGGAGCAGGTCATGAATACCCCGGCTGACCAGGGTATCACGGAGAGAATCTGGTATCATGGATGTTTTGTATGCGGTGCCGAACGGGCAGCCGGAGACGGACTGCGGATATTCGCCAACCGCCGGCTGGCCGGGGGCGGTTTGGCCGACATATGGGTCCCGGACTCCTCCCTGGCGGATAGCCGGGGCCTGGTGCCGGCGGAGATGATCTGGGCGGCGCTGGATTGCCCCGGCGCCTGGGTCTGTCAAATGGACAAGGCGCAGGTAGTGGTCCTGGGCCGGATGGCCGCCGAGATCTCCGGTCCCGTCCCCGCCGGACTCCCCTACATCATCTTGGGCTGGCATATTTCCGGGCAGGGGCGCAAAACCCAGGCCGGAACCGCCCTTATCGATTCATCGGGTCAGGTGCTGGCCAGATCCCGGTCCACCTGGATCGAGCTGCAATCCCCGGCGCCTTGAACCAGCATTATTAATCAGGGTGCGATTGTTTCTTTTCCCTCAGCTTGAGGAGATTGATCATCGGTATCCGAACCGGAGGATTGATTCCTGATTGGGCGCTCACTCCAACCAAGTAGGCCCGCGAAATATTCATCAAATTGGCCAGACCGTTCATTTCAAGCATTTCTATAAACTTCTCTTCGGTGATTTTTTCTGAATTGCCAGCAAAAGCACCCTCCATGACCAAATCGATCTTAAACAGAATCTTGTTCTTTATTTTCGCCTTGACCTGAACAGATAATTGCAGCGTTCCCAGAATACTATTGTTTTGTTGCGATGTCTCCGCTATTTTATAGTCAAAATCATGTAATAGCTCCGCCCGGCCTTTCTCTTCAATTCGTTTTGTTTCAATAACCAATTTGACAACCCTGTTACCGAGGAACTGAAAATCTGCCATCACTTCTTCGGGATTCATGCTGCCAACTCCATTCCCTCGGCACACATATTATATTCAGTTTCCAGGCTGGCATAAACTGAATATTCAGATCTCATTTCAAAATCGATATTAAACGTAAAATTCAGTTTGGTAGCTATTTTCCATAACTGCTCGACCGTGTAATTGTAATCGCCGCTCTCCAATTTCGCCACCATAGGTTGAGTAACTCCCAGGATTTCCGCCAGTTTCTTCTGAGATAATTTGTGTTTCTCACGATAGTCGAACAAAGCCATCGATATTTTATAATAAATATCGTAAAGACTGTCCCTCGCGCTGGCTTCCGCGCCGGTTAATCGATCAATCGTCTCCCACGCATCAGGTAACGTCCTGACATCAAACATCTTGTAAAACCTCCTCGAGCCTTTTATGCGCAATAGGTTTGGCTGTGTCATAACCCCATTGACTTCTATTCTTATTGTCCTTTTCTTCGAACGGATACAGTAATATAGCGTATTCACTGCCTTTATATGCGGCGAATGCAAAAAGGATTCTGATATTCTTACTCCCTTTGATCTTCATAGAATACAGATCCTTCTCGTGTTTTAACTTTTCAAACCAGTCTGTTTTGCGAACACAATCTCGTCTTCGTTCATCCAAATGCCTCAACCGCTGGCGGATCTTTTGCCGAAAATTTTGTTGTTGCCCACTTCTCTCCAGGATATCCTTCAAGTCGTTTTCAAATTCTCGATGGACTCTAATGTATTGACTGTCAAAAGCTTGAGGATAGGTAACTGTTGTGAATTTTGCCGGGGGGTTCATGCCGTGACCTCACTATCAGTATATTACCCATAAGTAATTATTTCAATACATTTTGGGGTTATTATAACTTATGAGTTATTAATATTTAGGGCAGGCGCTTAAGACTTAATTATTATTCCAATCGTCTCGACATTGTATATATTTAAGTTCTGCATAGTTTTCCAATTTCCTGGTAATAATTCAAATCCGTGCCTGTTCCCAATTTATTTGGACCCACGAAACCAACCTCCCCCCGGCAAGATCCAGGTTCTGTTTATCAAATATGCGCTAAAGGTTTAACTACCGAGGTTTTCTCGGCAGTTGCCTGATAAAGGGCCAGCAGGTCTATGTCGACTATAGCGTCGATTGCCAGCAGGCTCACGTGTGGCTGGTGAAATAAGAGATCCGGGTTTGGCGGGAGGCATGATTGAACGGCGACCCTTGCTTCCGCTGGTTTTGTCGAAAGATAGACATTGCTTAATCACTTAAGATGGCTAGAGAACGTCCACTCCGCCCGGCATCTATCGACAAAATGCGCCGTACATGGCTAATATTCTATGATATACTTCATCAAATGATCATCCAGTTAAAGTCGAAGGGGACTTAAATCTTGCCAAGCGACACAGCCGAACCCCGGCCAATTGTTTATGTACCGGCAATAATCGCGGGATGTGTCGTGCTTTCGATCATTCTTGATCCTATATGGGCCGTAAAATTCGGTTTGATCCATACTTTGCTCGAGATTATATGCGTTATCATCGCCGCGTCTACCTTTGCAGTGTTATGGATCTCGGAGAAAACCGGGCATACCAATATGGTCCTGGGGATAGGCTTTTTAGCGGTGGCCATCTTTGACCTGTTTCATATCATTTTCTGGCAGGGTTTAGGTTTTTTCCCTGCAGGATATTTTGATTTGGGCGCCCGTTACTGGGTACTGGGCCGATTTACCGAAGCCTTGTCTTTGGTGCTCAGTACCACCAGGCTCAATAAAGCTATTCATAATAGATATCTGGTCTTTTTTTCAACTGTGGCCGTCGCGGTTGGCGCCGGAATCATGTTATATAAGTCACCCCACATCTTCCCCGTCCTGTTGACTCCCCAGGGGATATCACCGGTCAAGATCATCATCGAATACGTGATCATTGCACTTTTCCTCCTCTATTTGTACCGGGTCTACACCGGCAAAATCAGCGACAACATTATTCAAAAAAACTACATAATCATGGCGGTTGCGCTGGCGGTGCCTTCCGAATTCTGCTTCACCCTGTATTCGACCTTTGATTTCTTTAATATACTGGGCCATTTACTGCGGGTTGTTTATTATTACTGCTTGTGGCGAGCGATAGTGGAAGGATATGTTTTGTATCCCTATAAGGCATTGCGGCGTTCTGAAAATATGTTCTCCAAAGCCTTCCACGACAACAAGGCTATAATGGGTTTATCAAGACTCCGGGACGGGGTTTTTGTAGATGTCAATAGCACCTGGGCAACCGCCCTGGGGTACTCGCGGGAGGAACTGATCGGCAGCGGCGTACAGGATTGTAATATTTGGGCAGATCCGGCGCAAAGAGAAATAATGGTTGAACAACTTAGGCAAGAGGGGCATATTACTGATTTTGAATCTAAATACAGGAAAAAGTCTGGCGAAATAGGCCATATCTTGTCAACTATTGATACTATAGATATCGACGGGGAGAAATATATACTGATTTCAGCGCTGGACATAACCGCACGCAAAAAGGCCGAAGAAGAACGCATGCAATCTCAAAAGCTATTCCAGCAAGTATTCGATAGCATCCCCTTACCGGTGTTGATCACCTCGGTCAATGATAATCGGGTGGTCGAGGTCAATGACGAATTCCTTACCCTAAGCAAAATCAGCCGCGAGACACTGATTGGGTCAAACGTTGATCAATTCAAAAAGTGGGTCGATGAAAAAGAAAAGCAAGAATTCGAAGAGAATATGAGGCGGCAGGGTGCAGTCAAGAATTTCGAGACTCAAAGCCTTACCCCCTCTGGGGAAATCAGAACGATGCTAGTCTCTGGAACTCTGGTCTCCTGGGCTGGTGAAGAATGCATGTTGTACATTGCCAATGACATCACTGAATTGAAGCAATATGAAAAAGAGCTTTCCCGATTGGAGAACTTCCATGTGATGGGGCAGATGGCCGGCAGTATCGCCCATGAGGTGAGAAACCCCATGACCTCCATCAAGGGATTCCTGCAGCTTTTCAAAGAACAAGAAAGATATGAGGAAGACTTTTCGGCCTTCGAGATCATGATCGAGGAATTGGATAGGGTCAACGAGATCATCAGCACCTTCTTATCCCTGGCCCGGATGAACATCCTGGATATGCAGATCGGCTGCTTGAATGCCAGCATTGCGGGTATTTTGCCTTTGATCCAGTCCGATACCATGATGAACGAAATAAACATGGATATCCGGCTGGGGGACGTGCCCCAGGTCAGATTCGATAAGGGAGAGATCCGGCAGCTGGCCATAAATCTTATCAGGAATGCCATCCAGGCCATGCCCTCGGGAGGCACTCTGACCATCAGGACCTTTGCGGATGATCTGGGGGTCAACCTGGAAATCAAGGATGAAGGCGGCGGGATACCGCCTCAGGTAAACGATAAGATGGGTACGCCTTTCCTGACCACCAAGAAAAACGGCAGCGGCCTGGGTATGGCCGTATGCTACAGCATAGCCGAACGGCATGATGCCCGGATAACCTTTGATACCGGTCCTGCCGGAACCAGCTTCAAGGTCACCTTCCCGGCCGCCAATTAAGTCTCCCGTCCGGAATAACTTAGGTCCCAAGTTATTGGCCCTTCCCTGGCTTCCGCCAACCCTCCCCTTCACGCTCCTCTTGGTGAGGTTTGGCTGCGGCCGGTTGCAAGCGGGCCAGGGAATGCCGCATGGGTACGCCTTGCAGGAGAAGCTGGAAACCATATAACAACACGCCATGCAGTATATTTATGACCAATACGCCAGTATAGGATATGGCCACGTTTTCCCTTATGCCCAGAGCAGCCAGCCAGGGAAAAAGCAAAAAGGTATTCGCCAGGTTGAATACCGTGTCCAAGGCCAGGTAACGAATAAATCTCCCATAGGTCCATTTGAACAGCCACATGGCGACCACTATTGATGCTCCTAAATGATAGGGGAATAGTTTGCCGAATGGATAGACGTTTTCCTTCAGGATCCAGAGGTTAAGGGTGGAACCGACATCGGCGATTACCAAGCTGGTCAGAGCTGCAAATAGGCCGACCGGCAGGAACCGACGGATCTCCTCCTTCTTCATAAGGAACAAGGTAAACCACGGCAGTATGACCAGCGACCATAACACGTATGTCTTAACCACTTTTTCACCTCAAACATCTCAAATTGGTCTTGCCATCAAGCATATTATTTCTCTCGCCGGTTTTTTTATTCTGAACGCCAGCCTGTCCTCCCCATTTTGGATTCTCATCCTCCCGCCTGCACAGCCTGCACGGATGCGATAATTAATGAAGCTGGGCCGACATTTCGCCGGTTCAATCCTGCCTCGCACGGATGATTCTGCGCTGCTTCGGTAGAGCAGGGATGGTTCGGACTGTCCTCTTGCTTCATTCCGAAATCGCCAAGAGAAGCTTAAGGACCGCCTCCTTGCATCCTGTCCCCTTGCATCATTTCTGCTTTTTGGTGTCCGCTGCAAAACGCCCCCGGTCGCTTGCCGGGAACATTTCTCGCCAAATTACTAACTGTCCCCATTAAATCCCGTCTGCTTCTGGGGTCCAGTGCAAAACGCCCCCTTGATCGACTTTCCTATTCCCCACCCAGGCCTTGGATAAAGGCCAGCACGTTTTGGCCCAGCACGGCGTGGTTGTAGCCCCCTTCCAGGATGCCGAAGCAGCCGCCCTGGTTGCGCCGGGCGGCCTCCCGCATCCACCGGCCCATAGCGGTATAATCCTCGGCCTGCAAGAGCCCGCCCCAGTCCTTTTCGGCGTTGTCAAACCCGGCCGAAGCGGCGATCAGGTCGGCGTCGGTTTCGGCCAGGGCCTTTTCCACCTCTTTCAGGTAGTCGGCCCGTTTATGACCGGAGGGGTTGCGGATGGTGACCCAGGCGCGATTGCCCAGGATATCGACGGTGCCGTCGCCGAAATGGAGGTCGAAGTCCAGGATGAAGGCTTTCTTGATCCGGCCCTGGCCATGCAGTTTGTCGATGGCGATGGCCATGTTGTTGAAATAGCAGAAGCCCCAGGAGCTGTCCCGCGAGGCATGGTGCCCGGGCGGGCGGATCAGGGCGAAACTGGGCTCGGTCAGGCTGATCTCGGCGGCCAGGATGGCTCCGCCGGCGGCCAGGGTGGCGATGTCGTAGACATTTTCCCATTCCACCGCTTTGATGTGTTCCCGGGTGTGACACTGGAGGATATCGAGTTCGCTGGCCGGTTCGGGCTTGACCCAGGTCACCTTGCCCTGCAGGGCGGCCACCACCGCCTGGATCCTCCCCGGGGCAGCAGCGGGATCGGACGTGTAAAGCTGGTTATAGTCCTCATGATAGACAACCTTCATGACGGGCTCCCCCCTCCTTATGCTGCACGTGTCTGGCGTGCCATGCTGGCATCGAGCCAGAATATTCATAGGCTGATTCCGACCGGACCGGCGGTCCGCTCAAGGATTGAACAGGTACCGGCGGTTTTATGAAGCTGTAAAAAAAGATGATACCGGCAGCAATCATGATGAAGACCAACTGCGCCTGCTTTTACGAGAACCAGGGGCGTATCAATCCTGATATACAACTCTCTTGGCATTTTCGTCATAAATTGGTCTAAGAGTTCGAAACATTATTAAACCAATTGCACGAACCTGTCCATGTTTAACTGTGAAATCTTTGTCATCAGACGTATCGACCCCATAGGCTCTGTCCGCAAAATGAAAACATAGATGCCGGTAGACTTCTTTTTCTCTGGCTTGGTCCGGACTCAGGTTGGACACAAAGTCCATATAATCAACTGCTTGGCCATATGCAGATTCCGCTTTTTCATTTGAATAATTCAGGTCCATGAAAACCTGCGGCAGATATAAGCGAAAATCCTGAGCCACTGCATGGGGCGCCCTATTCATTTTATCAGCCGTGTTAACCATAAATGTATACAATAATGCGATTCGGAATACATCCAACTCTGCCCTGATAGCTTCTATTTGCGCCCCGTTGAAATCAAACTGCTGAGCCAAACCGGTCAGTTTTTTATCGATATGGATATTCAGCCTGATAAAACCCGCCAGCAGGGTTTTGCAGAACTCTTCAAATCTTACCTTGGTCTTTCTGCCAAACATCTTTTCCTCCCCGTTCCAATGCCTCAATAATTAAGCCGACCCTATCTAAAGAATCCCGTATATTATTACTATAACCCTTCCGTCAAATAGTAATGCTTCGACTTCGCTTGAAACTAGTCCTCCCTGCCTCTGTTTAAACGGATCCCGATATAAGTCGCCAGCAGCGCTCCAGTCATGATGAATGGAGTGGTATTGAAATTGGTATGGCCTTTTATAAAATAGAATCCGGTTTCGTAAATAATGCACCCCAAGAGGAAACCCGCAAAAGTGAACAGGAAAACCCTCTGTTGACGATTAAAACGCATATACTTACCCCACTTAAGCTAATCCAGCCGGTCCGCAGCCCGGATAAAGCCCGACAATAACTTGGGGACAGGTCTAAGTTATTACTGCAGCGAGAACACCGTTACTGCTGATGCCAATATTCTACCAGAATCCCATCAATGGGGCCAATTCCAAGGCTTCCGGGGGACAATTGCTTGCTAGACTGCCCTCTTTTCAACCCTTTCGACCGCCAACCCTTTTCCACACCAAAGAGCGCTGCCGTTTCCAGCAACGCCCTGAGAGCCTGGCAGGCCGCCATACCGGAAGGCTTCAGGCGGCCGCGACTGTCTTCTAATAGGGAAAGCACAAGAGATCGGTCTCTTGTGCTTTACGACCAGGTGTACTCTCCGAAAGTAACAACAGGCCGATTTTTATATTATTCGACACAATTCCGACATTCCCTTTTTTTCTGGGCATGACTGAACGCCACCGGCTGATGTCCGCAAGTTGCCTTCATCTAAATACTGGCAGGCGCCTGCCCAGCCGACATATGGGTCCCCGACTCCTCCTTGGCAGATAGCCGGGGCCTGGCGCCGAAAGATATAATCTGGGCGGGGTTGGATTGCCCCGGTGGCTGGGTCTCCCAGGTCATACAGACGGGGGGCATCGTTCTGGGCCGGATGGCTGCCGACATCGGATCGGTCCCGCCCGGGCAACCCTAGGTAATCATGGGCTGGCATATTTCTCAGCAGGGCCGCAAAATCCAGGCTGAAACCTCCCTTGTCGCCGCATCGGGTCAGGTGCCAGCCAAATCCTGGGCCACCTGGGCCGAACTGCCCGCCGCCCCCTGTTTTCATAACAAAGGGCCGTGTTCGGCGAAACACAGCCCTTGGCCGGGCCCCCCCTGGAGGTCCTGGACCCAAGCCCTTATCCTGACATGCAGCTATTCCTGTGGGATCGTGTTCACTGGGATCTCCCTTCTCACTCTTCTCCTGGTCCGGAATCTGATCGTCACGGTTTCTCCCAACCTATCACCGTTGCTGGCCCGCAGACCCGGCAAAATGACCAGTCTGTAGTCAGTATTGGGAATCAGGAGATTTCCAGGCCTGATATAGATGTTACGGCGCTGCGCAAACCTACCGGAACGGATGACCCTGATGCTCACTCTGGTATCGCCGCGGAAGAGCCTGAACTGGGTGCGGTTGTGATCCCACACTGAATCAGCTACCACATTGAGATTGAAGGTCGTCCTGATCCGCGGATTCAAGGCTACCCCGGTGCTCCGGCTGCGAGGGGAAGAGCTGAGGAAATACAAGGAACGGTTTCCAAAGGGACGGTCTCTAACTGGCATGTATTCAACTCCTTTCGTGAAAAAATGAAAAGATGGTTAAACTGCTCTACTATATGCGAAATAATCCCAAAGGGTTAACGGGATGCCGATAATTCTCCTATCCTTTCGGTCATCACCTACCCTGTGTTACCAGGGCAATAACATGTGTTGCGATTGGTTGTCAATGGTAATCGCATAGTGTTATAATTGCGTAAACAAATATCCCGACCGCCGCAAAAAGGTTGTTCCCCGGGGGAACCGTTACCGTAGGCTGGTCGGAGGCACAACAAATTAACCGACTTTATCAGTGGTCATGAACCGTCCTATACTTAGTAAAAATATTTTTGGGAAGAGGGCTGAGGAAAATGGGTGTTAGCCAACGCATACAGAAGCTGCGCAAGGAGCGCAACATGAGCCAGGCCATGCTGGCGGAGAAAGCCGGGCTGAAACCGCCGGCCATATCCCAATATGAATCGGGGGTCCGCTCCCCCAACTTCGAGTCGCTGGTCAAGCTGTCCAATGCCCTGGGGGTGCCCGGCGATTACCTGCTGATGGACCAGGAGGACGTGATCCGCGAAGATGTGGGGGATGCCCTCAGCCGGCTGATCGCCCACGTCGCCGGGATGCTTGACTTCGAAAGGCGGGAGATGGTGCTGGATTACGCCATAATGCTGATGAAAACCCGGCCTTCCAAGTCGATCCTGCCCTATTTCACCGATGCGCGGGCCTACGCCGAGCATGTCTTCACCGCCTTTGGCCGGGGGGAATTGCCGGTGGATCTGGAGCAGTTATTGGAGCTTCTCAAGGTGGCCCGGGTGGACGCTCCCCTGGCGGACTGTGAGGGGATGCTGGTAAAAGGCAAGGAAAATATGATCATCATCGACCCGGAACAGGGCGGTCCCCAGCGGCAGCGCTTCACGGTAGCCACCCTGCTGGGTCACCTGGTCATCCCCTGGCATACCGCCACCATCTACCGGGCCCGGGAGGAATCTTCTTTCGCCACCGAGGATTCCCTGGAAATGGAGGCCTTGCGGTTTGCGGCCTGCCTGCTGATGCCGCGCGAGATGCTGTCCCAGGATTTGGCGGAGGCGGCGGTTTCGTTGGATTCGCTCCACACCCTGGCGGCCAAGAAATACGACGTATCTGTGTTTGCCCTGGCCAACTCGCTGGTCGACATCAACCCCGCCAAATTTGCGGTAATCCAGAGCGACGGCAAGGAGATCATCAAAACCTTCCAGGGCACCCATCCCATCCGCGAGGATCTCGACCCCCGCAGCCTGGCGGCCGATTTCATGAAAAATCCCCCCAAGGAGCGGGAGATTCGCACCGCCAAGATGGAGGAGGGTGTGTGGTTCCAGAAAGGCCGTCCCAGCGCCTACGTGCTGGAGGAGTCGGTTTACAATCCCCAGCTGGGCAAGGTCCTGACCCTGCTGACCGTGCCTTAAGAAAAAGAGCGTCAGGGGGCTGGCTTGCCCCCCGCTGTTGACCGTCCCGTGAGGTTTTTTGTCCCCTGAAAAATCAACCGCTCCCGGTCATGCAGACAGGAGAAAAATGAGGCCAATTCCTGGGCTCCGCCAATGGCGGGGTCCATTCTGTCAGGCAGCGAAGCAGGGGGACGAATCCTTTTGTTTCACCCCCGCTTCAATCCCGCTTCAACATCAATCCAAAACCAATGAAAAAGCGCCGGCTTTGTCATCCTGAGGAGCCCAAGGCAACCAAGGCTCACATCAAAAAGAAGGTATTATTGACATTTGCACTGATGCCGGATGCCTCGCTAACGGCCAGCATGACACATTAAGCTCCTTCATCACTGGCCTCGAACCGTCCGCCCTATTCCCCCGCTATTTAGCAACCGCAAAAAGCCTGCCTCGTTCACAGCAAGTCCAGAATCCGCAAACATATCGACCCGTACAGGCCTTTTGTCCCCCTGGGCCTCTGTCATCACAATCCGGTCTCTGGAATTACGTAAATATATATGTAGGTCTACATAATAATTTCGCAGCCAGACCTTCAGGTCTCCAGGAATTCCCGTGACCACCTTTAAGCTGCATTTTTACCGGAAGGAGTTGGGATTGTGCTGGGTGGCGAACGCAAACGCCGCGCATCTGCCAAACCGGGAGGGCAAACATTGATAAGCCCCCAGGAGGTGCACGATTTCGGCATCGAGATCGTTGTCGAACACATGGAGCAAGACGGCTACCAGGATTTCAAGGTGTGCAACCTGTTGAATACCGACCCCCAGATCCGCGCGGTCAAAGATGGGCAGACCATCAACGTGATCGTGAGGACCGCCATGTTCCCCGGACATGCCCGGTTGGTCCAGCGCGACTCGGTCCAGCAGACGCTGAACAATGCCCGCAGCAAGGGGGAACTGTGCTGTTTCGCCGGGGTGGAACTGTACCGTGCCGGTACCCCCAATGAAAAGAAGGCCCCTCGTCCCCCCCGGGAGGTGGGAGGGACTGATTTCTACATAGACTATGGCGGCTTGCAAGAATTGATCCTCTGGCAGTGATAAAGGGGTCGGCGGAGCAACTGATTCGTAATCAGCAGGTCGGCGGTTCAGTCATTCGCTGCGCAGCGAAGAATCTATCTGTATTGAGCAAATAAGGAGTTTGAAAAAACAGGGGAGGCCTATAGCCCCCCCTGCCCCGATGGTTTACATATCGCCCGTCTCGAACGCTTACTTATGCCCAGTCTTCAACCTTTAGCTTTTACCCGTCTTGAAAACGATCATGTCCGCGCTCTTGCGCTTGCGGCATCCGTCTTGGCTGATATCGAGGTACTTGACCCGCACCTTGTATTTCGTGTCGGCGCGCAGACGTGACACCGGATCGACCAGGAATACTGCCTTTCCCCCTCTGTCACCTCTGTCCCAACGGTCATCGCTGTTCCGACAGCCGTTTCTCCAATCCTTTTCCCAATCGCCGCATCTAATCCATTTGTCCCGACGGCAGAATTTGTCTGATCTGCCCAGGCGATTGGTCCTGGCCGTGGTGAGCCTTGTGACATTTACTTCTACAGGGTCGAATCCCTGCCACATGTCGATAGCCTCTATAACCTGATGTACGCTGTCGTCGGAATCGTCATGGAAATCATGGTCCCAATCGTGATCGCAATCATCCCAGAAATGGCGGCGGCGCCGCCGGCCTTCCCGGGCAAATACCAATTCGACTGTGATATCCCGGTCCACCCCGGTTGCACCGTCACTGGGGTCCGAGGCGACCAACGCCAGCGGCCCGGTCCACCCCACAGTATGCCAGCGGCACTTGGAATGGTTTCTTGAAGTATGCCAGCGGCGCTTGGAATGGTTTCTTGAAGTGCGCTTGCCCCTTGTTCTGCAGCTATTCATTATCTCTACCCTCCTTTTGATGAAGTCTAATCTATACTATTCAAAAGGAATGGTAATGGTCACAGTTTATTCTTTTGTATACATTTTGCGTAGAAATGGGAAAAACATGGGTCGGGCCTGCCCCTACCCGCAAAATAAACTTGTTCCCAAATATCATCCTGGGGGCGGCATGCCCCAAAGACCGGGAAACAGGGGCCACCATGAAAGTCGCAGCCAGGATAGTAGATGTGATCGCTGCTGAAACCGGTCCCTGCCAATTCAAATTCCCGGAACTCACGGATAAGGCTGCCCAGCAGATTGCAGATGGGCTATTCATCCGCTGTTATGACTTTTAGAGGCGTTCTATGTAACTCCCGGAATAATTTATGGAATGAATATTTTCCATAAGTTTATTAAATCCTTCCAAATTCCTGGGCAAACAACAAAATCGTGATTTCAACAGCCGATTTTGTCAATTGGCGGGCTGACACCCTCCTCCTGTATTCCGAATAGTATGCAATGGGGAGTCTTTTTATTAGGGGTGTGAACGGCATGAGCAAAGCCACTGGGAGGACGATGGGGAGGCGCGCCAGACGCTGCCCGGACCCGGCCATCATCAGAGGCATGATAGTTGCGATTCTTAGGACTGGTCGGCCGGGCCGACGGCGATCACGACATCCGGGAAGATTGGCCTTTGTATTCGTCCAGCCCGGTCAGGGCGGGATGCGGCGAGGGTGCAGTCTGAAACAGCCTAACCTGGGATTGCTCATGAAGGGGGGCCGGTCCCACATCTTGTTCGTCAATGCGGACGGTCCCGGCTCGCGGCGCCTGCGGATAGGAAAGTTAGGCGGCGGGGTGGTCAGCATAGGTTTGATAAACGAGGCCGATTACATGGCCTTCAATGTGGGCGGCACCCGCCGGGCCTGGGAATTCTTCGTGGAGCTGCATGGCCGCGACGAGATATTTCTTATCAATTTCACTGGCGACCGCCAGGTTTATAACGCCCTCTTCGCGATCGCCGTGGCCGACCAACTGGGCTTCACGCCCGGCCAAATCAGGCGGGGACTGAGGAGGTTCCGCCAGCCCTGCTCCTGCTGCTTCTAGCTCAAGTTTCAGTTATTGGCCGAAATTTTAGCCTTCTTGGCGCGCAGAACTTCCGATTGACTCCTTTGAGAACCGTCCTCTCTAATCGCCCGGGTTGACCAGCCTTTCTTTTAATGGCGCAGAGCATCTGTTAAAATGGACATAAATTTGGGTTCGAAAGAATCGGTGCAGGCAGCCGGCAGATTACCGCTGGCCTCGTTAGCGCCGATAAGGGCCAAGAGGAGGTTCGAGGTTGGACATCAACGGGCTTTGGTTTATCCTGATCGGAATAATATTGGCGGGTTACTTGTACCAGTCGGCGCACCAGTTCGGAGTGGGCGTGCTGGTAGGGGGGATCGGCGCCGATGCGGAAGGACAGTGGCAGGTGATCCGCACCATCGGACCGGTGTGGGGTCTGGAGGAAATATGGCTGCTGGCGGCCGGCGCCGGGATCTGGTATGCCTTTCCCGGTTGGTGGCAGCTGCTGGGGGCGGCCTTCGGTAATATCCTATGGTCGATCCTGGTCCTCTTGCTGGTACGGGCGGCGGCGGTGAATATTATGCGCTGTGCCGGCCCCGGCCCTCTGTTCACCGCCTTCAAATACCTACTCTTCCTGTGCAGCCTGCTCATTCCGGCCCTATTGGGCCTGGTGCTGGCCAATCTGATCACCGGACTGCCCATTGACGGGCAATCAAGCTACAGTGGCGGCTTGGCTGATCTTCTGTCAGCTCCCGCTGTCACAGCCACTCTGCTGGCGGTGGCCTTCTGCGTCTACCATGGCGCGGTCCATTTGACCTCCAATTTGGCCGAGCCCTTATGGCGTTACGCCTATCAGCGGGCTTTCTTGTGGGGACGCATCGCCCTGGTGCTGGCGGGGATAGCTACCGTGACCGCCGTCTATGGTACCGATATCTTCACCCGTTTCTGGGTTTCGATGCTGTTTCTGATAGCCTTGCTGAGTATAGTGCTTTCTTCTTACCTGCTGGGACAATCCTATAACCGCCGCGCTTTTACCTGCAACGGCGCCACCATTTTCATCGGCATAGGCGCCCTGTGGGCTGCTCTGTATCCGCGGCTGATGGTGTCCAGCCTTGACCCGTCCTTTAGTCTGACTATCCACAACGTAAGCGTGAATCCCGGCAACCGTACTATCGGTCTGATAGTGCTGGCCCTGCTGGTGATCGGCCTGACAGCTTGGAAACGCCGCTCTGCCCGGCCTCGATTCTAGGGTGATCAACGTCCCCTTGATCGTCAGAGAGCATGTCATCCCCGACCAATCAAGCAAGGGGCTTGTTTCTGTTGCCTTGCTCCCAATCCCCGAACTCTGCCAAAAATCAGCAGGGGGCACGGTTCCATAGCTGCCCCCTGATTCCTTGCCTTGCAACTCTGAGCCCGGCTGCACCTTATATTAGATCTTGGAGCCGGTAAAATTCACATTCCAGCTTTCTAAAATCCCTGGCATTCCAGGTTAATACCGATAACCTCAAGTTCCTCGATTGTTCAGCTAAGTAAACATCGAT
>CAZOMS010000017.1:0-23965 GCA_964580805.1 uncultured Syntrophomonas sp. | reverse complement strand
AACACCTGGCGGGATTCCTCCCCCCGCATGGAAGCGGAATGAAAATAGCGGACCAGTTCCATTATGGTTTTGTCAATGCCGTAAAAGTCCTCTTCGAAGAATCTATAGCGTTTAATACTCTCTTTGCCGTAGATTCTTTTCAAGCGTTGGTCATCTTCGGTATTGATAGATTCTGTCCCACTACTGACTATCACGTTGTACATGCGTTCATGAGCCAGCATGGTGATATCAGGATTCCTCTTCACCAGCTTGAGGTAATCCAGCAAGGTGCCCTCAAATGAAATGCGCTGGCCGGATTGGCGATCTCGTTGTATTAGCGCTTGAAGATCTTCATCCATCAAGAACAATCCTCCTTTCTAACCAACAAATTTGCTTATAGGTATTTATATGCGCTCATTGACATATTCTGAATTTATATATCAGGCAATATATGGTGATGGGGGCTGACCCTGGCAGGTTTGTGACGGATATTGGTGGCGCGATGGCGGGGCAGACGGGCAATCAGCCATTTATGCTCGGCAGTAATTACCAGCCCGGAGGGCGGGCCGGGTTAGTGATAAATATCGATACCAGAGGCGACAGGATGGATTTATGGCTGTGGACAAGACATAAATGACCACAGCATGTCTTTTGGCGTATAATGCCAATAGGCCGCTGAAAGAAAGATATGGGAGTGGTTGGGTTATGAGTTCCGGGCAGGTTAAAAACCGGGGAATCGATCCCCAGCTTTTCAAATTCTTGTGCGAGCGATGGTTGGTACCAATCAATAAGGAATTGGCTCTAGATCTGACCTACCTGGGAGAAGGCAAGGCTGGCATGCGGATGAATGCCAGCCACGAGTATTCCACCGTGCGGGGCAGGCTGCACGGCGGTATTATGTCGACGGTACTGGACACCGCCATGGGATGGGCCTTGCTGTCTCTGGGCTATAATCCCATGACCACCGACATATACATTAACTATTTGGCGACTGTATTCGAAGACACTGAGTTGACAGCCGATGCACAGGTAATTCATCTGGGCAACCGGACCGCAGTAGCCGAGGCTGCCATGCAGGATGACCATGGCCGACTGGTGGCCACCAGTCGGGCGACGTTTGCCATTAAAAAGATAAAGCCCCGATTCGAATCATAAATAGATGGTGCATTTGGCAGAATCCTAGAATTCGTCGTCGGCCAGAACCGGTGATTCGTCCTCGTTGCGATTCCCTTGAGTGTTCAGCTCCCCGCAATTGCGGCAGATCCAGTCCCCTTCATCGTAAATAAACCAGGTATCCTCGCCGCAGACGGTGCAATAGCCATCGATCTTGTTTTCCATACCTGAGCCCTCCATTTCCATAATGTTGCATTACACTCCATCCTGGTCACCAAGGTCTCTATAATAATTATACCTACTTTACCATTATCTCAACACACGTTCTTTTTTCCAGGGAGGAGGTTTTGCTTGGGCAAATAAGAGGGATTGGGGAATGTGGACTGACCAACTCAATAACTGCAGCAGGGCAGCATACTGCGATATCAGGGCGGCAGCGAAGATATCTCAGAGGCCAGCGGCAGTCGGCAGAACGGGTTGACCACCTTTGAGTTCAAGCGCCGTCTCGATACAAAAGACATGCGGGATAAGGCCCTGGTGGCAGGAAACAATCCCATCATGCGGGCTATCGGTCCTTCGGCCGACATTACCGCCCGTCACAGCAGTCGCGGCTTTGATATCCTGATAATCAAATAAGAAATGATCAACCTGCTTAACCTAGGTTAATGGGGGTTTGATTGGCGGGAAAACCGAGTATCCTGGACAGCTGCCACCAATACGCGGAGAGACTGCGCTCATGTGTTAGGCTGAGTACAATCCTTACAAAGTGGTAGTAGTATTGGCAAAAAGATTGTATATTTATATTACAGATTGGTGCAGTGATACTCGGATAAACTCAGGCTAGGCTCCAAGAACCAAATAAAGGAGGGATAGAAATGGAAGGCAAGGCGCGCGTAGAAAAGAAACTTAGGCAGGAACTGAGCGAAGTCAGCAAGGAGATCAAGAGCCGCATAAACCGGCTGGACCTATTGTCCGAAGAGCTGGAAGCGGGCTATGGCGATTTGGAGAAGTCTCTGAACGTAAAACAAGCTATCATCGACCCCAAGCTCAATGATCCAGCCATGTCCGGTGAGACGGCCTGGGATTATGTGTGGAACATGATCTGGGATTCTGTCAAAGATATGAGCACCGGTGCCAAGACCAGCGTACGTAGGAATCAGGGGGATCTGCTGGAGACATTAAAGAAGCGTAAAGAAACCCTGCGGGGCGAGATCGATGTTACCAAACTATCGGGACGCGAAGTATGGGGCGAGGTGTGGAACGCGGTCTGGAATGATATCTGGGGGGCGGTCGATAAGTTCCATAGTCAGGCTTCAGAAGAGATCACTAGATTGGGAGATGAACTGCAGGAACTACTGGCCAAACAGGCTGAGTTGCAGGGAAAACTGCAGGATATGCGCAAGGGTTGGAATGCCCAGTATGATGCAGTTAGGGGCTTTTTTGACAACATGGTAAAAGGGAAATCCTAGCCGCTCATCACTACCCAGTTTTCCCCTAATCCGTTTTTCAGAAACCGAAAGAGCCACGACAAAGAACCAATCGGTTTGGGAACCAACCGTATGGTAATACTGAAATAGAAAATCACCAGGGCTTTCGCCGCCAAGCGGAAGCCCTATTCTGGTTTTTTGGCACTTGAACAGAATGGTGGCAGAATATCAATGGAACGGCTCAATGGTGAGGGTGGCGGCATAATCCCGGGCAGTGTCAGTAGCGGCGCAGCCGCCCCGAGCGGTCTCCCGGAACTCGGCTGGCATGGTTTCAGCTACCGAGCGCATGGCCTCCACCACTTCATCGAAAGGAATGAAACTCCGGATCCCGGCCATAGCCATGTCAGCGCAAATTAGGGCATTGGCGGCGGCAGTAGCGTTGCGCTTGGAACAGGGCACCTCGACCAGCCCGGCCACCGGGTCGCAGATCAGGCCCAGCAGTCCTTTGAGGGCCATGGCGGCAGCATGCAGGCATTGTTCAGGGGTTCCACCAGCCAGATGCGCGGCAGCGGCAGCGGCCATGGCAGAAGCGGAACCGCATTCAGCCTGACATCCGCCTTCAGCCCCAGCCAAGGTTGCGTTCATGGAGATAATTCGGCCCAAACCGGCCGCCACCAAGAGGGAGTCGATAATGTCATCCTGGGTATGGCGAAAGTCTTCCTCCAGGGCCCGCAAGACCCCAGGCAAAATACCGCTGGAGCCGGCCGTGGGGGTAGCTAGCGAGCCGATGAAGAGGAACCTAGTATGCGCGCAAAAGGGTAAATGAATGACAGTGACCATAAGCGTATTGTTTATAGAAGGTTTTCAGCACCAACCAGGCGGCATGATTACCCGGGTCAATGTTCACCCTGTTTGTCCAGAGAGGCTGATTGCTCAGTGGCGGAAATGATATTGCAGTTGGGGGCGGGAGAACCGGTTGCAGACCGGTCTTATCTTGGGGCTGGCATGGTGCTTTCAGGTTCGCCGGGAGCCGAGTGACATTAACATTTCCGCCCTTGGCTTGCGTCAGGTTCTATTCTTACAGTCCGGCCAGAAAACAAGGAGAGCGTCCGCAAGACCCTCTCCCTTCGATTTTGTTTTTATTGACGGTGGGTCCGAGCGCAATCCAAACCTGCATCAGAGCTGATCAAAATGATTATTATTTAAGGGAGGCTTCGATGCCACGATTTGCGAAAGCCTGGAACATATTAAATGGTTCGTAGGCATTCAACATGGCTTCCTCAAACATCTTCTGTAACTGGCCCTGGTTGCTGCGCATCTGGGTAGCTGTTTCCTGCAGCATCCGGATGGTGTCTTGACGGGCGGCCTTATTCAAGTCCAATTGAACCCGGACCATATTATCCAGCTTTTCCTGATTCCAGTCACAAGTATTCAACCCGGCCAACCAAAGATCCCACACCTTGTCCGCGGCACTGCTGGCCATGTTCATGCTTTGGGCCAGCCTCTGTTTACTGTCCACCAACTATACAACCTCCTTCGTATTACACTATACCACCTGAGATAAATGTCCACCGATTTGGACCCCCGTCACCGGCCTTACCGTCTTTTGTTTAGCCCCGCCCAGATACAGAAAATGATATCTTGGATTGATTGCGTGCCCATTGTAACAAATACCCCCAGTTATTTACAACCGAGAAGAAGGGGGCATTTTGTAAACGGAATGCGAATAATTGGGGGAAATAATAGAATCCAATCTGAATGGGGCGTCATGTTGTCTGCTCTCGACAGAAAATCAGGGATCTTGGTCAAAAAAAATGGGTTGGTCAATACTGGCAGCGGGAATTCAATACAACCAACTATCCAACACCCATTCTTTCCATATATAAAGCATAAGGAGGACCAGGCAGGCATAATAAAACCTCCGGGCGGTTGTGACCGCAATAACACCCGGAGGCGGATTTCAACAGCCCAAAAAGAACTAAACACACCTTTTAAGTCGCGGCAGATGGTCTGCTTATTTCAGAAATTTCGCCAAGCGCTCATTGGTGTCGTTGATTTCAAAGCTCTGCCGGTATTCCACGTTCTCCAGGCCTTCCCGTAAAGTGGTTTGCCAGCCTCGGTTGTAGAGAGCCTTGTTGGCAGCGATAGCCTCACGGCTATTTTTCATGATCATCGCCCCTACTTCTTCCACCCTTTTATGCAGTTGTTGGGCTGGCACTACCGCGCTCACCAGGCCATATTCCCGGGCCTGCTGGGCCGTTATGTTCTGGGCGATGAAGGTATGGTAGCGGGCCCGGTTGATACCGATGATGCGGGGCAGGCGCTGGCTCATGCCCCAGCTGGGGCGGATGCCGAATTTGCAATGGGTGTCACCGAACTGGGCGTCTTCGGAGGCAATAATAATATCCGTACACAACAACAGCTCCAGGCCTCCGGTAAAAACCCAGCCATTAACCGCGGCTATAACCACCTTGGATGCAGTCTCGATGGCATCAATCAGAGCCCGTCCGCAGTTGTCGATAGCCGGGCCTACCGCTCCGCCCTTGAATTCTATCTGGCCCAGGGCTTTCAGATCAAGTCCGGTGCACCAGGCCCGACCCGTACCAGTGATCGCGATCACGCCTATCTCAGGATCATTAACGGCAGCCAGCACCGCTTCCCGTACCTCGTCCAACATCTCCAGGGTCAGAGCATTCAGAGCCGCCGGACGGTTCATGGTAATCCAGCCAATGCCTTTTTTCTTTTCAGTGATAACGAGTTTTTCCTCCGCCATATTGGGGTTTGCTCCTTTCCATCTCCTTACTTGGGTGCGATTGGGGACTGACGTAGGCAATCTTACGTGGTCACACCTTATTAAAAAGGCTTCTGACTAAATTGTACCTTGCGCGGCAGTATTTAGGATAAAAATATTTCTCTGAAAAACCCGTGCCTACATCTCTTTTGGCAATTATAAGGGGCAATTAACCATAATAATAGCTGAACCGCAGGGAAAAAATATTAGTGGACTAATTTTAAAGGAGGCTTTATATGAGTTGGTTTTCACAAATGTTCGGCACCGGTGACAAGAACGATGGCAGAAGCAGAAACGAGGGTCTTGAACACGAAAACAGCGGGGACGTCGATGAGAAGTCGATGAAATTGCGCAAAGAAGAACTGGATATTGCCAAAAACCGGGTAGATATCGGTAAGGTGGAGGTAGGCAAGGAAATAATTGAGGAACGGCAAACTATCCATGTACCGGTCTCCCATGACGAAGTTATCATTGAAAGGCGGACCATAAACGAACCCAGCGAACGGTCTATCGGAGAAGATGAAGGGGAACATTTTAGTATGTTAGTAGGTGAAGAGAGGGTTGAAGTGGGCAAGCACACGGTCGTTACCGGCGAGGTATCGGCTCGTAAACGGGAAGTTGAAGAGGACCGTGAGGTTACCGAGACAGTCCGGCATGAAGAAGCCCGCATAAACAAGGATGGTGAGGCCCGTATCGTCGATGATCATGGCCATCTCTCCTAACCTGAGAAAGGTCGGAAAGCAGGTGTTGCCAGAACAAGTCCTTCTATTGGATCATTCCTGAATAAATCAAAACAGATCGCTGGGCCAGGGGTATTTTAAAACCAAAGAGGAAGCAACATGAACCATAAACAGGGAAGACCAAGGTTTATACTAAGAAAAGAAATACCCGACCTGCAGTTGCACTGGACTCCTACCGGTGAGGTCAACTGGCACACGGAGATCATTACCGAGGAAAAGTCTGTAAAAGTCCCGGTTCGCCGTGAAGAACTGGTAGTTGAGAGGAAATACCTGGACCGAGACCAAGCAGGAACAGAGCCCATAGTAGAAACCACCCGATATGTCTTGCGTGAAGAACGGCTTAATTACCAGATGCACCCCTTTGATATCCAGGCAGTGCGTATCGACAAACAGCCACTACAATGGCTCCAGCCGATCGAAGTCACCTTAAAAAGAGAAATCCTGGCCATAAAAAAAGACGAAGGTATAATTGCCAAGATCATCGACGGGTAAACTTCTTCCGTTTGCAGCCATACTGCCGCCGGAATCCATTATTTCTTAATAAAAAAAAGTGGGTCCTCTATTTAGAGGGGGACCCGCTTTTAGTATGTATCTTGCCTGCTTGAAGCCATTACCTCACGAAATAAAGGATCAAGCTGATAAGACCGGCGGCGATGGCCACCCAATCGAGTTTCTTGGTTATCGCTGTAGCTGTAGATCGGGATGATTTAGCTATAAATTCTCCCAAGCCGCCCAAGAGTATCGCAGCGATCCCCATGAATAAAGGCTGGTAGAAGAACCCTAACACACCCGCTATTACTGCGAATATTGCCACCCACAGATTCATTGCCCAAACCTCCTTTTCCTCATATTTCGTCTGCAGAAGAGGGAGTCTAACAAAAATATATTCGCGGCGTGTCAATTTATGACACTTTGGGTCCTGATTTCTGTCGCCAAAGCCAAAATCCAGGCATTCTACTAGCGGGTCCGGGATAGGCTCTCAGGCATTTGTGCGGGGGGCTTTTCTTTAGTTCCGGTCATGTCCTGTTTCGCAGCCTCATAATATAAGTTGAGGGGGTAATATGGCATTCCCGGTGGGGAACTGATAATCTCATAGCGGTAAACATAATTAGTGCGCGAATTGAGTATGCCAAAACGCAGGTTATCAGCTATAATATGACAGTAATAACAACGAACGGAAACGAAAGGGGACCAACATATGCTTGGTAAGACAGTCCAGGAAATCAAAATAGGTGAGACCGCCTCGTTCACCAAAACAGTTACAGAATATGACGTCTATTCAATTGCAGGGGTGACGGGTGATTTCAATCCCGCCCATATTGACTCGGAGTTCGCCAGTGAGACCAGCTTCGGCAAGAGAATTGCCCACGGTATTCTTTCAATCGGGTTTATCTCAACCGTATTGGGAACCCTGCTGCCCGGCCCCGGTTCCATATACATCCATCAATCCTGTGATTTCAAGCGTCCCATATTTATCGGCGACACCATAACCTCGACCGTTGAGGTTACCAAAAAGGATGAAGACAGAAACCGTGTATGGCTGCATACATACTGCAAAAACCAGAAGCAGGAGCTAGTCGTCGATGGCGAGGCCATCATGATGCCGCCCCGCAAGCGGAATCAATAGTGTTATATGGATGGCTGGCCTAAGTATGGTCAAACTAATCTGATTGCAAAACATACCATACCATGGTATGATTAGGTTTGCGTTATCCCAAATGGATGTTAAATTCTGTTTAAAACGCAAATTTAAGGAGGAAAATTGGAATGTTCGACGCCAAGGATAGTTTAGCCAAAAGCTTTAAGCTCATTGAAGACTCGATGGAGAAGATGTGGGATTTTTGGTCAATGAGCATGAAAGGCCTTACAGCTACCCAGGAACAGATAGAAGATATGACCCGCAAGCAAATGGAGCAGAGCAAGGCCGCTCTCGAAGAGATGACCAAGTTCGAGGGCGAGCTCAATAAGCAGATGCGCAAAAATCATGAGCAGTTCCAGAAGATGGCTGAAGCTGCTTTTGTCAATACCTATGATCAGGTCAACGAGGCCAATCAGAAGTTGATCTCCGACCTCACCGGCCAAGTCGGGGAACTGAATAACCAGATGCTTAAGAACCAGGACCAGGTTCGCAATATGGTGGAGGAGGCCGTTGCCAATACCTATGCTCACGCGGAGAAAAACCGCCAGGATATGGTGGCCGGATTAAGCACCAAGGTGGCGGAGATGACCAAGCATTTTCAGGGTAACCAGTCTGCCGTGCAGAAGATGGTCCACGATGTGGTAATAAATACGTATGAACAGGGGGAGAAGGCGAACAAGGCCTTGCTTGCCGGCCTCTCAGGCCAGGTTGCTGATCTGAACAAACAGATCAAGAGCAACCAGGCCCAGGTCCAGCAGATGGTCCAGGACGCGGTCATGAACACCTTTGGCGAAGCCAATAAGGCCAACCAAAATATGGTGTCCAGCTTGACCGCGCAGGTAGAGGACATCTCCAAGAAACTCATGGATCTGACCAAGCAGTATCAAAACCTGGTCAAAAAAGCGGAGGTACCCCCGGTAGCTGCCAAAAAGGAAACAGCTGCCAAGAAAACCGATGTAAATTAAAATAATTAGGTGTATTCATGATCCGTTTGGACGATAACGCGATATTGGAGCAAAAGGCCCCTCTTTTGAGGGGCCTTTTGTCTTGGTGCCATTTCTTGATGATACTAATTATGAGGCAGGATTGTCGAAGCCTTTTGTTCAGTCAGAAATGATTGCCTATCGAGGCAGGATGTAATTTCAGACTTCCTCCGATTCGAAGCTTATAGCTGACCGGTCGTACACTCGTATGATCGCTCCCCTGGTCAAAAGGGCTTCACAGGAGTCTTCCACCGTGTCCAGGATGCCGCCGGTATTCCGGTATCCGTCGCTTCTTACCTCCCACAGGGGTTCATTGAAGCGGTCTTCACCAACCGTGCGGTCGAAATCGGTACCACCCCGGCAGAGACGGAAACCTGCAGATGAAATATGGAATGAGATGTAACGTGTCTTTTCAAATCCATCACTCAATTGGGTAAAAACAATACTGTATTCGCATTGGACTCCGGGAGTCGGCTGCGGAAGACGGTCCAGAGCATAAAGAGCGTTGCCCAGACCGATGACCTGGCGGGGTTGTATGTCTGGATGCTGGAGCAGCCGCCGGGCTATGTTTTTGGCAACGATGACCGCATAATAGTCGTCTTCATTAAGCTCAAACCTGTCCATCCAGTCCATCCCTTCTGACCGCCTTTGTTTACATTATACCTTATATTGCCATATGCAATCAAAATTAGAGATCCCAATTCTCGGCATCGGTTTATAATAGAAGTGGTCCAAAAGGGTGTTACCGGCAGCACCATAAGCATGGAGGTATAGATTTTGACCGCCAGATTAATTCATTTCCATCGTTCCGGCACCAATTACAATGACGATGTGGCGGTAGCAGCCGTCCGAGACTTGGGTTATGTTGTGGTGGGGCACAGTGTATTGGGGGACGCCGGAGCCACATACAACCGGGAACAAGTGGAGCTAGCCCTGCTCCAGGCCAAGCCGGCCGCGCAGGTGGTAATGCACGCCAAACCACCCGGCGAACGGGATCGCCGAGGGAGTCATGGCGGCGGTGCCACTGCTGTTGGCAAGCAGCTGCCACTTCGTCAATCTATCGGAGTATACCTTGCTGACATATTGACGGTGGTGGGCGTCCCGCACCCAGGCGAGGATATCCGAGGGTATTCCCCAAAATGGTATAATTACTGCAAGAAAGAGGGACTTGGCAGGATGAAAAAATAGGTGTCTCCATCACAACATAATTGCCGCATGAGCGAGGGCTTTTATTGAAAAAAACAAATAATATTAGAAAGAAATGGGGTTATCATGTTGGATGAAGCGGATAACATAAAAAAACGGCTCTTGGATAGCTGTAAGGCCATCGCTGTGGTGGGATTATCCGGTAATTCCCGGCGCCCCAGTTACCGTATCGCCTCTTACCTGCAGAACTATGGCTACCGGATTATCCCGGTCAACCCCAATGTAAAAGAGGTCCTGGGGGAGAAGGCTTACCCTCACCTGAGGGAGGTGCCCGGGCAAGTGGATCTGGTCAGCGTCTTCCGCCGCCAGGGGGTGGAGGAAATAATCCAGTCAGCTGATGAGACGGGCATTCCGGCGGTTTGGGTGCAGCCAGGCATAGAATGCAGCGAAGAATCGTTAAAGCTGGCGGTGGACAGGCAGATTGAACTAATCAAGGGCGTCTGCATAATGGCTGAGCATAACTACCTGTCGCGCCAGCCAATGGACTAATCTTTATAATAGTAAGTCGCCGCCCAACAGCCATGAACCCGGGAAGCGGTTGGGTCTTACTGTACCGATGGTTAAGCAGCGCGATAGTAGTAGGGTTGGAGCTGCGCAAATGCAAAGGGGTGTTTATATGCACATATATTCCACCCGGCGGTTGGCTAATGGAGTGGAGATGCCCCGCTTGGGCCTGGGAGTCTACAAAGTAGGCAACGAGGAAGTGACCGGTCCGGTCCGGTGGGCCTTGGAAGCGGGTTATCGGTCCATCGATACAGCTTCCTTTTATGGAAATGAGGGCGGAGTAGGGCGAGCGTTGAAGGAAGCAGGCCAGGATCGCAGCCAAGTGTTCCTAACCTCCAAGGTGTGGAATTCGGAGCAGGGCTATTGCGAGACATTGGCGGCCTTCGACCGCAGCCTGGACCAGCTGGGTTTGGATTACCTGGACCTTTACCTGATCCATTGGCCCGTGCCGGGCAGGTTTCAGGAGACCTGGCGGGCTTTGGAGAGAATCTATAGGGATGAGCGGGCACGGGCCATCGGGGTCAGCAATTTTCAAACCCATCATCTGGAGGAGCTTATCCGGGAGGCGGAGGTGATCCCCATGGTCAACCAGGTGGAACTGAATCCCTGGATGAGTCAGGTTCCTCTGCGCACCTACTGCCAGGGCAGGAACATAGCGGTGGAAGCCTGGGCGCCCCTGGCCCGGGGCAGAGTTCTGGACGATCCGCTGCTGGAAGAGATTGGCTCCCGTCATGGCAAGAATGCTGCCCAGATCACCCTGCGCTGGCATCTCCAGAACGATGTGATAGCCATACCCAAATCAGCGCACCGGGAGCGTATTATAGGCAACGCCGACATATTCGATTTCGAGTTGTCCAGCCAGGAGATGAGTGCAATTGAGGGACTGAATGAGGACCGGCGCACCGGTCCCGACCCGGACAACATCAACTTCTGATATCCCGCCAGGCTGTGGATGGATAGACTCGGGTTCAATGCAGTTGTTCCGAAGGGCAAGGGCGATAAACAGCGGAGTATTAATATCATGTAGAATCAGGTCGGTGATTGCGTAATAACTAGATAAGGATTGGCCCAGGGGCCCGGCGCAAGCCGGGCTTGTTGTTAAATATGAGATAGTATATATTGGGAATAATAGTAAAATAACAAAAATCCCGGCTTGCTCGGAGTTCAGGGGCTGACATTGGGAAATTGAAGATGAGGGGAATCTATGGGAATAGAAGCATGGACAATTGCATTCTTGCTGTCGGGGCTTCTATATTTTTTGGTCGGGTGGCTGGCTTTCCGCTACCTGGGCAGCCGCGCCCTGACCAGCAGTTTGCTCTCCCTGCATCTGGCCAGTCCGGTTATAGTCGAGAAGATCAGGGACGGGGTGGTGTTATTGGATGTTGACGACCGGATCCCTACGGGTTCATATCATCCATGCCGCCGGACAACGGCAGTTCCTGTACTGCCCGCAGTTTCTTTTCGATGCTGCGGGAGCGCCGGGAAGCATTGTCTATGGTGTTGCTGGCCTCCTGTAATTTCTTTTTGGTCTTGTCCAGAATGTCTCCAAAGTTGCTGAAATCGGCCTTGACCGCTCCCAGCAGATCCCAGACCTCGCTGGTGCGCTGTTCTATGATCAGCGTGCGGAAGCCCACCGACAGGCTGTTGAGCAAGGCTACCATGGTGCTGGGTCCGGTAACTAGAACCCGTAATTCGTTCTGTAAAGCTGTCAGAAATCCCGGTCGGCGGACCACTTCCGCATAAAGGCTCTCGGTAGGCAGGAAGATGATGCCGAAATCGGTAGTGTAGGGCGGAGCCAGATACTTCTCTTGTACCATGCGGGCTTCAGAGCGGATGCGCCTCTCCAATTGGCGCCCGGCCTCCTCCACCTGGTCAGGCAGGCCCTGTTCGCTGGCTTCGATCAGGCGCAGGTAGTCCTCTTGCGGGAATTTGGCATCGATAGGCAGCCATATCTCCCCCTCACCATGGTTCTGTCCGGGCAGACGGATAGCGAATTCCACCCGTTCATTGCTGCCGGGCCGGGTGACCACGTTGCAGGCATACTGCTCCGGACTAAGCACCTGTTCGAGTATGTTGCCCAGCTGGATTTCACCCCAGATCCCCCGAGTTTTGACGTTGGTAAGCACTTTTTTAAGGTCGCCCACCCCCGCCGCCAGCGACTGCATTTCGCCCAACCCTTTGTGGACCATTTCCAGGCGATCACTGACCAGCTTGAAGGACTCACCCAACCTGGTCTCAAGCGAAGTATGCAGTTTCTCGTCCACTGTCTGGCGCATCTGCTCCAACTTCTGGTTGTTGTCCTCCTGTAACTCCTTGAGTCGGTTCTCCACCGTGACCCGCATCTGTTCCAGCCGGGCTTCATTACCGGACGCCAAACGATCGATCTGTTCGCCGAAAAGGCCCAATTGACCCTTCTGAAGGTGGGCCGCCTGGTTTATCTGGTTCAACAGCGAATCCTCGAACATACGCAGACTGTGGCTCAATTCCTCGCGTGCCTGGCGAGCCTGGCCGCCGGTTTCAGTGCGCAGGGCGGAAAGATCAGCGCGCCAAGCCGACCAGGCATTCTCCTGGCTTTTTTCCAGAAGCGCCAGCCTTTGGTCCAACTCCATCTGCATCTGACCGAGCGGGCGCAGCTGTGCCACTATGAATATCAGCCCCCCGGCCAGACCTAGTAACATTATGGGCAGCAGAAAGTCCAATCCCCAACACCTCCCGGTTGATCATATTTCTTATTGTAGCGGAAGCGGGGCAGTAATAAAATGTGACGGAAGGAAACGGTGATTAGAGACCGCACCGAAACCGCCAAGAAGGCGAGCCAAAATGCTGTCGGTAAGATATAATATATAGCAGGATAGGAACACATACCGGCAATGTGCCGAGATACTGAGGGGGGAATAAGAAATGGAGCGAATAGGGGTAAAATACAAGAAACTTGCCGCCCGGGCCGCGGTACCGGAATATGAGACCCGTGGAGCGGCCGGCTGTGATATATGTTTGACCAACCAGGAAGAGATAGTGTTATATCCCAATGAAGTCAGAAGTTTTCCTACCGGTTTGGCTATTATGATCCCGTCCGGTTATGAAGGACAGATCCGGAGTCGGGCGGGCATGGCCGGCAAGGGCATAATAGTCGCCAACGCCCCGGCCACCATAGACGCCGACCATAACGGCGAGCTCAAGGTGATGCTTCTCAATGTAACCGACAAACCGGTAAAGATTCTGCCGGGTCAGAAAGTGGCCCAGATGGTATTCGGACCGGTGGTCCAGGCGGTTTTTATCGAGGAAGAGAGTTAAGCCCGATTAACTCTAATACGATGCGGAATCATGATCCGGTATGAATGTTTGGAGCAATGCCGGTAATTACAGGCCCCGGATTGGAAGAACCGACCCGGGGTTGTTGGTTGTCTGGACATTGCACCCCGCAGCCTGGGCGGTTATCAGAATCTCCACGGTGATGAAAAATATACCGCTTCCCGAACCTTTACTGCAAGCCTATGGCAACCCGAGCCGTATTAAGGGCAGGAAGAATTATGGAGGAGGGGTATATATGGGATTACCGGCAGGCAAATGGAGCATTCCCCTGGCGGGAATGTTGGTGGCCTTCTTTTTGGTGGCGGTCGGCCTGATTGGCGGCCGGGTCGGATTTAACCCGTCCCAGGCATCTGCCCGAACCGAATTGCCGGTGGTGGGCAGTTATGAGAATCTGGTCAAACTCCTGGAGAAAGCCCAGGGTTATAGTAACCTCTATGGACGGATGATGACAGACAACATGGCAGTCAAGGAGTCCAGCCAGGCGACCGCCCCGCAGGCGGCCGGTGAGCCCGCCGATGGCATGGGTTTCTCCGCCACCAACCTGCAGGTGGCCGGAGTGGATGAAGGTGATTTGGTCAAGACGGACGGCCTCTATATATACCAGGTCAACCAGGACCGAATAAATATTATCAAGGCTCAGCCAGCCGAGAACCTGGCCCTGACCGCAGCGATAGGCTTTAATGACCGCGGTTTCATACCATCGGAGCTGTATGTGGACGGAGATCGGCTTATTGTAGTGGGAAACCGTGCGGAGCCCTACCCTGAAAACGATAAGCTACAATCCCGGATTTACCCGCCCATCTACTCCAATCAGCTGACCCGGGCAATCATCTATGATATCACCGACCGCAGCCAGCCCTCCGAGGTGCGGCAGTTGGAATTGGAGGGCAACTACCTCTCCTCCCGCAAAGTGGGTTCATCATTTTACCTGCTGAGCAACAAAAACATCAACTATTATCGTATTCAGGAGCAGCCGATAGACCCGCCGGTGTGGCGCGATACCGTGCAGGGCCAGGGGTATGTGGCGGAGCAATATGAGGATATCAGGTACTTCCCGGACTGCATCAATCCCAACTATTTGATGGTGGCGGCGGTGAACCTCGATCAACCGCGGCAGGCTGCCGAAATCAGCACCTACCTTGGCAGTGGGCAGGAAGTCTATGCTTCGGCCGAAAACCTGTATGTGGCGGTACAAAAACATGATTACGTAGTACAACCCCTTATCGGAGAAATGGTTCCGTCCCGTCCCGCCGATAGTAGTACTACCGTTTACAAGTTTGAACTGCTGCCGGGTGGGGTCCGGTATTTCGGTTCCGGACAGGTGCCGGGGCTTATCTTGAACCAGTTCTCCATGGATGAGCATGAAGGCCATTTCCGTATCGCCACCACCCGGGGCGAGGCGTGGCGAACCGACCAATACACTTCTTCCAATAACGTCTATATCCTTGATGAAAACCTGCAGATGGCCGGCCGGCTAGAGAACATCGCCCCGGGGGAAAGCATTTATTCGACTCGTTTTATGGGCGGCCGGGCCTATATGGTGACCTTCAAAAAAGTGGATCCCTTCTTTGTGCTGGATTTGAGTAACCCAACCAGCCCGCGGATCCTGGGCAAACTAAAAATACCGGGCTACAGCGATTATCTGCATCCCTACGATGAGAACCATATAATCGGCTTCGGCAAGGATACCATTGAACTCAAAACCTGGGGCGACCAGAGCCAGGCTTACTACCAGGGCATGAAAGTAGCCGTCTTCGATGTGAGTGACGTCGCCAATCCGGTCGAAATGAACAAGGTCTTAATAGGTGATCGGGGTACCGATTCTGAATTGCTGCACAACCATAAAGCCTTGTTGTTCTCCGCCCCCCGCAACCTGCTAGCCTTCCCGGTCACGGTTATGAAGGTGCAGGGTTCGACGGTTACGCCTGGCACCCAGCCATTCCCGGCTTATGGCAGTTTTGAGTTCCAGGGTCTGTATGTATATAATATTGATCTGGTCAACGGCCTGCAGCTGCGGGGCCGCATCACCCACCTCAGCGCCCAGGATTACCAGGCCGCCGGGGACAACTGGTACCATGGGCGGAAGAACATTGAACGGGCCCTTTACATCGGCGACACCCTTTATACTCTGTCGGGGGACCTGGTGCAAGCCCATGATTTGGGCAGTTTGGCGCTCCAGAACTCTTTAAACCTTGCGGTCAAATAAAACCTGCTTAGGGTGCCAACCAGAAAAGGATAGGTGTGCCCGTTTGACACATCTATCCTTTAAGCCGGTTAAAGGAGGGGACGGCTAGTCCATAGGCCCGCCTTCCCAATACTGCCTTATCTTCCGCACAGCCAGGCCTCCGAAAAACAGACCGTTGATAAATGCGATCGGCCAATACATTGATTTAAAATTAAAACCGTTTTTCCCCATTACTTTAAAACGTCTATTCATTATTATTAATCCCTCCTTTGCTTTATCTTTTGTCGTGCGTCTGATAATTATAGCTGGTTTAATGTTTACATCCTGACTAATAATGGTGAGTCCAGAAAATTGCCTTCATGGCGGCAAAATGATAAATTAAGACTAATAATTTATGCTGAACCAGCTTTTGAGGTAATTGCCATGAAAAACAAACAAAGCGTTCCCCGGGCCATGCTCAAACCCATGGCTGAGGATATAACGAAGTATATCAGGACCAATGAAGGCTGCCTGTCGATTCTTGAGATCATTGAGGATATTCCCTACGATATACGGGCCGAGGTCATCGAGGGTCTTTCTTCTTTTCACAGCCCGGCGATGGTCAACTTTTTTCAGCTGATCAAGCTTGAGTACGGGCGCGAATTCGATCCAATCTGTACCCGAGCCCTGGCCAAGTATAAACTGGCTGGTTTGGATCCCCACTTTCCGCCTCTGGATAGAAAGGATTTTTACCGTGCCTTTGCTAGTACTAGTCGAAATACCGGCCGTATGACCGTGGATGTTGCCTGGTTTAAACCAGATGGCCGCTTGTATGTGGAGTGTTTCTTCCTGGCCTTCAGCCCCGACGGAGTGCACAGTTTTTTCGTAATTGAAGACATGCGCTTGGATCAATATGAACAGGACCGGGATAATCAGCCTGAGTTGGCCGAGGTGGACTATAGTGAGACCTGTATGCTGATCGGTGATGCGTATAAGTTCAACGTGCGCTTTATGAGCCGCCCGGCTTTGGGGCGATTTCTATATCAAAAGTACCTGGATGAGGACCTGGCGGCTGAGGACAGCAATATCACCACCTTGCTGCGCAAGCTTTCCCCCCGGCTGGCGCCGCGCCAGTTGGTCAACAGTTTTTTCCACGCAGTGCGCTGCCAGGATTTCAATTACCTGTTCTCCATTCTGGACGAAGGCCGCTTGTCAGAGGGGGCTTTGTTACAGCAGATCAACCGGGCCATTAAGCCGGGCACCCTGTTGTTGGAAGGCAAGGCGAAGGAAATCCGCGGCTCCCACAACAATCTGGTTCTGTTGGCTAATTCCATAACCATGTACGAACGTGAGGTGTACCGAAGCGAATATGTCTTCTCTGTCTCCCGCGATTCCTTGGGGCAGTGGCTGGTGACCGATATCGCCCAGACCGCTCATACACAACTGGAAACCGGGTCGGAGACGGACCCCTTCGCAGTGCCGGTTTATTGCCGGGTATACGAAATTATCAATGTGGACGATCTGTTCGAAGTCCTGGACCGGGTAGAAAATATCCGGGAAGTGGAAGAACTTCCCTACGGCATGCATATGCGGGTGACCTGCTACGATGACGATTATAACCATGGGGTCACCTTTATGAGCGGAGTGATAGCTGATCTGGTCATCAACGGCGACGAGTTTGTGATCATTTCTCAGCACCAGGACACCATCGAAGACCTGCACGCTTTACTTAACATGGAAAGCCCGTATCCTCTGATCTCTCGAGGTGAGTACGACCTCACTCTGGCCACTGCTTACAGTTACCTGAGTGGGCGCTACCTGAATTTTGAGGATATTTTGCTGGATGATGAGGAGGACAATGCTTTCGAGGATGGCATGCGTTTCATCACAGCCCGTTATGCCATGAAGGACCGGACTGAGGTGCTCCGTCGGCTGGAAGGCCTGTCGGGGCCGTGGGTCGAATTGCCGGGTCAGTTGCAAGTGGTTTACCAGTGTGACAAATGCTGCCATCATCCCGGGTTTATGGCCGAATATATAGTCGGTCCCAATTGGATAACGGTCTCTGCCTTTGGCGAGCGGGATATTCGTGCAGCCCGCCAGTTTTTCGAGGAGGGCATGTATGAAGCCCTGGAGTTTGACGGCTTGGAGATAAGGGAAGATGGAATTTTTGAAATACTCACCACGGACGTAAAGAAATCCTACCCTCAGTTGGAAGCCCAGTTGAAAGAGATGTATCTCAACAAGTGGTACTATTCGCATTTTGCGGTGCTGCGGGGAATGACCCCCTCCGAGGCCTGCCAGACCGAAGAGGGTACCCGGTTGCTGTGGACCATGTTCAAGCATATTACCCAGAAGGAGCAGCAACGCCGGGTCCGGGGCGAACGCAAGAAGATCGGGGTAAAAGAATATATTGGCAAGTTGAACCTGCAACAGGAAGGCGAATTTTAGGATTGACAATTAGGAGAAGGTTGAATTATACTCTTTCACATATTACTTAAACGGCAATGAAGGAAATGCTTGTGCGATAGGGCGATCACAGAGAGCCGGGGGAGCTGGAAAACCGGCATCGGATTTGCGCAGGTGGCTCATTCCGGAGCTGCTATCTGAACAGCCTGCCAAAGGCCTAATAGGTGGAGCCGGACGAACAAGTCCGTTATCAAGTTAGCACAAAAGACCTAAGCTTAACTTTGTGCTGTAAGCGGTCATGCTCGTATGAGTATGGCAAACAGGGTGGTACCGCGGGAATTTACCTCTCGTCCCTGACCAGGACGAGAGGTTTTTTATTTCCTTTTTTATAGGTTGGCCGATCGTTAGTCGGCATGGCCCGATGAGCCATAGAACCGCGTCTCAGGTAAAAATCCGACTGGAGGAGAAAAGACCATGAAGAGCGATATAGTCAAACAAGGATTGGAAAAGGCGCCCCATCGTTCCCTGTTTAAATCCCTGGGTCTTACCGACCAGGAAATGGAGCGCCCTTTTATCGGTATTGTCAATTCCTATAATGATATAGTGCCAGGGCATATCAACCTGGATAAGATAGCGGCGGCTGCTAAAGCCGGAGTGAGACTGGCTGGAGGCACTCCTTTCGAGTTTCAGACGATAGCGGTATGTGACGGTATTGCCATGAACCACATCGGCATGAAGTATTCCCTGGGCAGCCGCGAATTGATCGCCGATTCGGTGGAGATCATGGCCACCGCCCATGCATTCGATGCCCTGGTGTTTATTCCTAATTGCGATAAGGTGGTGCCGGGCATGTTGATGGCCGCCGCCCGTCTCAACATACCCTCAATATTCGTAAGCGGCGGCCCTATGCTGGCTGGGGTTTCCGACCGCCGGGCCATCAGTGTTACCCAGATCTTCGAGGGGGTCGGACAGGCCGCCATCGGCAAGATCGATATGCAGCAACTAGCCTGCCTGGAAGAGCAGGCTTGCCCTACCTGCGGATCCTGTTCAGGTATGTTTACCGCCAATTCCATGAATTGTCTGACCGAGGCTGTAGGAATGGCTCTGCCAGGTAACGGCACCATACCGGCGGTCTATTCCGAGCGCATTAGGCTGGCCAAGCAGACCGGCATTAAGATAATGGAACTGCTAAACAAAAATATCCGACCCTTGGATATAATGACCCCAGCGGCCTTCCATAACGCGATCACCATGGATATGGCCATAGGCTGCTCCACCAACTCGGTGCTGCACCTGCTGGCTATCGCCGAGGAAGCGGGGGTTAATATCGACCTGGACCTGTTTAACCGGATCAGCGAGCACACTCCCCATCTTTGTAAGATAAGCCCGGCCGGATTCCATCATATGGAGGACCTGTACCGGGCCGGGGGGGTGCAGGCCATCTACAATGAATTGAGCAAGCGTGGTTTGGTGAACCAAGCGGTCATGACTGTCACCGGTGCGGTACTGGGTGAGAATATCGCCGCCACCCCGGTACGGGACTATGAAGTCATACGTCCCCTTAACAACCCTTACAATAACAGCGGGGGATTGGCCATTTTGTTCGGCAACCTGGCGCCCGAAGGGGCGGTGGTCAAAAAGGGCGCCGTTGATCCGGAGATGATGCAGCATCAGGGACCGGCTCGGGTGTTCAACAACGAGGAAGATGCGGTAGCTACCATCCTGGCCCAGAAGATAAAGGCCGGTGACGTAGTGGTAATACGTTATGAAGGCCCGCAGGGAGGACCGGGGATGCGGGAGATGCTTACCCCCACTTCAGTTATTGCCGGTATGGGCCTGGACCGCGAGGTAGCCCTGATAACCGACGGCCGTTTCTCAGGGGCTACCCGGGGGGCATCCATTGGCCACGTATCACCGGAGGCCTCTTCCGGCGGACCGATAGCCCTGGTAGAGGAAGGAGACATTATTCAAATCGATATTCCTGCCCACCGACTGCAGCTCTTGGTTGATGACACCGAGCTAGCCAACCGGCTTGGCCGGTGGACGAAACCCCAACCTAATATCAAGACCGGTTATATGAAACGATATGCCGAGATGGTTCAATCAGCCAGCCGGGGGGCCACCTTCAGGAAATAACCCCCTCCCACGAACGATTAGAAGCGGGCCATCACCAGCCCGCTTTTCTAATCACAATTATTGCCATCAATTGTTCGGACCTGCAGCATTTACGTAGGCTAATCCCGCTCCGTCCGGGAGCTCACGGTATCCAACCAGTCAGGATGATTGGATTTTGGTCAAAACACTAGTTTGGGCTTCATTGCTTACCCCAAGCAGTTTGACAATATTAAAATCAGATTTATATGGAGGTGAAAGGTGTGAGATTAAAAGGAGCCGAAATTTTAATGCACTGCCTGCAGAGAGAGGGAGTCGAAGTAGTATTTGGTTATCCGGGAGGGGCGGTACTGCCTATTTACGATGCCCTCTACGATTCACCCATAAAGCATATTCTGGTCCGACATGAGCAGGGTGCGGCTCATGCTGCCGACGGTTATGCCCGGGCATCGGGAAAGGTGGGAGTATGCCTGGCTACTTCAGGACCAGGGGCTACCAATCTGGTAACCGGCATTGCCACCGCCAATATGGATTCCATCCCGCTGGTATGCCTGACCGGACAGGTGGCGTCTACCCTGATCGGCAAGGATGCTTTCCAAGAGGCGGATATCAATGGTATTGCTCTCCCTATCACTAAGCATAGCTACCAGGTGCAAAAGACCGAGGATGTGCAGAGAACGATAAAGGAAGCGTTCTATGTTGCCCGCACCAACCGGCCGGGACCGGTTTTGGTCGATCTCCCCAAAGATGTTATGGCGCGGGAAATCGATTTCGAGCCCGATGTATCAGAGGTAAAGCTGCGCAGCTACCGGGTTATGAAGGGTGTCAATTCAGGCCAGATAATTGCGGCCGCGGAAGCCATCAACAAGGCCCAGCGGCCGGTCATATATGCCGGTGGCGGGGTAATCACCTCCAATGCCGCCGAGGAATTACGGGAGATGGCCGAGAGGTGCCGCATCCCCGTAACCACTACCCTGATGGGGATGGGGGTCTTCCCTGGGACCAGCTACCTTTCCCTTGGCATGCTGGGCATGCATGGGACCCGTTACGCCAACTACGCTATCGGTGAATGTGATGTACTGATCGCGGTGGGGGTCCGTTTCGACGACCGGGTCACCGGCAGGCTGGAGACCTTTGCCCCCAATGCCCGAGTGATCCATATCGATATCGATGCCGCCGAGATCGGTAAGAACACTGCCGCTCATATCCCTATCGTCAGCCAGGCCAAGGAAGCCCTGCAGGCCCTGTTGCCCAGGCTTAAAACTCGCTCCGAACTGACCGAGTGGCATAGTGTGATTGCCAACTGGAAGGATGAATTTCCCCTCCGCTATGGTCAGCCCAGCGAAGGACGGATAATGCCTCAGCACATAGTGGAGACTATCTACGATCTGACCCGCGGGAATGCCATAATTGCGACCGAGGTGGGCCAGAACCAGATGTGGGCGGCGCAATATTACCTGTATAAAGAACCGCGGTCCTTCATAAGTTCAGGGGGGTTGGGGACCATGGGTTATGGTTTCCCGGCGGCCATTGGCGCCAAGCTGGCCTGCCCGGAAAAAACGGTGTTCGATATCGCCGGGGATGGCAGCATCCAGATGAACATCCAGGAGTTGGGCACTGCCATGCAATACAAAATACCCGTCATCATTTGTATCCTCAATAATCAGTACCTGGGGATGGTACGGCAGTGGCAGGAGCTTTTCCACGAAGGGCGCTACTCATACACCGACATGAGCCACCAGCCCGACTTTGTCAAGTTGGCCGAGGCGTATGGGGCGGTAGGAATGCGGGTCAACCGCACCGAGGATGTGCGGGGAGCCCTGCAGGAAGCCATGCAGATCACCGACCGCCCGGTAATAATAGACTTCTGGGTAGAAAGGGAGGCCGGGGTCTACCCCATGGTTCCACCTGGAGAGTCGATCCTGAATATGCTGGGAGGTGACCTGGATGAATAAGCACACTATCGCGGTAACTGTTGAGAATCGACCCGGGGTGTTGACCCGAGTGACTACGTTGATCCGCCGCCGCGGCTATAATATCGACAGCCTGGCGGTGGGGGCCACTGAGGACCCCTCGGTTTCCAGAATGACTGTGGTGGTGGAGGGCGACGACACCATAATTGAGCAGGTCACTAAACAGCTATATAAACTGATCGACGTAATAAAGGTAGTGGACCTGACCAAGGAACACCTGGTTGCGAGGGAATTGGTATTGATCAAGGTTAAAGCCGACCACAGCGTGAGGCCTGAAATAGTGCAGATAGTAGATATCTTCCGGGCCCGCATAGTTGATATCGGCCGGACCTCGCTGATAGTGGAGGCCACCGGTGACCAGCGCAAGATAGATGCTCTGGAAGATGCTTTTCGTCCCTTTGGGATACTCGAATTGGTACGAACCGGTAAGGTGGCTATGCTCCGCGGTACCGGCGAAGATAACAAGAGAAAGTAATCGACAAAATATTAAGGAGGAAAACAAAATGGCGAGAATGTATTATGATGCTGATGCCAATCTGGATCTTTTGATGGGTAAAACAGTTGCGGTGATGGGATTTGGTTCTCAGGGCCATGCCCAGGCCCAAAACCTTCATGAGAGCGGCGTCAAAGTAGTGGTAGGTCTGCGCAAACCCACTGATGAAGCCACCGAAAAAGAATGGAATCTGGTCATTGCGGCCGGGATTACCCCCATGAGCGTGGCTGAAGCGGCAGAGGCCGCCGACATCATCCAGATCCTGCTGCCCGATGAATTGCAGGCCCGGGTTTATAACGCCGAGATCAAACCTTACCTTAAGAGAGGCGACGCCCTGGGTTTTTCCCATGGGTTCAATATTCACTACGGCCAAATTGTTCCTCCCGATTTCGTGGATGTATTCATGATAGCCCCCAAAAGTCCCGGACATCTGGTGCGGCGCATGTATGAGAAAGGAGCTGGCGTACCCGGCTTGATCGCGATCCAGCAGGATGCGAGCGGCAACGCCCGGCAGCTGGGTTTGGCTTATGCCAAAGGTATCGGCTGCACCAGAGCGGGGGTCATCGAAACCAGCTTCAAGGAAGAGACTGAGACAGACCTATTCGGAGAACAGTGTGTACTCTGCGGCGGAGTCACCGAACTGGTCAAATCCGGTTTCGAAACCCTGGTGGAAGCTGGTTACCAGCCGGAGATCGCATATTTCGAATGCATGCATGAACTGAAACTGATTGTGGACCTTATGTATGAGGGCGGCATGAGTTTCATGCGTTATTCCATCAGCGACACGGCCGAATGGGGCGATTATACCAAAGGACCGGATATAATTGGTGAGGACACCCGCTGGGCCATGCAGGAGGCCCTGCAGGATATCCAGGACGGTACTTTCGCCAAGAATTGGCTTCTGGAAAATACGGTAGGCCGGCCCCGGTTCAATGCTTTGAAACGGCAGAACCAGGATCATTTGATAGAACAGGTAGGGTCGGAATTGAGGGCGATGATGCCCTGGCTGAAGGAGACCAAATAGCCCCCGCGCACATTAGCGGTAATATACAGTCAGAAATGAATCCGGTTTTCCGGCCAAGGTGATTAGATTGGAGGGTTAATTATGGGTGATAAAAACAGG
>CAZOMS010000016.1:0-24114 GCA_964580805.1 uncultured Syntrophomonas sp. | reverse complement strand
ACGGGGGTTCGACTCCCCCCGCCTCCACCAGATTATCTACCATCTATTGATAAAATTGATTTTATCGGTGGGTGGTTTTTATATTGCCTGAAAATCCAGTAATAAAGCCGTTCCTTTCAATTTGGGGGAGCGGCTTTTATCATTTTGCGGGTGGGATTTTGGTGATAACAAGATAAATCTCTGATATTTTTCCATGGTGTTGTTAGGGGTAATCGTTGAAAGTTAGCAGGGGGTGTGCATTTCCAACGGGCAATCGTTGAAAGATTGGGGTGCACAGAACCCCTGAGCGCGGACAGTAAATTTTACACCATACCATAGTTGACTCGGTTTTCTTAAGAATAAGGATTGGCTTAGGCCGCAAATCCCGCAGCTAACCGCATTTCAAAGGGCGTCAAACCGTTTTTAACCAACATGCGCTCATTATTGTAATAGTAAATAAATGTCTCAACAAGATCCAATGCTTCCTCAAAGGTTTTAAGCTTAGTCCTGTTTAAACACTCACATTTTAGAATACTGAAGAAGCTTTCTGCTGGAGCATTGTCCAACGGTGTACCAGGACGGGACATCGATGGCCTGATACCATACTCCTTGGCACGTTCCATATATTGATGGCAACGATATTGATAACCCTGGTCGCTATGTAGAATAACACCGTTTATGGATTGCTGTCTAGAAATGGCAGCCTTTATTGTTCTATCAACTAAACCATAGGCTTGAGTCTTCTCAATTTTGTAGCCAACGATATAACCATCATATAAATCCTTGATTGCAGAAAGATACAACCATCCTTCCCGGGTGTTTATATGAGTAATATCGGTGACCCACTTCTGATTGGGCCTCTTAGCAGAAAAGTCTTGTTTCAGCAGATCAGGGTAGCGTTCCCCAGCAGTGTCAATTTGCTTGAAGTATCGATGTCTACGAATATTAGCCAGCAGACCATATTTGTTCATTATACGCAGTATAGTCTTATGGTTAATAATAAGGCCATATTCTCTCAAAAGCCAAAGCGCGACTCTACGGTAGCCATAGCGTCGCTGGTGTTTTTGCTGACACTCGGCTATCAAATCTCGGAGCCAAAGATCATTGCCGTTTTCGTGCTCTCGTTTGCTCCAAGCATAGTAGCCACTGCGCGATACGCCATAAAATTTGCACATAAATTGTATCGGATATTTATTTTTGCGTCGATAAATTACTTGGTAGATTGCTTTTTTATCGACCCTCTTTCTGTTTCCAAGAGAAAATCCCGCAACAACTCTACTTCCATTTCGAGTTGCTTGATTCGTTTTTCGTAATCCTTTTCTGGAATAGTCTTGCCTCTTGGCTTTTTCAGTGGTTGGCCGGGTTTGCCGGCGCTTGGACGTAGCTTCCCACCTCCAACATTGTGAAGACGTATCCAGCATTTAACTGTTTCTAAAGGTACACCTACCGTCTCCCCGATCTGCCGATAAGTCATCCCGCCTTCTTTGTACAGGCGGATAACCTCATCGTGTTCCTCTTTCGGTCTCATATCCTCGCACCCCTTCTACCATATTTTACTTAGGTAGGGTGCATTTGTATTGTCCATTTTTCAGGGTTCAGTTCAAGAAGTTCTGCGATGTTATTGTGAACAGGTACATCGATTTAAAAGGTTCTGACGGTGATGTTTTCCTTTTGCGCGGCGGTCAGAAAATTCCCTTTGAAAGCATGCAAAAAAGGGTGTAAAGGCTTGCTATTACACCGATCCAGAGTGATGTATATGACTACCAAAAACAGAAAGGTGGTCGATCCCATGGAATTTAAGTTTAACGTTACCGGTGCTAGGCGCAAAGAACTAGTTCTGGCCATCAGTGAAATCCTGAATACCGTATCGGAATACCAAGGCCCACCGACCTTTGCTTATATCATAGGCGGGTTTACAGTCAACAAAGAAGGCACCCTCATCACCAGCGAAATCAACAGCGACGAAGAGCTTGAACAAATATTATACGAGCTAGACCGGCGCGGATTACAGTTTGAGGCACCAGACGAGATGGTTATTGAGATGCCCAAAGAAGGTTTTACCGAAGCCGCCATTGCCAATCTGGAGCGGCTGGTTAAGAGCAAGGAAACCCTTATCAAAAAAGCCCTGGGTGCAGACCGGTTGCCCGTTGAACAAACCGAGGACCGACTGCGTTTCCCCTGGTTCTCTGGCAGCCTTACAGCGGAAGAAGTCAACGCCTATGCCCGCTTCATCGGGGCGCTTTGCGCGATGGCCAAAAAACAGAAGCGGATAACTGCTATCGAGCGGCCTGTCGATAATGAAAAGTACGCCCTTCGCTGTTTTCTGTTGCGGCTGGGATTTATCGGGCCGGAATACAAAGAGGAACGAAAGATTTTGCTCTCTAGGTTAACCGGCAGTGCTGCTTTCAAAAACGGCCAGCACAGTCTGGAGGAGGTTCCAGAAGCATGAAGCAGATTCATCCGGAAATGTTAAAGGCACTCAGGTCATATTATCCTCCGGGTACGCGGGTGGAACTGGTGCGCATGGAGGACCCTTACACCAAACTGAAACCCTGCGACCGGGGTAGTGTATCAATAGTCGACGATACCGGCACCGTGTTTGTTGACTGGGATTCAGGCAGTAGGCTAGGGGTCGTATTTGGTGAGGATGATATCAGAAAAATCGAAGAATAACCGGAGGTAACCACCCGGATAAAAGCCAAATATTTATGCGGATTTCAGCCATTTATTTTGCTGAAATCCCTTGCTATATAGCCCTTTCAGAGTGATATATGTACACACCAAAAAAACACACCTGAAAGGAGCCAGATAGCATGTTCAACGCCAAATTCGGAATCGAGATTGAATTTACCGGGATTACCAGAAGCCAGGCCGCCGAGATAGCGGCACGGTTTTTGAACGGGAGGATTGAAAACTGCAGAGACAGCTACGATACCCAAAAGGTACACACCCCGGATGGACGAGACTGGAAGTTTATGAGCGACGGGAGCATTCGCCGGGAAGTAAAGGTGAACGGTAGAAAAATCAGCGCCGAGCACGAATACAGCGTTGAACTGGTAAGCCCGGTTTTAAACTACCGCGAGGACATTGCAATCCTGCAGGAACTGGTCAGAAAGCTTCGCAAAGCCGGAGCATTTACCAACACCTCCTGCGGGATACACATTCACCTGAACGGAGCGGACCATACGCCAAGGAGCATTAGAAACTTCATTAACATCATCGCCAGCAAGAACGACCTTTTTTACGAGGCTCTGCAGATAGAACCAGAGCGGATGAGGTTCTGCAAAAAGATGGATGCCGCTCTGGTGACAAAGATAAACGCCAGAAGGCCGAAAACCATGCGGGAGCTTGAAGAGCTTTGGTACGAAGGTTACTGCGAAAGCCGCAGCCGCCACTACCATGAAAGCCGCTACCACTTTTTAAACCTGCACAGCTTTTGGCACGGCAACCACACGGTGGAACTGCGGGGATTCAACAGCGAACTGCACGCGGGCAAAATCAGAAGCTACATAGTCTTAACCCTGGCCATGAACCAGCAGGCCTTGACCCAAAGGAGCGCCAGCGCAAGAAAGCCCCAGGTTGAAAACGAAAAGTTCGCCATGCGGACCTACTTAAACAGGATCGGCTTGATCGGCGAGGAGTTCAAAAACTGCCGCGAGCACCTTTGCAAACACCTGGGAGGTTCGGCGGCATGGAGGTTTCGGGCGGCTTAAGCCGCCTCCGAAGCCAGTAGAAAAGGAGGGCTAACGTCAATGGACAAGAATAACAAACTGTACATCGCTTATGGTTCCAACCTCAATCTTGCGCAGATGGCTGACCGATGTCCAACCGCTAGGGTTATCTGTTCCAGCGAAATGCAAGGCTGGCAACTCTTGTTCAGGGGTTCGCGAACAGGTGCAGTAGCAACGGTTGAGCCTAAAAAGGGCTACAGAGTCCCGGTCCTGGTCTGGGAGATTACGCCTGCCGATGAGGCGGCTCTCGACCGTTATGAAGGCTGGCCGTTTTTATACCGCAAGGAAACCGTCAGGGTGAAGATTAACGGAAAGACAGTCAAGGCAATGGTATATATCATGAACGAAGGCAGGCCGCCGGGCCAGCCCAGCTGCTATTACTATTCGGTCATCCTGGAAGGCTATAAGGAAGCGGGCTTTGATATTGATATCCTGCGCCGGGCAGCCACCGAATCTGTAGAGATGGAGGAAGCCAGATGAACGAAACCATACGAATGCAGATTTTAGCCATCAGGGAAAGCGGGGTCACGAACATGTTTGATCTCCCCCGCGTCCAAAAGGAAGCATATAGTAAGGGCTTTCACGAATTGGTTATTTACCTTAATGACCACAAGCCCGAATACTGCCGTTTTATCCTGACGGGGGAAGAGGAAGAGAGCGAATAACTGACACCAATAAATACTTGGGAATTAGGGCTTCTTCGGAGGCTCTTTTCTTTTGCCCGCTTTAAGAGAGGAGGCGGCAAGCATACGAAAACTCAAAAAATACAAGCCGACTTCCTTTATGGCAGCGGATTCAAAATACAGTAAAGATGCTGCCGACTATGCGGTTGCCTTTATCGAAGCCCTGTGCCACACCAAAGGCTCCTGGGCGGGACAGCCCTTTGAACTGATTGACTGGCAGGAACAGATTATCCGTGACCTGTTCGGCATTTTAAAGCCCAACGGTTACCGCCAGTTCAATACTGCGTATGTGGAAATACCGAAAAAGATGGGCAAATCGGAACTGGCGGCGGCCATCGCTCTGCTCTTAACCTGCGGTGATAATGAGGAACGCGCTGAGGTTTACGGCTGCGCCGCCGACCGCCAGCAAGCTTCCATCGTGTTTGAGGTTGCCGCCGATATGGTGCGGATGTGTCCGGCACTGAACAAACGTGTTAAGCTGCTGGCCTCCACCAAGCGGCTCATCTACCTGCCGACAAATAGCTTTTATCAGGTACTGTCGGCCGAAGCCTACTCAAAGCACGGCTTCAACATCCATGGCGTGGTGTTTGATGAGCTGCATACCCAGCCGAACCGGAAACTGTTTGATGTCATGACCAAAGGCTCGGGCGATGCCAGGATGCAGCCGCTCTACTTTTTGATTACCACTGCGGGCGATAACGTCAATAGTATTTGCTATGAGGTGCATCAAAAAGCCAAAGACCTTCTAACGGGCCGAAAGCATGATGCGACGTTTTATCCTGTAATCTACGGAGCGGATGAAGAAGACGATTGGACCGACCCTAAAGTGTGGAAAAAAGTGAATCCATCGTTGGGAATTACCGTGGGTATCGACAAGATTAAAGCTGCCTGTGAAAGTGCCAGACAGAATCCCGCCGAGGAAAACAGCTTTAGGCAGCTTAGACTAAACCAATGGGTCAAACAGGCGGTTCGCTGGATGCCCATGGAGAAATGGGATAAATGCGCTTTTCAGGTTTATCCCGAAAGTCTTAAGGGCCGTATCTGCTATGGCGGACTGGACTTGTCCAGCACTACCGATATCACAGCTTTCGTATTGGTCTTTCCCCCGGTTGTCGAGGAGGACAAGTATCATATTCTTCCCTTCTTCTGGATACCGGAAGAAAACCTCGATCTTAGGGTGCGGCGCGATCATGTGAACTATGACCTTTGGCATAAGCAGGGATTCCTGAAAACCACGGAAGGTAATGTGGTGCATTACGGTTTCATTGAAAGCTTTATCGAGGAACTCGGTACCAAATATAACATCAGGGAAATCGCTTTCGACCGCTGGGGAGCGGTGCAGATGACTCAGAACTTGGAAGGGCTTGGATTTACGGTGGTACCGTTTGGCCAGGGCTTCAAGGATATGTCCCCTCCTACCAAGGAACTGATGAAGTTAACCTTGGAAGAAAAGCTAGCCCATGGGGGTCAGCCGGTTCTGCGCTGGATGATGGACAATATTTTCATCAGGACCGACCCGGCTGGTAATATAAAACCCGACAAGGAGAAAAGCACCGAGCGAATTGACGGTGCAGTGGCTACAATTATGGCGCTGGATAGGGCAATTAGGAATGGCAATACCTGTGGAAGTGTGTATGACAAGCGAGGGATACTTATGTTGTAACTGTTCTAGTTGTGGTAAAATATGGTCATGGTATTGAATGGTATATGGAATTGATCTTCCGAGGAGGAGAACAATGACAAATCAGGCGACTTCAATAAAATTGACCATAGAACAACGAAAAATGATTTTGCAGCTTATGAATTATTCTTATAGAATTCCGGAAGAGTACCATAACTGTGTTGCTGAAGCGATAAAAAAATATGCAACAAGACAGTATACCGATGATAAAATTCGGGAAATGGTGCAAAAGTCTCAAAGCGTTGCCAATAGCGGCTATTTATTGAGAGAGGATAGCATTTCACTGTTTCGCGGTAAATTTGCGGAATGGCTGGCTTGTATTGAGTATAATGCAATGAAGAATAGCGGCTCTGTAATTATGACCATTGTTAATCCCGATGAATTCTCTAAAGCGGATTTATTGCACTTTATTAAAGTCGGAGATGAATTTAAGGCAGTTGCAGGACCAGATATTAAATCAGGCGGCAGCACTTATGTATTTAACCAGTGGAAAAAAATAGTTACCAGCCGTTATGATATTCCAATGGTGGATTTTGATGGGATACTAACAACCGAAGAAGGTTTGAAACAGCTCAAGAAAAAAGAAAGAGAAGAATTTGAATTATTATGTGAGAAATATCCCAGAAAGCGTCCTCTCCCTTCGGCGTGGAGCAACCAAGATGAGCTGAGGTTGAGAGTAGATTACTTTAAAAATCTACTTGAAATAGAAGGTGCTTTCACATATTCGCCCGAAATTTCTGGTTTATTAAAAACTGCATTGGCCAATCAGAATGCCGATGTTCTGCCACAATCAGATTGGACTGATTTTAATAAAAAGTGCAAAGAGATCTTTCAAGATTTTAACCCAGTATTAGAATCAATATATGAAGATACAAAACAAGAATTTAACCAATCACAAGAAGATTTGTTGCAAAACGGTCCAAAAACAGTAAAGCAAGTTAGAGTCTCAAAACCCCCTTCTACTAATGTGGTTAGTACTGTTCTTAAAGTGGCAGCTTTGGGCGCTGCTGCATTAGTTGTTGGTACAGTAGCAAAAAATCCGCAAGCTGCAAAAAATATAGCCGCGAACATTGGTAAAACTCTAATTAAAACCCCGGTATCTTCTAAAACTGTTGAGAATATAGCAATAAATACGGTTAATAACTCTTTAGGTGGCACCCATGCATCGCCTGTTTTACATGAAGTATCCGGGTATGTCCGCAGCAATGGCACAAAGGTAGCTAGCTATATGCGAGGTATAAGAAAGTAAAGACAGCTGCCAGGTTTTAAGTTTTTAAAGCGTTCGATTGAGCGCTTTTTTCATGCCCATTTTTAGGAGGAGCGTTTTATGAAAATACCAATTTTATCAGGTTTGTTAGAGTCCCGAGCCAGTCCTAAAAATCGTCTGTATGGCAGCGCCTACAGCTTTTTCTTTGGCGGCACCACCAGCGGCAAGGCGGTCAACGAGCGGACGGCGATGCAGACTACTGCAGTATATGCCTGTGTCCGAATCCTGGCAGAAACCATAGCCAGCTTGCCGCTCAACGTTTACCGTTCCACGGACATGGGCAAGGAGAAAGCCATAGACCACCAGCTATATTATCTGCTCCATGATGAGCCTAATCCAGAGATGACTTCATTTGTGTTCCGAGAGACACTCATGAGTCATCTTTTATTATGGGGCAATGCCTATGCCCAGATTATCAGAGACGGCAGAGGCCGAGTTTTGGCCCTCTACCCCCTTCTGCCTGACCGGATGACAGTAGACAGGAAACCTGATGGACAGTTTATTTACGAGTACCGGAAGGATGCCGGATATGTAATCTTAAGCCCGGAAGATGTTCTTCATATTCCCGGTCTTGGCTTTGACGGACTGGTGGGCTACTCCCCCATTGCTATGGCCAAAAACAGCATCGGTATGGCGATCGCTACCGAGGAATATGGGGCCAGGTTTTTTGCCAACGGCGCTAATCCCGGTGGGGTTTTGGAGCATCCCGGAGTAGTCAAAGACCCGGCCCGAATCAGAGAAAGCTGGAACGCCGTATATCAAGGCAGCGGCAACGCTCACCGGGTAGCGGTTCTGGAAGAAGGCATGAAGTTCCAGCCCATCGGTATACCGCCGGAACAGGCCCAATTTCTTGAAACCAGGAAATTTCAGACCGAGGAGATCTGTCGGATATTCAGAGTGCCGCCTCATCTGGTGGCCAATTTGGATAAAGCCACTTTCAGCAATATCGAACATCAGTCCATCAGTTTTGTTGTCCATACCATCCGGCCCTGGCTGGTAAGGCTTGAACAAGGCATGAACAAAGCCTTGCTCAGTAAATCCGAAAAAGGCCAGTATTTTGTAGGTTTTGTGGTGGACGGGCTGCTGCGCGGGGACTACTCGTCGAGGATGCAGGGCTACGCGGTAGGTATTCAAAACGGGTTCTTAAGCCCCAACGATGTGCGGGCTTTGGAAAATATGAACACCATCGAGCACGGCGACATCTACGCAATGAATGGCAACATGCTCAAGCTTGAAGATGTCGGAGCCTATGCCAATCCGGCAGGAAAGGAGGTTAGCAAGTGAGCAGAAAGTTTTGGAACTGGCTCAAAAATGAGCAGGAACGAATCCTCTTTTTAGACGGGTATATAGCTGAGAACAGCTGGTTCGATGACGACATTACCCCTAAACAATTTAAAAACGAACTCTACGCTGAAGAAGGCGATGTGGTGGTAATGCTTAACTCCCCAGGCGGCGATGTGTTTGCCGCCAGTCAGATCTATACGATGCTAAAGGAATATCCAGGCCACATTACCGTCAAGATCGAGGGTATTGCCGTCAGCGCGGCATCAGTCATTGCCATGGCCGCAGATGAAGTGTATATGTCTCCGGTAGCCATGATGATGATCCACAATCCGGCAACGATTGTGTTTGGCGAAGTATCGGATCTGCAGAGCGGTATTGCCATGCTGTCCGAGGTTAAAGAAAGCATCGTCAATGCCTACGAACAGAAAACCGGCTTATCAAGGGCCAAAATCTCGCACATGATGGACGCTGAAAGCTGGTTTAATGCCTGGAAGGCGGTGGAGTTAGGCTTTGCCGATAAAGTATTGTACACAACCGAAGAACACCAAAGCGAGCCGCCCAGCGCGGCTTATATTTTTGACAAAATGACGGTTACCAACGCCTTGGCAAACAAGCTGCCCCACAAGAAACCTGAACCCGAAACAACTACCCCGCTCAGTCAACTGGAGAAGCGGCTGAGCCTGTTAAAACATTGAGATAGGGAGGAATAATGATGAGCAAAATTTTAGAACTGCGGGAGAAAAGAGCCAAAGCCTGGGATGCCGCCAAAGCATTTCTGGACAGTAAGCGCGGCGCAGACGGACTCCTCTGTGCCGAGGACGTTGCCGTCTATGAGAAGATGGAAACCGATGTGCTGAACCTGGGCCAAGAAATTGATCGACTGGAGCGCCAGCAGGCCCTGGACGCGGAACTTAACAAACCAGTTAACTCACCCCTTACCAGTAAACCCGGACAGCCAAACGGTGAGGATAAAACCGGCCGAGCCAGTGATGAATACAAGCGGGCCTTCTGGAACGTCATGCGCAGCAAGGCAGCGGGCTATGAAGTATTGAACGCTTTGCAGGTAGGAACCGATTCCGAAGGAGGCTATCTGGTTCCGGACGAATTCGAACGCACACTGGTGGAAGCCCTGGAAGAAGAAAACATCTTCCGCAGCATGGCTAAAATCATCCAAACTGCCAGCGGTGACCGCAAAATACCGGTCGTAGCTTCCAAGGGCACCGCCTCCTGGGTAGATGAAGAAGGCGCTATCCCGGAATCAGACGATGCCTTCGGGCAGGTTTCCATCGGAGCCTACAAGCTGGCTACCATGATCAAAGTATCCGAGGAACTGCTAAATGATAGCGTCTTTAATCTGGAGTCATACATCGCACTGGAGTTTGGCAGAAGAATCGGCGCTAAGGAGGAGGAAGCCTTCTTCACCGGTGACGGCAGCGGCAAGCCTACTGGGATTTTCAATGCCACCGGCGGGGCGGAACTGGGTGTAACCGCTGCTTCGGCAACAGCCATTACCGTGGATGAAATCATGGATCTGTTCTACACCCTGAAATCGCCCTACCGCAAAAACGCTGTATTCGTGATGAACGATTCTACGGTTAAAGCCATCAGAAAACTGAAGGACGGCAACGGCCAGTACCTATGGCAGCCTTCCATTACTGCCGGACAGCCGGATACGATTCTAAACCGGCCGGTTAAAACCTCAGCCTATGTACCAGCCATTGCATCGACCAAGAAAACGATTGCTTTCGGCGATTTCGGCTACTATTGGGTGGCTGATCGGCAGGGCCGGTCTTTCCAAAGATTGAATGAGCTTTATGCGGCTACCGGACAGGTGGGTTTTAAGGCCACCCAACGGGTGGACGGCAAGCTGATTCTGGCTGAAGCCATCAAGGTCATGCAAATGAAAGCGTAGGTGTGAGTTATGAGCAATGTAAAAAACTACACTGAGCAAGGCGGTGAAAAAACCGTCATCGGGGGCGTACTCGAGATTGCATCTGGAGGCAAGCTTACCCTGGCCGGGAAGGAGCTTAAACCAGCGGGATTTCAAGGGGATAGTACCGCTTCTACCATTGCCGGTCTGGTGGCTGACTTTAATACTCTACTAACCAAACTGAAAGCTGCCGGACTTATGGCGTCTGAGTAATGAAAGGTGGTGGGCGTTTTGGTACTTACGTTGGAGGAAGTAAAGCTGTATCTCAAAGTAGACGGTGATGAGGACAATACGCTCATCACCGACCTTATAGGCGCTACCGAGGAACTCTGCCAGGATATCCTGCGTTTTCCCTTAAGCGAATTTGCCGAGGTGCCGGAAACAGTAAAACAAGCCCTGCTCTATGCCATCGGCAATCTCTATGAACTGCGGGAAGCAGCGGACATGAAAGCCCTACTTGAGTTTATGACCAGGCTCTTGTTCGCCTACCGCCGGGAAGGGTGGTAATTATGAAGAAGCGTGACTTAATGGGTGAGATGCGGCAGCGTATTGCCTTACAGGCCAAGACTGTCACCAAATCAGAAGGCATTCTCCAGGAAAGCTGGACAACGGTAGCCAAGCTCTGGGCGGCAGTGGCGGACATATCGGGCAGAGAATACTTCCAGGCCCAAGCCGTGCAGTCGGAGGTCACCACCCGGATAAAGATCCGCTACCGAACCGGGATAACTCCCTCAATGCGGGTGCTGTATGACTCTCGGGTGTTTGCCATTCTGTCCGTAATTGATAAGGATGAGCGACACCGCGTAATCGAACTGATGTGCAAGGAGGTGACCGAAGGTGGCGGATAATATGACCCTGGCAGGTATGGACGACCTTTTGGAAAGGTTAAAGGAATTGGGGCAAAGAGCCGCTCCGGCAGAGAACTTGGCCGTCTATGCCGGGGCCAGAATAGTCCGGGATAATGCCAGCCGGAGAGCGCCTCGCAGTTCTGAAGCCAAGGAGCATTTGGCAGACAATATTGTAATTTCCGCACATAAGCAGGATGAAAACGGCAAATACGTTGAGGTGGGACCAAAGGCTCCCTTTTTTTATGGCAAGTTTCTGGAGTACGGCACCTCCAAGATGACTGCCCGCCCTTTTATGGGACCGGCCAAAGCAGAAAGCAAGAAACAGGTGCTGGAAACCATCAGGCAGACCCTGAACGAAGGTCTAGGCCTATGATCAATGTCAAACCGGAAGTCCTGGCTGCCTTAGAGGGCAACGCCGATCTGCTGGCTTTATTGGGCGGACCTCATATCTACCAGCTGAAAGCGCCGGGCGGCTTAGCGAAGTACATTACTTTGTTTGAGTTGACCAATTTTGACTGTGCCTGGGCAGACGGCACGGCTTTTACGGCTGAAGTCCACCTGCAGGTGGATGTATGGGTTAAGGAAGCCAGCACCTCAGCTATTGCCGCTGAAGTAGATAAAACCATGAAAGCCCTGGGGTTTAAAAGAACCGGCAGCGCCGATCTATATGAAGATGATACCAAAATATTTCACAAAGCGCTCAGGTATGTGACTGAGCGGGAAATCTAAGGAGGTTGAAAAATGGCAGGAGTACAAATAGGCTTAAAAAATCTGTATTACGCTGTCCTGACCAAAGATGATGTGACCGGGGTAACCTACCTTGCTCCGGTTAAAATTGCGGGGGCCATCAATGCTAAAATCTCCCCCAAATCCAATACGGAAGTGCTCTATGCTGACGATGGTCCCGATGAGACCGCTACCGCTCTGGGTGAGATCGATGTGGAGTTTGAAGCCAAAGACATAGGTCTAACCGATCAGGCCGCTTTGCTGGGACACAGCATAGTTGGCGGAGTCATGCTGAAGAAGTCAACTGATGCCGCACCTTATGTAGCATTAGGATTCATGTCCAAGAAAAGTAACGGCCATTACCGCTATATCTGGCTGACCAAAGGTATGTTCGCCCTGCCGGATCAGGAGTATGCCACTGGTGAAGATAAGCCAAAATTCCAGACTCCCAAGCTTAAAGGCACTTTTGTTAAACGCGCCTATGATGATCTGTGGCAGCGCATTGCTGATGAGGATCATCCCGACTATGCTGTCAGCATCGGAGCCAACTGGTTTAACTCGGTTGAAGGAACCATTGACACCACTCCTCCGACGGTGACTGTAGTCCCAGCTAATAACGCTACCGGGGTAGCGGTTGGCTCTGCTGTCAACTGGACCTTCAGCAAAGCGATTCTTTCTAGCCTGGTGACCGACAGTAATTTCTTCTTGATAAAGGATTCTGACGGTTCTGCTGTGGCGGGTTCACTTTCCATAAATACTGCCCGGACCGTGGTCACCTTTACGCCCGGCGCTAATCTTACAGCAGCCACTGTTTACCGGGCTATCTGTACCAAGGACGTATGCGACCTGGCCGGAAACAAACTGGCGGCCAACAGCGTTACCAAATTTACTACCGCCTAAATTGGGAGGGACACGATATGGAAACACCGACTATTACCCTTAAAGGAAAGACCTATACCGCACCAGCGCCCAAGGTCAAGCTCTGGCGCGAAGTGACCAGATTCAAGGATAAATTCAGTGATAAGGAACAAGGCGATGAAGAAGCGCTCAGCGAGATGGAACGCCTTATTGCCGCCGCTTTTAACCGCCCGGAAATAACCGCTGAGGTTATTGAGGAGGAACTGGACTTGGATGAGTTCGTCCCCCTCTTCTACCAGATTGCCGGCTGGGTGGCCGAGGTAGTCAGCCGCAAAATGACAGAACTCCCAAACGCAGTCCCGCCGATGGACCGGACCTAAGTCGTCTGTCGGCTTACCAGATGGTGGTGTATTTCTATTTGAGCCTGGCTCAAGGCTACCACTGGCTCCCGGAGCAGATTGACGCCATGGAGCTTTCTATGTTCTGGGATCTGCTCATTGTCGGCTCGGCAGTTAATGAAGCGGAAAATAACCCCTGCGGGTACATTGATGATATTTGGTGAGGAGGTGAGAAAAGTTGGCAGAAACCATCGGTGAGCTGCTGGTTAAAATCGGGCTGGACAACACCGGCTTTAATCAGGGCATGAAAGAATTGGATCAGTCCTTAAAACTGGCCAAGGCCGAATTTCAGGCGGCGGCTGCCAAGATGGGCTATATGGGCAGCGCTGCCGACCAGCTTAAACTAAAGGTCGAATATTTAAACAAGCAGGCTGAAGTGCAAAGGCAGAAAGTTGCCGCCTTAAAAGATGCCTATGACAAGGCAGCCACCAGCGCCGAGCAGGATGCGGCGGCAGTGGAAAAACTGCAGATTAAGATGCTGCAGGCCGAAAAGGTTCTGGTCAACATGGAACACTCCCTCAAAAAGACGGTCAAGGAACTGGAACTGCAGGCTTCAGCCTGGACCCAGCTTTCTAAAAAAGCTGAGGAAGCCAGCCAAAAATTGAAAGCGGCGGGCAGGAGCATCACCAGCGCCGGGCAGGGATTATCTCTGGCGGTTACCGCCCCGCTGATGGCTGCTGGAACTGCCGCGGTGAAACTGGCCTCGGATACCAATGAAGCCCTCAACAAGGTGGAGGTAGCCTTTAAGGATAACGCCCAAGGTATTAAGGACTGGAGCGATACCACTTTAACTCGTTTTGGCATTGCCCAGGGTACCGCGTTAGATATGGCTGCCACCTACGGGGATATGGCTACCAGTATGGGCCTTAATACTGAACAGGCCGAAGTAATGAGCAAAACCCTGGTGGGACTGGCCGGTGACTTGTCCAGTTTTAAGAATATTAAGATCGACATAGCGGATACAGCTTTAAAGTCGGTATTCACTGGAGAGACCGAATCCTTAAAGCAATTGGGTATTGTCATGACCCAGGCCAACCTGCAGGAATACGCCTACAGTCAGGGCATTAAAAAGAAGATCCAGGATTTGAACCAGGCCGAGCAGACTCAGCTTCGCTACAATTATGTCCTGGCCATGACCAAGAACGCTCAAGGGGATTTCGAGAGAACCGGGGCAGACACAGCCAATCAGATGCGGGTTTTCTCCGAAAGCTTAAAAGAACTGGGTTCTACTATGGGCCAGTACATCCTGCCGGTCATAACCCCATTGATCCAGCATTTGAATGAACTGGTGCAGAAATTCGGGGCTTTAAGCCCCAGCGCCCAAAAGACCATTCTGGTTGTGGCCGGGGTGGCCGCCGCCATTGGTCCGGTTATCCTTATCATTGGTCAGCTGGTTACGGCCGCCGGGGCCATCTCCGGTGTAGTCGGTACCGCTGCGGCAGCCATTGCCAGCGCCGGTGGGGCTACCGCCGTATTGGGAACGGCTTTTACCGCCTTAACCGGTCCGGTTGTTATTGCCGCAGCCGTTATTGCCGGTCTTATTCTGGTGGTTAAGGAGCTTTGGCAAAACAACGAAGGCTTCCGCAATACGGTCAAGGAGATCTGGGCGGATATCAAAACCATTATCGCCAAGGCCGGAACAGCTATCAAAACCTTCTGGGACAATTGGGGCCAAGATATCACCGCTATACTCTCAAATATATGGAACATTATCAAGGCTGTATTTCAGACTGCGGCTGAGGTGATTGTAAACGCCTTCGGTTTTTTCCTGGATGTCTTGCAGGGAGACTGGCAAGGGGCCTGGGAGCATATGAAGAACATTTTCACCTCCCTGTGGAACGGCATCCAAACGGTGGTGGTCAATGCCTTTGAGGGTTTAAGAACTCTCCATAACACGCTGCTGGAAATTGGAGCCCATATTATTCAGGGCTTGATTGATGGGATTAAAGGCCGACTTGAGCGAGTCAAGGAAATCGCCGGGGAAGTTGCCGAGACTGTAAAGAATCGGATTAAAGAAGCCCTCTCCATCCGCTCTCCCTCCCAGGTCATGCATGAATATGGCCTTAACATCAGTGAAGGCTTAAGTACAGGCATGCAGGAAGGATTAAGCTTTGTAGAAGGCTCGGTATCAGACATTATTGCCACCCTGGTCGATATGCGAAACAGCCTGGAAAAGATAACGGCTGAAACCAACGCCAAGCTTTTAGAGGCGGAAAAAGAGTACGCCGACCAGTGCCGGGAGGTCAGAAGTAAACTGGCTCAGGATGAAATAGCCCTGCAGCAGGAACTGTCCGACCAACTGGCCCAGATTAGCGCGGCTGGCCTGGAGAGGGAAGCTCAGGTGATTGATGCTTTTAAGCAGAACTATGCGGCCAAGGTTGAATCCATCAAGAACCAGATCGGGCTGTTTGATGAAGTAAAACCCCAAAAAGTATCGGGTAAATCTCTGCTCGGCAATCTGGAAGATCAGGTCAGCCAGTTTGACAGCTGGCAGGCTAAGCTGAAATCACTGGCTGCCAAAGGGGTTGACGAGGGACTAATCGACGAGCTTAGGCAGATGGGGGTCAAGGCGGCTCCCCAGGTTGCGGCTCTAAATACCTTAACAACTGATGAGCTTAACAAATACGTGACCCTTTGGAAAACCAAGAACGCCCAGGCTCGGGCGGAAGCCAATATAGAGAAGCGGCAGGCCAGGCTCGATTTAGGCCAGCGCTTGAGTGAGATCAGGATGGAAACCCAGAATCAATTGGCTCAGCAGACCATCGAAATGCAGAACAAACTCATGGAAATGAAAGCCAAGGCCGATGAGGAGCTGGCCAGGTACAAAAAGGCCTGGGAGGACAAGAACGGTGAAATCAAAAAGAACGCCGCCGAAACCATCGACACTATCGAAAAGAAATATGAGGAAATAGTCAAGAAATCAGCCGGGTACGGTATCCAGGCCATGAGTGAGTTAATCCGGGGCATATGGTCCAGGATGAGCGCCTTGCAAAGCGTCATGGATGAAGTGCGCAGTATTATGGGTTCCGGCATGGACCCCAATCAGCGCAACTCCCCTTCTTTGGTGGACAAGATTAAAGTCGGGGTGGCTGATATTACAGCTGCCTACAGCACCTTAAAAAGCAACTTAAACAATCTGGGCTTGCAAAGCACTATGGCCGGTATTGCCCCAGTAGCTTTAGGAGCGGTATCTTCCAATACAACAAGCAACAGTTCCACCACTGTCAACAGGATTAACATTACAGTCAATGGCGGCACCGCCGATGTGGGTGAACAGATTTACCGGACACTCTTGGCTAAGGGGGTGCGCTTCAGTGGATAAAAGCCTTAAAATTGCCGGAAAGGAACGCTGGCCGGACTATCGCCGGGGGAGCCTTAGTATCAGTCAAATCCTTACCAGTCAGGTAGACAGCTGCTCCTTTGCGGTTAAAGGATTAAAACCTTTGCAGGGCAGCGAAGTCATCATTGAGGATAACGACCTTACAGAACCCCGGCTTTTTGCCGGGACCATCGAGCGGGTGGAACTGGTGATGAGTAAAGCGCCCTTGGTGTGGAAGGCCTTCTGTCAGGACTATACCCTGCAGATGGATAAAAAGCTGGTAGTGGAAACCTACCTGGGATGGAATGCTGACGCGATTGTACGCGACATCTTAAACAAATATTGTCCCGGATTTTCTGCTCAGGGAGTAGCCAGCGGCGCACCGCCAATCGAGTCTACCGGCACCGAATTCAACTACAAGATGCCGTCGGAATGCATGAAGTGGCTGTGCGATTATATCGGCTGGCAGTGGTATGTGGACTACTACAAGGTGGTCCATTTTTTTGATCCCGCCCAAATGGGTGCCGCTGCTCCCCTGTCTTTGCAGCCTGGGGGCCGGTTTACCAGCTTCAAAATAAGTATCGACCATCAGGGACTGCGCAACCGCATATATGTTCTGGGCGGCAGTATGCTGTCCGATCCCCAGACCATCGAGTGGAAAGCAGACGGCACAGCCCGCATTTGGGCACTCCCCTGGCTTCCTAATGAAAGCAGTCTGCAAGTGGGCGGTGCCGTGCAAAGTGTCGGCATCGAAGGTGTGGATGAGGAAGACACCAAGGATTATCTGGTAAACCTGAGTGACGGCTACCTGCGCTGCTCAGCCGACACTGACGCGCCCGCGAGCGGCCTGACCATTTCGCTGACCGCCCGGCAGAGCATTGATGTCATTACCGTAGTCGATGATTTAGCCAGCCAATCATCAATTGCTGCCATGGAAGGCAGCGACGGGGTATATGAGCATTACATCAAAGACGATACCCTGATCACCATTGAAGCGGCTGAAGCGGCCGGAAATGCCGACCTCAGGGAATGGGCTAACCCCAAGACCAGCGGCAGTTTTATCACCGCAGCGCCGGGATGGGAGCCGGGACAGTTGGTAAGCATCGAGCTTCCCGAACGGGGTGTAAACGCGGTATTTCTGGTGCAGAAAGTAAGTGTCTCTTTAAGTGAAGCCGGTCTGTGGGTGTACACCATAGAATACGGCGGGCGGCTCTTAGGAATAGCTGATTTTCTTAAAGCCCTGCTCTCGGCTCAGCAGAAGAAAAAGATGAACGATACCAAACTGATCCATAAGTTTGTTTATGGTACTGAGGCCATAGCGATAAAAGACGCGCTGCTTAAAACATCCCGAAGCCGCCCCTGGCTGATCGAGGTCTGCCAAAGCAGCGTAGTAGAAATAGGAGGATGATTTAATGGCTGGAGGATATATTCAAGTCCCGCCCGACAGCACCGGGAAAAAGCTGAACGCTCGCTACCGGGCGATTGAGGGTACAGCGGGATATGAACAATACGTGGCTTTACACGGGCTGCCTACCTTTTATTGTTTGGCATCCAGTGTAAACCTGGCCCAGAACAAGCACTTGTTTTCTTTGTATAACGATGCGGGGAGCGGGTATCTGATCAGGATACCTAGGCTTTCTATCGTAAACATGTCCCTGACCTCGCTTAGCGGCGTAGGGGTTGAACTGGATATCATACGCGCCACCAGTCAAAGCGGCGGTACCGTTATTACCCCGCAAAAAGCTGATACTGGGGATGCCAACCTGACAGCGGCAATTCACCTTGCCACCGGTGCCACTATTGGAGAGGGGGCTTTAATGTGGCCGGTAACCCTCAATAATGATGAAGTTCCCCTCACTCTTAATGCTGTCCCGCTGCTGGATTTCAATATGATACCTCGGGGAATGGATGTTAAGCCTCTATGCATACGACCGGGGGAAGGTTTCAGCATCAAACAGATAACTAACACTTCTGTTGGACTATGGTCAATACTGGCGGTAATAACTGTTGAGGACGGCGCGTAGGAGGTTGGGCCATGTCAATGATCTGGGAAATGCATAAGTGGGGACTTGACGAAATCCCTCAGCCGGAGAGCGCACCAATAGCCACTAACGGCAGCTTAGCCCGTATCTATCCTCAGAGTCAAGGATTGTCACTGCCCCGAGGGCTGCAGATATCGATAAGTACTGACGGCAGCCAGTGGAGCGACTGGGCGGATGTGGACTTTTCCAAAGCTGTAACCGTGCCCTACCCCGGCTTTATCAAATTCAGGGCTTACCAGAAGGCTTCTGTACAGGTATTTAACTACAAATCCCCAGATGAAGCCGATTCACTGGTTGGCCTGACGGTGGTCTTAGGCCAGTACGGGGTGGTGTGATATGAAGGATACGATCAGCTTAAAATCAGAGTGGTATTTGGAATACGGGGACGGCAAGGTTGTCGGCCCTTTGAAAAACCATGTCACCAGCACCGGCTTAATTATAGCCGCCGAGAAGCTGGCCGGGCTCTCCAGCCCCTATCTCGTTATTGGCGACGACACTGCCGAAGGCGATACCATCAGCGAGGTTTTCCGCAAAGCAGTATCGGTGGTGACCCAGTCCGGAAACATGCTCCGGTTCAGAACGGTGCTGTTGGCGGGAGAAGGCAACGGTCAGCACCAAAAGACCTGCCTTTTTACCGATGCAACCGATGCCCCCGGCTCAGGCATTATGTTTAACCTCTTAAAAGTGCCCTGGGGCAAGGAAAACCAGATGATATTAACGGTGGAATGCAGGCTTACCCTGCAGTAGGAGGTGATTTACATGCTATTTGCAGCTGAAAGCGGGCAAACGGTAATTGACGAAAACCTGGCCAACTCGTGGGTTGTGATGCAGGAATTCTCGCATATTTATGAAGGTGCCGCTTTTGACGGAAAAACCGGCTCTGGCATTGCTGAATTCGACTGTGCCGGTTATGACCATGCGGTGAGATTTAAAGCCGACGCCGATGCCGCTATCGCCAGAGTAACCTTTGAAATTATTAAGCATGGACAGGGTGCCGATCTCTTGGTGGAACTGCGGGACGGCTTCAATTCGGACGGTTCAACAATGGGATCGTTGCTCAGGCACATGGTTCTGCCCAAGGAGTTTATGCCCACTAGCAGGGGCTATTTCAGCATCCCTATAGATATATCTGACCTGGTTAATGGCGCTTACTACTGGCTGATTGTTAAAAAAGCCGGGGATGCTGACAACCATTTTCACCTGCATGGGGAAACCGTCCAGGATTCTTTATACCCCACTTTCAAAAGAACGGGAAACAGCGGAGCCTGGACAGCCGAAAACGCTATCCATTTCAGAGTGTATAACGGGGAGACAGGCAACCTTTTGCATGGCATCTATGGCTACAATGCTCTCACTTGGCTTATTTGGGAGGGCGATCTGATCGCCAAGGCCTGTCGATACCTGCCCCCTGCTTCCGGTTTTCCCGGCGGGGTCAGGCAGATCAAGACCTATCAATGGTCAGGCGAGATATTAAAACGGGGGGTGGTGTGATGTTTGGCTCAGAAGAGATATTGGCTTTTATCCGCAGGCAGGTCGGAGTCAGAACGGATGCTGATGATGCGGCGGGTAGCCTGCATGCCAAAATCGGTAGCCTGAAAGATGCTATGCAAAACTATATAAAGAACTATACCATCATGCAGTTAAGCACTATAGCGTCAAATACAAACAACTGGAGCACCACGGAACAAAGCGTAACTATCACCTATAACGGTGCCGGTATTTTGAGAAATATCTATATACGAGCCGACGGTGGCTCCTCATGGACCAGCAAATGCCGGGCAACGGTTACTATAGATGGTGAGGCCCTGGCTTCATTTGGTTCTGCCCTAGGCAGCCTATCCTGGAACACCTCATCTGCTTTTTATATACATTCTGATTCCCTGGGGAGGCTGAACACTGTTGATGGCAAAATCAATTTGGATATCCCTTTTCGTTCTTCTATTTCGGTAACTATATATTTTTCTGTTACCAGCGGAGGTGGTGGGTCTATGATAGGCAATCTGGAAATCTGCAAATATTAGGCGAAGGGGGTTAAGATGTCGATGTTTTTGGTATATACCAAGGCCGATGGTTTAGTAGTGCAGGTATTAGAGACTGAACCGGTGCTGGCTAAAGGTCAGGATGTGGTCTTTGCTCACGATCATGACCTTAATTTATTGAATTATGAAGCTATACGTGTTGTGAATAAGGAAGGATGCCATTTGGAACTTACACCGACGGCTGACTGGAATAATATAGTAAGTGGCGGCCAGGATATGTCTCTGGACGAAAGAATAGCCAGGTTGGAACATTACAACCTGGTATTGATGGAGGCTGTAGCTAAGCTTTCAGAATCAACTCCCGGCACGGTAAGTTCTGAGCTTATGGCTGAATTGGTTCTGGCGGGAAAAAGGACGATTGATCAGGTGCCTACTGATATTAAGGAGGATGTTTCTAACAGGATCAAGTCTGCCAGCAAATTATAGGCAGCTTAAGAGAGATTTCATAATGGGCCTTAGGCTCTTTTTTTATGGCCAGAATTTTTCGGATGGTAAATCAGATGGGGAAAGGGGAGTGAGGGATGGACAATCTAGCGCTGCTGGGAGCCATAGGGACAGTATGCTCGGTTGCCTTTGGGTACGTTGGGTACCAGCAAGGGATAAAAAATGCTTGTAAAGATGAAGGCCAAGAAAGTGGAGAACTGAAAGCAGACATCAAATACATCAAGAGCGGGATCGATGACATTAAGATCGATCTTAAAGTGCAGGAAAAGAGAGTTAACGAACTTTCCGAGCGGGTAACCAGGGTAGAAGAGTCCGCCCGGCAAGCCCACAAGCGCATTGATGAGATTAAGGACAGTTAGGAGGCAGCATGACATTCTCAAAATTTGTCGTTACTTTGTTACTCATTAACGGCATAATCTGGACCTACATGTCTTATTACCTGGCCTATCTGGGCCGAGATCAGATTGCGGAAACGTTGAGCACCGCCGTATTGGTTCAAATTTTGGGTGTGGTGGTCGTTTATTCAGCCAAGGCACTATTTGAAAACCTGAGCAAAAACAACAACTGGCCGGATAAGACAGTCAAGACCGTAAAGAAGGAGGAGGTTACCGCTTATGAGCAGCCCTAGTGTATATTTGTCGGCCTCATCCCAGGAAAACAATCTGGGAATTGACGGGGTTTCCGAGGAAGCCAGGATGAACGTACTGGTTCGTGATGTGGGTAATATCTTGACCAGCCGAGGTATAACCGTTTACTACAACGATCCAGCGTGGAGTTTGTCGAAAATTGTAAGCGACAGTAACTCAAAGAAACCAGATCTGCATATAGCAGTCCATACCAATGCCGGGGGTGGTACCGGCACCGAAACTTGGTGTTATGGCATCTCGGGCACAAACAGCGCCGCCTTCGGATCCAAACTGCAAGCAGCCCTGGTCGGTACACTGGAACTCAGAGACAGGGGCCTAAAAGACAGTTCGGTACCGGGGTTCAGATGGGCTGAGGTGGTCAATACCAATGCTACCTCGGTACTGACCGAGTTGTTCTTTCATGACAACGCGGAGGACATTGAGCGTTATAACCAGAGGTACCAGCGGGTAGTTGCATCAATGGCGGATATCATATCAGAGTGGTTTAATCTATCAACTCCAAACTCAGTCCAGATCCTGGCCGGCGGGGCAAATATAGATGCTGTAATAATCGATAACAGATCTTATGCACCGGTGCGCCAGTTGGCTGAAGCCTTAGGTCATACTGTAGATTGGATCGAGAGTACCAGAACCGTTGTCGTGAAATAATAGCTAGAGAGGAAGGATAAGATGAGACCTTTTTTAGAAAGATTGAAGAGCCGCAAATTCTTAACCGCATTGGCCAGTGCGGTTTTTATTATTATCAATGAAGGGCTGGGAGCACCAGTAAACCGTGAGGCCTATGCTTGGATCTCCGGAACCATTATCGCCTTTATCCTGGGCGAAAGCTATGTGGACGGAAAGGCAGCCGAATAGAAAAACAATATGAAAGCACCTGTAATTTGGTGATGAAAGATGGTCCGTGGAGCAAATCAACGCGCTCCGCGGGCCTTTTTTTTGTTTGAAACCGTCCGATTATCACTCCTCCTGTGGCTTAAGCCGAGGGCTTGTTGATTTGCCTTCGGAGGAGGGAGCGTAATGACAAAACATCAAAAAGAGCAAATCATTAAAATGCGCCAGGACGGCTTCAGCTATTCAAGCATATCGACAACACTCGGTGTTTCCGAAAATACGGTAAAGTCATTCTGCCGCAGAAACAACCTTGGCAGTATTCATACAGGAACTAGTTTGCAGAAGGATGGGGCTTTCTGCCGGCAATGCGGAACACCTCTTACCCAGACCATTGGAGTGAAGCAGAAACTATTCTGCTCGGATAAATGCCGCATGGCTTGGTGGAACAACCACCCGGAAGCCGTCAACCGAAAAGCCATCTATACCTTTACCTGCCCTATTTGTAGCCATGAGTTTGAAAGCTACGGAAACCAGAACCGCAAATACTGTTCTCGCGCCTGCTACGGCAGGTCAAAGGCGGTGCGGCATGGATAAGGCCTTAGCAATCATCCACTATACAACTGCCCTGGCGGTTTTCAAAAAATGGCTTGCGGTGGGCATTATTCATGAAGAAGAACTGATAAAAATAGAGAAAGCTATCGCTGAAAAATACGGGTTTTCTTTTCGCAGCATATATCGCCAAAACGCTTGATAAGAGGGGCTTTCGGAGCGAATATGTGTCATAACGAAAGGAGGCCCTTATGAAAAGAATAGTTAAGAAGATATCACCTTCGGTGTTGCCACTTCCGGCAAGATTACGGGTGGCCGCCTATGCCCGTGTTTCATCTGGAAAAGATGAAATGCTTCATTCCCTTGCGGCTCAGGTCAGCTACTACAGCAACCTGATTCAGCAACGACCGGAATGGCAATATGCTGGTGTATACGCCGACGAGGCACTGACGGGAACCAAGGACGCTCGCCCACAATTTCAGCGCCTGATTGCCGACTGCAAGGATGGCCGCATTGACCTGGTCGTTACTAAATCAATATCACGCTTTGCCCGCAACACAGTAACGCTGCTTGAAACCGTGCGAGAACTAAAACTGCTTGGGGTTGATGTCTATTTTGAGGAGCAGAATATTCACTCCATGAGCGGGGACGGAGAACTCATGCTCACCATCCTGGCATCCTATGCCCAGGAGGAAAGCCGTTCGGTTAGTGAGAACTGCAAGTGGCGGATTCGCAAACAGTTTCAGCAAGGTGAGATCGTAAACCTGCGTTTCATGTACGGGTACCGAATCAATAATGGTCAAATTGAAATCGATCGGGAACAGGCTGAAATTGTACGACTGATCTATACCGATTACA
>CAZOMS010000015.1:0-24787 GCA_964580805.1 uncultured Syntrophomonas sp. | reverse complement strand
GGTGGCCCTACCAGTGGACTGGATTCACCCCAATATTGGTTCCCCCGCTCCCGGCGCATCTGCCGGGATTTAGCTTGAGAATGGCCGATTTTTTCTTGAGCTATACTTATTTCTTTACATATCTATAAATAATAGTAACCCATTTGCGCCGCGTCGGACAAATGGGTTAAACATGGATAGGCCGTTTTTCCGGTCCTTCTCACATTGTGACAGGACTTTGAGGCCCATATCCGGCCATTTCCTGCCGATTCCGACCTTAAAGTGCCCTTTTGCAGCCAGTGGGCAGCCGATACTTTACCCCCAATAACTTGGGGACAGTCCCCAAGTTATGTGCCCGTTTACCTGCGCCAAAACAGCGTGTGGCCGGCTTTGTCGGCGATATTGAATCCGATCATCTTCTCCAGCAACGAGTAATCAACCGAACGATCCCAGGGCAGGCGCATCAGCATCTTGGTGTGCTCATAGCCGGCTTGCCTGATCTCATCGGAAAAACGGTCGATCCCCGCTTTTTCCGGGGAAACCGCCAGATGTTGTTTGGCTAGGCTGAAGCCGATGATAAAGGTACCGTGATCGGTAAACATGGGTTGATTCCAGGCAATCCTGGGCGCCAACTGCGGGAATCTCTTCATCACCCAACTCAAGACCTCTTCGGTCCGGGCCCGCTGCTGGAAATCTTCTATCTTCGCTAAGAATTCTGCAAACGCTTCCATATTCTTAACCCTCAATTATTTCCCCTTATAGTCGGGTTTGCGTTTCTCCAGGAAGGCGGTCATGCCTTCTTTTTGGTCTTCGGTGGAAAACAGGCCGGCCCAGGTCTTGATCTCATATTTCAAACCTGAATTCAGATCCACATCCTCCCCGTAGTTGACGCAGTCCTTGATCGCTTTCATGGCCAGCGGCGCCTTGGCCGCCAGCCCGGCCGCAAGTTTACGGGCTTCTTCCATCAACTGCTCCTTGGGCGCCACCGCATTTACCAGCCCGATCCTCAATGCCATGTCAGCATCGATGTTGTTGCCGGTCATCACCAGGTACCGGGCCCAACCGGAACCTACGATGCGGGTCAGGCGCTGGGTCCCTCCCCCGCCGGGGATGATGCCCAGGTTTATCTCGGGCTGCCCCAACAGGCTGCCTTCGGACGCGATCCGTATGTCGCACGCCATGGCCAGTTCGCATCCCCCGCCCAGGGCCAATCCGCCGATGGCCGCGATCACGGGCCGATCCAGTTGGGAAAGTTTGTCGAAGGCAGTTTTGCAGTTTTCCAGGAATCTCTCCGCCTCTATCGTGCCCATGGTCGACATGGCCTGTATGTCGGCCCCGGCCGCGAAAACCCTGGTTCCGCCGGTTATAATGACCGCCCTGATATCCGCGTCGGCGATGATGGCATCCATGGCCAGATTCAGCTCGCCGATCAACTCATCGTTGATGGCATTGAAGGTCTTGGGCCTGTTCAGGGTAATAGTGGCTATCCCGTCTTCCTTGGCAAATAACAATGTCTTGAAGTCCACCAGTCATTCCCCCTTTTATTATGTTTCGCCGGTCCTTGAGTCCATTGTCGGCAAAATGGAGGCAGGCTGTCAATCGGTCCACACTTTTTTTGCATTTTCATCGGCCTTTGCTAAAAATCAATATGGAAGCCCGCTCACGGCAGGCAGTATTTTTCGTATTAATAATAGAAGACAGTAACCAAGAAATCGAAGCACCACATGAAATGGAGATGGGTTTATGGAAATAATCGAGCGGAACCGGCTTATCACTGCGGCAGCCGACAAGAGCAGGGAAGGCGAGCTGGAACAAGCCTTTTCCCTCTACCTGGAGGCCCTGAGAAAAGATCGCCGTCATGCCCCCGCCTATGTCGGTCTGGCCCGGACCAGTTACCTGCGGGGCGACCGATTTGCGGCCCTGCGCGGATACCTGGCTGCGATGCACCTCCAGATTAACGCTATCGAGCGCCAATTGACCAAGAATCCCAACAGTCCGGCCAGCCAGCAGTTTAATACCGAGTACGAAACCCTGGACAGCAAGGACAAGCTAGCATTGCCGTCCAAAGCGGGCTTTATCCTCTTCTACGACGGGGCACTGGCCCGGCATGCGTCTCATGCCTTTTTTGACCTGTGCGGCAATTACCCTGAGCTGAAAAAGTACGGTCAGGTCTACCGGGCCGAAATTAGGGATAACGACACTGTCCCCAGCACCCTCAAGAAATGGGGGGTGTCCGAAACGGATTACCGGATTAAAACCCGGGATTTCTATATTCCGAAAGGGCAGGAGTTCTTCCTCCAGGTGATCCAATGGGCCCAGATAAACAGCTCGGACGTGCTCAAAATCTACTTCCGCTCCACCGCCAACAATCCCGCCGATATCCTGCGGTGCGTTGATCCTCTCGGCCTGGCCCAGGCGGTTTAAGGCACGAGAAATCCCCTTCTCATACGGCTTGGTATCCTGCATATCTGCCAATCTCCGGAGGATCTCATCCAACGCGGGGAGTTGAGCAAATTCATGACCCCTTTTCACGGGGCCTGCATCGGGGCTCGTTGTGCCGGGACGGCGGCTCTCAATGCCCTCTATGCCATCACCCATGATATCGATAAAAAATATGGCACTGAGTATCAGCAGCGTTTGATAAATTTCATGACCCACGCCCAGCAGGAGGATCTGACTGTAAGCGGAGCGGTGACCGACGCCAAAGGGGACCGCTCCCTTTCCCCCGGCCAGCAAGCCGACCCGGATGTCTACCTCCATGTGGTGGAAACCCGGGAAGACGGCATCGTGGTCCGAGGAGCCAAAGCCCACCAGTCCGGCGCCGCCCTGGCTCATTTTGCCCTAGTGGCCCCCACTACTTCCCTGAAGGAAAACGAAAAGCAGTATGCGGTAGCTTTTGCAGTCCCGCCCAACGCACCGGGAATCATCCATATCGCGGAAGCTCCGGCTCCCAATGCCCGCCGCCTGCATGACAGCGACGAAATGGATTTCGGCAACTTCGAGTTCGGGGTGCACGGATCCACGCTGGTGGTATTTGATGACGTGTTTATCCCCAACGAGATGGTCTTTATGTGCGGTGAATACGAGTTTGCCGGCGAACTGGCCGCCACATTTGGCCACCTGCAGCGCCTGGCCAGCGCCTGCTGCAAATCAGGCCACATGGATTTGACCTGCGGAGCCGCCGCCGTGGCCGCGGATTACAACGGCATCGACAAGATCGGTCATATCAAGGAAAAGCTGGTAGACATGACCTTTCAGTCGCCCTGACCTACGGAACGGCGCTGGCTTCCGGGTATAAGGCCAAGGCTCATGCCTCCGGTGTCTATATCCCTGATCCCCTGCTGGTAAACGCCGCCAAGATGCAGTGTGCCGAAGGGACCTGGCTGGTGACCAAGCTGGCGGCCGAGATCATGGGCGGTATCGTTTGCACCCATCCCAGCCAGAAAGATTTCGATAATCCCAACATAGCCGATTATGTTGATAAGTACTTCCGGGGCAGAGACGATGTCTCCACCGAAAACCGGGTGCGCATTTCCCGTCTGGTCGAGTACCTGTGCGGGCAAGGCTCCATCATCCCCACCGAATCAACCCATGGGGCGGGACCGACGGCGGTGCAGCGCCTGGTGATGCGCCAGTCCAACAACATCGGCTACTTTAAAGAGCGGGCCAAAAAAATGGCCGGGATAAAATAGCCAGGGGGCAATGGCACCAGCGGGATCCCCGTCGGCATCGTTTATTGTAATGTGGACGAAAAAGGCTATTTGGAACGGCGCAGAGGCAAGATACGGCAAGGGCAAGGCACGGCCATAGAACGAACCTTAAATGATGAGCAACTCAAAAGATCATGTCACCAGTTTTTAAAATCTTCCCGTGGCAAGATCAGTCTGTTGCGAAAATACGGCATACCGGTGCTGGAGATCGAGATGGACGATCCCATTAAAGAAAATGCCCAAACAGTCTGTGAGTTTATCGATGACCTATCGAGGGGGGGCACTCCTGATCGCCCCTTCCATATGGTTAACTCCTTTATACAATCACTCGTGTAGTAAGAAGTCACAAATACTTATGCACTATTTGCACGATAGCATCGCCGTACTTCTGACATTTGGCCTTGCCAAAACCGGATATCTTCTCAAGATCGTCGAGCGTTCTGGGTGTTTTCGAAACAATTTCGTCTAATTCGCGGTTAGTGAAAATGAAGTACGCTTTAACCCCCTCCACCTTGCTGGTTTCATAGCGATACTTCTTTAATTCCTGATAAAGATCTGTTTCCTCTATATTGGCCTTAACTAGGGGTATTTGCTCGTCTTGTTCTCCATCGGTTGCCTCCAAATACTTCTTCGTATAATCAACCAGATTAGGCTTGTGAAGTTCCAAGAAGAAATCTGCCAATGCATACATCTGCTTTTCTGGAGATAGCTCACTCTTGCTTTCATTAAACAGATTCTTTATATACCCGACTAATTGGTCACATCGGATAATCTGGGCAGTAATATCTTTGGGAGCCTGGGCCATGCTAACGATCGTCTTGGGGTTGGCCAGTACTACCACCGACTTATAGTGGAGGTCAAAATATTTTTCGACCAAACCCTTCATTATAAAATTGTTTTTACTCGAAAGCCTTATTCCCTTGATCATGGCCAAGTGCCGCTGGTTTTGGGTAATCGGACTGTAAATGCCTTCTCGCTTATGAATGCCATTGAACTGCGTTGTTCGTATAAAATCGCTGTTCTTGGTGACTTCAATATTACCCGCCAGGTTTTTGCATTCAATCACTAGATTAAACTTCTGGGTGATCACCAAGTAATCAATCTGTGCTGTTAAACCATTGTGTTCTATATATAAATCATGCAAAACAATCATCGGCATATACGTATTCTTCAATTCAAAGGCTACGTTTTTCTCCCCTGCTATACCATACTCAAGCATTCTGATATCCTGGTCCACTTGCTTCTTGACAGAATCCGGTGCAGAATTGCGAAACTCCTTCAACTTCTGGAGATGCAGCCCGGCGTCGCTATCGATTTTATAGAAATGGGGACCAGTTAAATTGGGCGGTTTCTGGGTAATAAACTCCTTCATGGAATCTAGAAATGCCATAGATTCACCTCCGTCATCATGCCTTCAATATTCAGCAATATCTTCCAGATTCCTGCAATATTTGTGGAGAACTTTTCACAGATCAGATTTCGGGGGATGAATTGGTGGGAGTTTAAACTTGTAGGTGCTTCCTACATTTTCAGTATAAAGGCTGAAAAAAGTTGGAGCTTATTTATCAGCATGAAGGATTTGTGCCTTTGAATCGCTAGAAATATGAGCATAGGTGAACCGACATTCCAGTCCACCATTCATTCAGCAAATTTTCACATAATCCTGCAAAATGCCGTTCGCCATCGATTCCAACGTAGTATTTAAAAAAGGTAATTGTTAAATTTTGTAGAAGTGTTTTCAAATCAGATTGTCCAATCGAAATAAATTAATGCCAGGTTCTTAAACACAGGAACGTCTGTCACACGTGCTGGCGAAGTATTTAATAATTGGGGGATGGTTGAGTGATATCAGCGTCGACCACTGAGAATGTAATAAAGGCTTTAGAAAGATTCGATCAAGACTATCGTTCCAACCCGGAATGGATTGATTGGGAGAATAAGCAAAACCATAAATACGCCATCCGGTATCAGAAACGGTTGTATCCGGTGAAGCAGATAATATCCCTGGCTACCGGCGACCCTGTCAACGTATTTAGCGGCGGGTCAGAAGCCAATAATTATTTGAAAGCACGAGGGTTCGAAATAGTCGACCTCCCCCGAGACGGAGATGAGGACATGCTTGAAGAAAAAGCCACCCGTAATTGGTCCAAGCCAGCCGGGAAACCCAATTTGATAGGGAGAAAAAAGGTTGATAAGTCCATGTTTACCGATGGCACATCCATACCCATGCAATTCATCGAAGGCTTCTTACGCGCCGGTGGGGAGTCAACGTTAGAGCAAGGTGAATCTAGAGACCTGGTCTTGTTACTTGATGGGGCCGAGTACAAAGCAAATCTGCGCAGCTTAAACTTGGCGAAGAGCAGCAGGAGTATAATCCAGATTAGATGGGACGGCAACAAAGAGCTAAAAGCAGCCTTGAAAGATCGTTTCACTACAACATATCAGTATGTGATGGAACGAAATGAGCAGAAGAAAATAGCCTCCTACGGGATCAAGGAAGACTCTGTGGATGCCCCCGCTGAATACCTGGATTTCTACGAAACCGGAACTCCTTATACGTACCGGCTTGAAGCTATTACCGATGTCAGCGGACAAGTTCATAAACCTGAACATGAAACTGAAATAAAACCGCCTTTCATTATGGATGACAAGGTCGCCCAATTGGTTCAAGCCATCCTCTCCCAGGGCTACACCTTCGCACCCTGGCAAATAGCTGCCTACGTTTGTGCCTTGAAAACCAAACCGTTTGTTATTTTGGCCGGCGTATCGGGGACGGGAAAATCTAAGCTGCCTAGTCTTGTTGCGGAGGCCACCGGCTCAGAGAAGATGCTTATCCCGGTAAGACCGGATTGGACAGATAGTTCGGAAGTTCTGGGATACTGCAATTTGCAGGGGATTTTCCTGCCCGGCCCCCTATTGTCATTTGCCAGCGACGCAAAAGAGGACCGCCAAAAGCAATTCATATGCATTATGGATGAAATGAACCTGGCCCGGGTGGAGCATTATTTCGCTGAGGTATTGAGCCGGATTGAGGATCGTTATCCCAGCAAAAACGGTGGATTTGCAAGCCACTCGCTGATAAACCAAAAACTACGTGAAGAAGACAAAGCCTGGGCGGAGCAAGGTCTCCCCGCCAATTTCGCCATCGTGGGGACTGTGAACATGGATGAAAGTGCTCATGGATTCAGCCGCAAGGTTTTGGACCGCGCCTTCACTATCGAGTTTGCCGAAATACATTTGGATTCGTGGAAAACCAGCTTGACGGAGAATTCAACGATAAACGCAGATAGCTGGCCGATTGAGGCCTGGTATCCTCGGGCCCTACGGTTGGGTGATTTGACTAGTATCTCAGATGCCGAAAGGCAAGCCATTACCCAGGTTATAGATGCCCTAACCAGCATAAATCAGATCCTGATCAAGGCCCAGCTGCAGGTCGGATACCGTATTCGCGATGAACTTGCCCTATTCGTGTTGCATGCCCGGGAAATGGCTTCATCATTTATTGATCATCAAGGGAACAAGGTGGACCCGCTGGACATGGCCATCCAGATGAAGGTTCTGCCCCGGATCATTGGAGGCAGCTCAGCCATCCGCCAAGTGGTATTGGAAATGCTGGCCTGGTCCACCGGTAAAAAGATCACCACCGAACCAGATGCCCAATCGTTGTTGGATAGCTGGATAAATGAAGGACGCCCCTCAACTCTTAAGGATGCTAAATTCTCCCGAACCGCAGCCCGCCTCTGCCTAATGTGGGACCGGCTGATCAATGAAGGTTTTACTTCCTTCTGGATGTGATGCGATGCAAGAAGAGCTGTTTGAGATAACCACCGACCGGGTGGAGCTCCATTTCAGTAAAGCCACGGGCAAGGTACCCACGGTCCTGCCCGAAGCCAATATCCCCGGCCGCTTGGCGATAAGCGCCATACGCCAAGGTTTGGGTTGGGAAAAGATTTGGCGGCATGGAATCTCCGATGCTCTCGCGTGCCTTCCGGATCAAATAGTGGGACCAAGGCTTTTTGAGGAAACGGACTATAAGATCTATGCTAGAAGCAAGAGTGAAAATTCGCCGGTACGAATCGTTCACCGGGATTCCGCATTGTTGAAGGATTTGGATTCTGGGGATCACGGCAAAAGCATCTTTGGGCGCATCAACTTCCGGTCTCAAGTGGGCCGAACCGAATTTCAGGTACTGGTCAATGATATACCGGAATTTGATTTTGAAGTCGAGGTCTTTCCCACCAAACTGGATTATGGTTCCGATTATGAAAAGATGCTGGCCGATGTGCAGGGAATCATGACCGGCCTGGCCATGGAGTATTTGAAATCAACCTACCAATTCGGTACCATGGTGAAATTAGACAAGGCTACCGACATTGAATGGTTGGTATTGTTGAGAAATATCATCGATGATCTGGAAAAGGCCTTACTCTATGTGGACCGGCGGCCTATCCGGGGCTTAAAACGGGAACTGGAAACGGTTCGAATCGAGAAAATCAAACGGATCGATTCCACGGTAAGATCCGCTCTTCGCCGTGGAGCCGGTAAGGGTGATCACTGCCACCTGGCGGGGGGAGTGCCGTTATGCGAAAAGCTCAACGAAAACCGGTCCAAACCCACGCTGGACACGGCCGAGCATAGGTGGTTGGCCGGACAACTGAACCGGATAAGGCGAAGACTGGTGGTTTTGCGTAATGAAGAAACAGCTCTTTGGCGGCAGGGCAAAGAGATACAAACCAATCGCCGCCAGCAAACCATTAAGGAACTGGAGACGCTTGAATCCAGGGTCTTGTTTATGCAAAAGTTCGAGCCGTTGGCAGCTGCCGAAGGCGAGGCGCCCATGGGATATGCATCGATGCAGCTACTGGGTTCCCCCGGTTATCGTGAAGCCTATCAGGCCTGCATGGTGCTGTCGTTTGGATTACGGATCGAGGGCGGACCGATGCGTTTATCGGTCAAGGATATAAATTTACTGTACGAGTACTGGTGCTACCTGGCTCTGTTGAAGATTCTGGCTGAGGCGACCGGTCAGGCAATCCCAGGGCGGGATCTCCTAAAGGTTCGCACCAATGGCCTTCAGGTATTATTGGAGAGCGGGCGAAAAACAGAAATAAACTTCTCGGGGCAGGACGGGCGGAAAATCATTGCCTCGCATAATCCCAGCTTTGGCGGTGAAGCCATGCTGATCCCCCAGCGCCCGGATATCCTGCTGACCCTTCAAGACAAAGACTGGCCTCGGATTCATATGGTCCTGGACGCCAAATATCGGGTAGACGCTTCGGAAGAATATCATCAACGTTACAATTCCTTTGGCCCCCCGGAGAACGCGATCAACATCATGCACAGATACCGGGATGCGATACTGGAGCTGGGCGATACCGGTGAGGAGCCGAAGGAAGTGCAAAGAACCGTAATACAGGCAGCGGCGTTATTCCCCTACCAGGACGCAAAGCAATCCTATAAGGAAAGCAAACTGTGGCGATCCTTGAACCGCATCGGAGTGGGCGCACTCCCCTTTTTACCTGACAACATGGAATATGTCCGTGAATGGTTGGATGGTGTGCTTCGTCAAGGCGGATTTACCAGTTCTCGAAAAGCCATACCCTACAACATTCAACGACGTGCCCAGGATTGGCGATTGGCAGCTACGGAACCGGTCTTGGTCGGGGTGTTGCGGGGGGTCAATCCTGCCCAGCATTTCGACTGGGTAATTGACAGCCACCTCTATTACATGCCGTTATTAAAATCCCAGCTGCGCCAACATAACACCAAATGGGTGGCCATATATTCTCCGCAGGCTTTGCGCAAACCGGGTGCCGTGACCCACAAGGCGCAGGTCATCGGAGTGGAGATCGTGACCCGAAAAGATCTCCAAACCCCATGGAAAAGCCATCGAGGCGAAAACGATCTACAAATATTATACCGTTTGGGAGACATCATCAAGCTCAAACACCCGATCGAAAATCTAAACCGGCAGGACAAGGGGCAGCGGTTTTCCAGCCATCGATGGACGACCCGGCTGGCGCTGGATCGGGCGACACGCCTGGAAGAACTCTTTCTAGAAACCGAACCGGAATGGCGGCTGTTCGAAGACCTAAAAGCGATGGGCATCTCATTTCAGCTCAGCAACCCAGGCACGCCCAAATTGCTTGACCCCGACAATCCCAGCGGCCGGGTGTGGTTTGATTTGGTTAAATGCAGTATCCGATATGCCGGCGCGAGCGGCTTTGCGGTCAAACAAGATGGGCAAACCAGATACTTCTTGGATTATGAGGAGCTGAGGGCGTGGATCGATTATTAGGCATAAACGTTAAAGATTAACAGGCAACACACAGTAGAGATTAGTCCCTCATTTTTCCTGATGTTCGAGGGACTTTCCTACGTAGGTGGTGAGCCCCAGAGCCCGGACCTCAACGACATAGTCTATTAACGTATACCTTGCGGGACTGTTCTCTTCATTTGACTCTGGGGACTTAATCCGGGTAACTAGCGGGACTGTCCCATTTGTTTTAAACACAATTATGATATTGTTCAATCTCATCTATTACACTTTCAGCAGTTCTTTCACCTCTATCAAATTGCGATTTATTGATAGTGTATAGCTTGAAAATCCGCTTAATACTATTTGGTTGATTTTGTAATAGAATAGCTCTGTCCGTCTTTGTGTCACATAAAATGTCCAATAAATTAGACTTGTGTTCAGCCGATAACTCCGAATACAACTTCTTCCATAATGCTAATAATCCATTATCTCTGAAGAAATGTCTAAACCTAATCATTTCATCGGGCATATTTAAAATCTCAATATACTCTTCGAGATTCTGCCCAAATGCTTCATAAAAAAAATCAAGTTCTTTAGCTACAACTCCCTTAGTAACATTAATGATTACGTTAATGGCCCCAAGGTACTTTTTATTCCATCTGGTCCCAATGAATGTTCTATCAGTTTCATCTATGGGTACATACTTCATTGGAAAAGAGAAAGCTGAAATCTTTTGATTAAAGCTATTATATAACTTGATTGCATTATATAAGCGGAGCCATAAATCCTCAGGCTTGTCCTCATAATTAAAGAGCATGTAATTGGAAATTTCCTTGATTCCATGCTTTACAGCAATTGTAGTTGCCTTAATGAAAACATCTGTTTCCGCCAGGTTATCGTAAGCTAATCTAAAGGGTATAGCTGGAATTTGAGAAAGAATACTTGCATTTTTATCATTTACAAGTCTCGCGTCGATTCCTTGATTAAAATCTACAAATCTAATTACCTTGGACTTTGGGCGATATTTTTCAACATAAGCAAATAATTCACTTTCATATTTAACTAGGTCATTCCAAGGATTATCACACGAAATATTATTAAGAAGCTCAGTATACTCTTTATGTGCTTTTTCATAACGGGCAACTCTCTTTGAAAACTCATTGAGAAATCTAACCGTTTCATCCAACTGTTTAGCATACTTTACCCCACCTCTCATTCGCCTTCGAATCTTATTCATTCCCAATTCGAAAGGATTTGGATAAGTAAAGTTCTTATCCCCAGTAAATCCCAAACTTTTAATATCACTGATTATTTGATTGAGTTTTGGCGAACATAGAATGTTGTTATCCATGACTAAGAGATTTCTTTTTGCACCATAAACCGCATCGACCCTGTTGACCTGATTTATTACATTATTGGTAGTTTCAAACCTTGGTTCCAGAATTCTTACAGCACAGAACGCACACCCTCGTGGACAACCACGCGTTGTATGAACAAAGTAATTGTCGCCTGCAGGATACTTATAGGAAATGTCATCTAATATATCGTAGTCTAAAGGTAACAAATCAATATTTACTTCTTCTTGATAACGTAGTACACGTGAATCAGTTAATAAACCGCATAAAATATTATGTATACCGGTGTCCTCTTTGAACTTATTTGTCAATAGTGAAGCCGCTAATCCTCCGATATATATATTTTCCTTATTAATGTATTTAGTGTAGTGCCTGATGCATTTTACAGTTATATCATAATGAAAAGTAAAAAGGGTGGTAATATAGACTCTGGTCATTTTAGTAATAAGAGTATAGGGAGCTTCGCCCTTATAAAATTCTACAAAATCGCCTCTTTCCTTGTGGAAAGTAGCGATCTTCATTAATCCTAATGGCGGATATTTATTTGGATAATCAGGTTCAACTAATAGAACTCTCTCCATATCCTTAGCCTTTATTAATACTTCGTTTGATATGGGCTCGAACCTTTAGGAATTCTTGGATATTATCGGTTTGCATAAAATATTCACGGAGTGACTCTGCAATCTTTTCATAAAATTTTTTATTAGTCAGACTTGCTAGTGGTATGTCATCATCGGCATATTTGAAAGTCGGCAATGCTTTTTTGTCTGTTTTGCGTTTATCTTCATAAAAGGTTTCTACAAAAACTTTGGGTTCATAGTTGGATGTAAGATTTGTAAATGCCTCTGTGAGTTTTTGCCTATTCTTATCATTCTCAATTGCATTAAAAGCTCTGGATGCAACAGACCTGTAAGTATAGAGCCGTTTCATAAAATCGAATATAATATTGCGTAATTCAATAGATGAATCGTCAATCTTAAACCAGTCTCGGCGGGCATTATCATTCAACCGAGGGGAATCAATAAGCATTTCCCCATAAACACCTTGCAGTGTTTGCGTCAACTCACGGAAAGTTGCAACATATTCATCGCTTTTACTGCGAAAGAGAGCATCTGCTAACGAATTATTGTCTCCCATCAGCATATTCTTTGAACGAACTAGAATGCCATAAGGCTCATTCACGGGGTTGGCCGTCACTTTTCGATTGAATGTAAACCAAAGGATGCCAATTTTGTCTGGTATCCCGTTTTTTTCTTTACTGCGGTATCTTAAGTCCCAGAAATTAATACCTGATTCAAGAATATTCGTTTCATTATATGGTTTATACATTTCTTCTCCATCAAGCTTTACCGTAAACGCATATCTATCTAGCGAATATCCCATAAATTGCTTGTAATATTCTAAGATATCTTTTTGCTGTTCAAATTTCGGATCATATCTCAAGGGAAGCATCATGGACAAACGATATTTAAGGTCATCTTGTTTAACAAGTTCAACAATTTCAATATTATAATTTATAATCTCCACCTTAAAAAAGTGGTCTGATATCGCGTCTTCATAATCTTTTTCATAATTATCTGTGATTTCACTCATTGCTTGGTTTAGCTCAATCTCAGATTCCTGGTTTAACAATTGTTGAAATTTATTTCCTTGCCATTGAAATACCTGTATCTTATTACTATTTTCGCACTTGTTAGTAAATATGAGTTTCTCGCAAAATGGCATGGCTGAAAGTCTACCAATGCCACGAAAGCCAATTTGATTATTTGATTGTCTCTTGTCAGATGCACCTATGCTAGTCATTATTTCATCAAATTGGCTATTATCAATGCCGTAGCCATTATCTCTGATAGTTATGCTCTTTCCATCCCTATCTATATCAATAGCAACATGAAATTCGTCAAATTCTTTGTCTGACGATGTGGAGATTGTTTTGTTGTAGGCATCTACCGAATTCTGCACATATTCTCTGAACAAGATAATGGGATCGTCATATAATGCGGATGTCAATGTTTCTAACAAACGTAGCCCCACCTTTATGATTGCCAATCATTTACACCTACTTTCAGTTTACTCCAAGAATATCAATCTTATACTCTGATAATTTTGCAATTAACCACCCATATTTTTGTGCAATAGCCTTGTTGCTATGAATATAGTATTCATAACCTTTTTTTAAAACTCTATTTACGCCTTGTGTTTCGAGAAGATGGGCAAGATCTTTTTGCTTCAAGCCTTGTTCCTTAATCGCATAAGAGATGAAATCCAAGTATTTTAGATGATCCCCATCTTGCTTAACATAATTAAAGACAAGCTTTCCAGGTGTTATGTATTGCGAAATCTCTTCAGCAAATAGTATCCGTGGAAATATTGCATTGTCACTTTCCATAGCATATGCTTCAATAAATGCCGGGCCTATTATAAGTCTTGTATCGTCCGACATACTTGCTTTACCTGCTGTTATGGCCCCCCTCAAGAGTTTAAGCTCGTCTAGTTGCAATAGAACATGCCATTGTATTTTGCATAAAATCTCACATAACTCATTAATGTAATCCATGTCAGCTACTATAATAAATCCATCACTTAATTGTAAAAAGTTCAAAACTTCAACCTTTACTAGATCTTCACATTCATTTTCTACGAAATACTGAAGTTTTGCCATAATGTTGAATATTTCTTCAGCATCTTCTGAAATTCGCATTTTGTTTCTCATACCAAGAATGTCAATCCAAGCAACTAGTTTATCGTTGTATAGCTTTTTATCTGGTTCTTCAACTATTGGTTTGCTCTTACTTTCGGCTTCGTTTATCCACTGATTCAATAAGGCTTTGTTTGCCATAATACACCCCATCCACAGGCACGATTATTTTAGAAATAGCCAAATATTCTTTGCTTCGTGATTGCAGCCCGTCTTTTGACTTAGCTGCTTTCTTTGGAATAGACCACACTTACCAAGATGAGTTAGTCCAGGTGTCTTCCCTTGCTTGCATAGATGCTTAACAACCCGCGTTGTTGCCTCCAACATTGAGTGCTTTTTTAGAATTGAGTACCTAATCCCTCTAATTCCATATGCAGTGTTGACAACATAATGCTAATTATTATACCTTGACGAACTATTCGACATTTCGGTAACAGTCCCCTTCTATGTCGTTGAAAATTACAGGCTTGTTTTTATCCACTTGTTGGCCAGAATCGCATAATAAGAGGAGCAATAGCCGACCAGTGTCCACCACCTGGAAGCATTATAGTTCATCCATGGTGCCTATCCATGGGCCAAATTCGGAGGCATGCAGGGCGGGCAGGCAGTTATTGCCCGGTTAGATGCGAGCGGCGCCGTGGTTCACAAAGGCCTTCTCCCAATCATCCACATAAAACCCGGTGGCCCACTCCGCCATGATGATACTGGTCCCCTCCGGCAAGTCCATTTCTCCCAAGGGGACACTGTCCAAATGTTCGCCGTTGAGCCCAAAGAAATACAGTTTACTGGTGGTTCTGATGACCGCTATATCCTTATTTGGAGAAGTAAAGGCATCCACCGCGTTGGGGACCCGGTCTCTTATGCTCTGCCAGCTGAGATACAGGGTGTCATAGACGACCAGGCTGTCGGGAGGGATGGAGTTGATATTGAAGTCCATGTATTCGGGGATACCGTGGTGGTAGTAATTGATTCTCCCCTGCAGGTACCAATGGCCATTTCTGCGGGTGAGTCCGAAATTATCCTCCCCGCCATCCTCCGCTGTCAGTGTGTTTCCCTGGCCATACAGGGTTTGCCGTGCCTGCTGGCGAGCGCTGTTATAGGCTGCCGCTCCACCGTCTCCCAGCATATCCGCCGCGCTGATACCCAGAGGGGATGATAATTGATCCACCGGCAACACCTGCAGTTTTTCCATACCCCCATCATTCCAGGCTATGGCGGCATAATTATTGCCAATATAATCGACCGCCAGGCTTGGCCCGCGTGTGTATGCGGCGGGGGCCTGGACGCCCACTTCTGATGCTGCCGGGTCATCCTTGATGGCCACATTCTGCGCCCGCAACTCAGCGCCCTCCTGGTTAGTGCCTCCCGTCACCTGCAGTTCCCAGAAACCGCTGCGGCGGGGGAAAAACAGGTCCGGCCGGCTCAGCAGCGGACGCAGTTGCTGGTCGTGGGCGGCTATCCAAACGGTCTGGTAGATATAGTCATCATCGACTGGTATCCTCAGTCCCAAAAACACCCCGGAGGTACCGCTATTGTCATCGTAATTGCCATTGACGGCATTTAAGCCGGCGGCTGCGGCGGGGTCATCAGCCCGATCAGCCTTCTTATGCAGCCGCAGCACCTTGTTCTGTACAAAGGCTACCACGGTGGCTTCATCGATTATCATAAACTCGCCCAGGTAGTTGGCGTCAGCGGATACCGTCACCACCTCTACGGTCTGGTCAATGGCAGCCAGATAGCCGTCCAGGGCGATATACCTGGTCTGCAGGTAGTCCCGGGAATTGACCTCTTTCACCTTATAGGATGGCTGCTGCCAGACATTGCTGCCCATTATCACCATCGCCCGGCTAAACTGAAGCTCGGCTGCGGAACTAAGGACGTTCCCGCCCGGATGGCCTTCCGAAGCCAACTCCTCCTGCACCGACCATTTTCCCTCCAATGGACACACAGCATAGGCCGGGGGAAGGATCCTGCCGGCCGCCGCTGAGGTCAGATCAGCGCACCCGCCCAGCAGGGGCAGGAACAACAGGGCCAGTAGGATCTTGCTTTTAAACAACATCGGGATGTTCTCCTCGGGGCAGAATTATTACCACGTCGGTGCCCAGGTTCAATTGGCTGCTTATCTCCAACCGACCGCCCATCAGGTTGACGATCTCCTCGGAAATCGACAGCCCGATACCATTTTTGGAGGGCGAGCTTTTGCCTTTATAGAATTTTTCCTTGACCATGGGCAGTTCGTCGGCCGCTATCCCTAAGCCATTGTCGGATATGACAAACCTTAATTGCCTTTCTTGGACTTCCGCCTTGAAATGGACGTATCCCCCGGGGTGATTGAAGTTGAAGGCATTATCCAGGATATTGATAAACAGCTGTTTCAGCCGGTTTGCGTCGGCGTAGAAAAGGGGTAGGCCGTCCGGACAGTCTACGGTGAAATCGATATTCTCCCGCACCGCGCGGGGGGTAAGCTGTTTACGCAGGTGTTCACAGAGATTGCTAAGGTCGACCTCCTCCGGGTTGAGTTTGATGCGGGCCGAGATGAACCTGGAGAAATCCAGGAGCTCCTCCACCATCCTGGTCAGCCGATCACTTTCCTTCTCGATGATGTTGAGCCCGGTCATCAGCATGTCCTTCTGCTGGAGCTTTTCACTCTGCAGGGTGATCGCCCATCCCTTGATAGAGGTCAGGGGGGTGCGCAGTTCATGAGACACGGAGGAGATGAAATCATTTTTGAGCTGCTCTTTTTTCACGATCTCATCGGCCAGATAGTTTAAGGTATCCGACAGTTCTCCCACCTCGTCATCCCGGGTCTTGCGGCTTCTGATCTTAAAATCCCCGGCCGCCATCCGCTGGGCCACCGCCGTTACTTCCTGCAATGGCACCACGATGCCGTTGGCTAAAAAAAGGCTCAGGGAGCCGACCATGAGAACCACCAAGGCCCCGATGACTATGAAGATCTGCTGGGTTTTGGCCACCTCCTGGTCGACGGCGCTCAAAGAAGCCATAAACCGCAGGGCGCCTACGATCTCCGGGCCCGATTTCAGAGGCTGGGCCACCGCCAGGACCTTTTGCCCGTGCCATTGGCCTACCCATACTCCGGTATTGCCCTCCAGGGCCTCCTGGATGTCGCTGCCGTCCAGGCCCGCTTCGATGATGCCCTGGGAGTCCATGATGATATTGCCGTCCCGGTCCGCCACCTGCACCTCGGCGTTGCTCTGGTTCCAGAAGGCATCAATATTGTAGAGCACATTGTCTTGCAGCGATGCATTGGCGAAATACCGGGTATACATATCGGTGCAGATGTTTAACTGGTTGGTGAGGCTGCCTTCCACACTGTCGTAATAGTTCTGTTTGACGATATAGATGAGTAATATCTCCAGGATCACGACCGAGCAAATGATTACCACCATGAAGCTGGCCGCCAGCCTTAATCTGATCCCTTTCATCATATGTCCCTGCCCGATCCCGCCTGCCACCGATAACCGATGCCCCACACGGTTTTGATGTAGGCCGGTTCCGAGGGCTTGTCCTCCAGTTTCTCCCGCAAGCGTCGGATATGTACGTCCAGGGTCTTGGTATCGCCGAAATAATCCTGGCCCCAGACGGCGTTTAACATCTTATCGCGTTTGAGGGCGGCGCCCTGATTTTCCATAAACATCTTCAGTAAAGCAAATTCGGTGGGGGTCAATTCGATCTCCCGTTCGTGTTTGAAAAACTTATTGGCCGCGATGTCCAGCAACAGAGCATCGCAGCGCAGGGTCCGGCTTTCCGCCCGCAGCGCGGTGCGGCGCCTTAACATGGCCTTGATGCGGGCTGTCAGTTCCAGGGGATTGAAGGGTTTGACCATGTAATCATCCGCCCCCAGTTCCAGACCCAGGATCTTGTCCGTGTCCTGGCTCTTGGCGGTCAACATGATTATAAAGGTCTCGGGGCTTGTCTCCCGCACCCGCGAGCAGACCTCGAACCCGCTGATACCCGGCAGCATCAGATCCAACACCATAACGTCGGGGCCGAAGCTGCTGGACATGGCCAGGGCTTTCTCCCCGGTGTCCGCTTCTCTTACTTCATAGCCGGCAGCGCCGAGATTGACGCTGATCAGCTGCCGGATCGATTCTTCATCCTCAACCACCAGTATTTTATGTTTCCAGGCCGTCATCGGTCTCTCCATTTCAGTATCCACGCTCTATATGTAGATAGGCGTATGTAGCGTATGTGAGCTTTTTGCGTCAGCTTATGTATGTCTGCTGTTCTAATTCAGCTTTTGTGCGTCTGCTTTCGTGCATCTGCGTTTTTGCGTCAGCTTTTGTATGTCAGCTGTTGGGGGCCGGCCTCATCCAACCCCCAGGGAGTCAGGGTATCGAACAGCAGCGAGGCGTAGGCCTTGGCCCCGGCTTCATCCAACCCTCAGGGAGCCAGCGTGTCCAGCAGCAGCGAGGCATAGGCCTTGGCGCCGGCTTCCAGCAAGTGCACCCCATCATTGCGAAAATATTCGTCATGACCACTACTGGCCCCGTACCAATCCATCAATGCAGCATTGGGATGGGCCGCGGTGATCCGGGCCAGGTCTTGATTGACGGCGCTCTCCCATGGTTTCGGGACTCGGGCATTGATAAGCACCAGCCGCCGGTCATTCCCCAGTAAGTTCAGGATCTCCGCGAATTGTTTTTCGGTAAATGGTCCATTCGATCCTACTTCGATCACAACCGTGTTGCCCAAGGCGCCCCGGGCCTGGAGATCCTTGATCACTTGGGGGACCTGGTACACCTGTCGGCCAATGACGGCATCCACTACCATCTCCGGGCAAAGCCTCTTCAGCTCCGGCGCCACTCCCACCATGACCGAATCCCCGATAACCGTAACCCCTTTACCGGTAAATCCCGGGTGCTGGTCCCGGGGAGCCGTAGGCTGCGTTGGCTTACTCTCCCCATCGGTCACGGGAGCCACGGGGGTCTCGGGACCATTAGCATAATTGTCGCCAACCAGACCCGAATCGTCAATAACCGCCGCTCCATTACCAGTAGTTACTTGGTCGAGTTCGTCAGACGGCTGCGCCGCTCCTTCCGGTGATGGAGCCCCAGGGCTGTTGCCTGAACCCTCCCCCAGTTCTGTCTCTGGACCGGATGAGGCTGGTCCTCCGGTTGGGGTTAGTCTCACTTCCGCTTTCGAACCGATCAGGGCTCGTCCCCCGATCGAGGATGGTTCTCCGACACCCCCCGGTTCCCCGGCAGCAACCGTTTCCGCTGGCCAAGCTCTTTGTTGGGCCTGAGTAATCATGGTAAATCCGCTCACCGTCAATACCAGGGCCGCGAAGATACATATCATGCTGGTTATCGGCGCCCGGCGCCACCAGCTGTATAAAGCCGGCCGCAGCTTCCCGGCATGGGGGAGCTGCTCCAGATTCTGTCGCCGTTTGCCGCGGCGGATCGGTTCCTCGATAAAATACCATGAGACTGCGGCCAGCGAAATGCATAGCGCCGTTTGGAAAATGGCCAGCCCGATATTGGGCCCTCCGGTGTTGACGGCCGGGCTGGTCATGGTTATGACCGGATAGTGCCATAGGTAGATCCCGTAGGACCATACACCCAGCCAGCGCAAGGGGGCTGCCCCCATCAGCCGGCCCAGGCGGCCGGCGGGATGGGCCAGCACTGCAATCAGCACCGCCGCGATCACCGAAAATAACAAAAGGCCGCCATAATAAAGGGATGACTGATATTGATCGGTCAGCACCATCATGGCCAAAATCGCCAGCAAGGCTGCTCCTCCCACTGCATCGAGGGTATTGCGCTGCCGGGCAGGGAGAGCGGCCGATAGTTTGCGGCTGGGCCACAGCAAGGCCAATACCGCCCCGATAAGCAAAGCGAAAGCCCGGGTATCGGTTCCATAGTAAACCCGATTGGGATCCAGCCCCGGTTGATAGATGATCGTCATGGCTGCGGCGGAAGCTATGGCCAGAGCCGCGATCAGTCCCAGCAGGCGGCGGCGGTTTACGAAGCGCAGTCCCAGTCCCAACAGCAATGGCCACACCAGGTAAAACTGTCCTTCCACCGCCAAAGACCACAGATGCCCCAGGGGTGAAGGGGGGCCGAAACTGGCGAAGTAGGAGACCTCGTGAAAAATCAGCCACCAATTGCTGGCATAGAATACCGCTGCCAGGACTTCACTCCAGAGAGATGCCAGGCGGTGGGGCTCACATATCAGGATCCACGCCAGGACTCCGCCCAGCATGGTGAACAGTGCCGGCAGCAACCGCCGGGCTCGTCCCAGCCAGAATTCCCGCAGATCCATGCTGGCGCCCTGGTTCCATTGGGCCATTAAGATGTCGGTGATGAGATAACCGGACAGCACAAAGAAGATGCAGACCCCCAAGAGTCCTCCCGGAGCCCAGGGCATGTTCAGGTGGTAAAATATCACCGCCAACACCGCTACCGCCCGCAGCCCGTCCAGTCCCGGCATATAGCGCCGGGGCTGGAGCATTTCTTTTTCATCGCAACCGGTAAGCCCGGTTTTTCTTTCCCATTTCATACGGCTTGCTCCCACCCGTCTAGCGTGATCCGATATCGCTGGGCAGCCTGCCATCTGCTGGGAGGCGCCCCTTTCCCTCACGATACCAACTTTATCGGCATAATTCGTTACAAAATGATTAAGAAAGGTTACAAATCAGTAATGTTTTACTAAAAAAGTATCGGATTCTTGCCGGCAGATGGTCACATAACTTGGGGACAGGCCCCCGTAAGATATAGTTAAGCGATAAGCTAACCAACCAAGCTAAACTGGTACAGTAAGATTGAAGGTTGTCAATGTGACAGGCCCAGGGGCAATATGTTTCGGTAAGTTAGGTTATTACACCATTTTAGGAACTTACACGCTTGGACTGGTTGGAATCCATAGCGGTTACCGACCCGTGGAATAGCTGAGATGCCGATGATTAGGAGATTTCTCTCCAAATTGTCGGGCAATAATATAGTATAGAAACAAAGAATCAGGGGGATTTATCTTGAAACAGATGACGAAAGAAATAGCCGGCGGGATCGAGAATGTGCCCGGGCTGAGGCATCATATTGCGAATGTCGGTGGCGGTCCGATGTCGGTCTACGAAGCCGGCGATAAACGACGGCCGGCAGTAGTGATGCTGCATGGGGCGATGTTTGACGAGGCCAGGTTCATATGGGATCAGTTGTTTCCGTTTCTCAGCCGGTACTATCATCTATTCGCACTTGATACGCCGCGACATGGAAAGTCCAGACCATGGGAAGGTTATCTGGATCATACCCGCTTGATGGACATTTTTCACCATATATTCCGCCATTTGGAGCTTGAAGATTTCAGCCTGGTAGGCCTTTCCATGGGTGGCGGGCTCAGTATCGAATATGCGTCTCTATATCCGAATGAAGTCAGGTCGATGGTCCTGTTTGAACCTGGTGGTCTGGCTGACAAGCTCGATTGGCAGTTTATCACCTGGCTATATATCAAGACCCCCGGCCTGCTGAGGATGTTCAGCAAACGGTATGCCAAAATGGACGATGCCGGTATGAATAAGACGCTGGAGTCTCTTTATGTGGGCGGCTCCCAGCCGACTGATCCGGACCGCCTGGTTGCGCTCCTTCAGGATGAGGCGCGAGGCAAGTATCAATATGGCGAGAAGGATATGGACGACTGGCAGCTGGATAGTATCGGCCCTTTCAGGTTGAAATGGAACCTTTTGGACCGAATTCCTCTGATCGAGTGTCCGACTTTGTGGCTCAGGGGAACGGACAGTGCCCTGGTGAAACAGGATGAGATGGAGAGAGCAGTACGGTTGGCGGCCGCTGGTGGGGCCAAAGCAGAACTGAAACTGATCCCGAACGCCGGGCATCTGTTGCCCCTTGAAAGACCGAAAGAAGCCAATGCCGCTGTCAAGGAGTTTCTGGACAAGACGACCGGGGCTATCTAAACGACCGGGGCTATCTGAACCAGGCAGGTGGCTCCCTCCGAGAAGCCGCAATAGGTCTTATTCTCAATCGTTTTTCTTGGATTGAAGCAGGGATATGATGCTGTCCAGCTTTTCGATCATTCGCTTCTTATCGTCCCTCTGTTTCTTAAAATACCAGAATACCAGTACTACAATAGTAATTATTATAAATATGTTGATGACTGACCAAAACGTAACAAATAGGTTCGGGAAGTCAGGGGGGCTGCCCGCCGGAGGGGATACGGGAGAATTCATAAAGAGCACCTCCTCGGTGTGAGCATTTGATCTAGCTTATCATATTACATCGTCGATATGTGACTCCCACCAAATGTTGACGCGACCTAATAACCTGGGGACAGGTCCAAATTATTGACCTCGCGCTGCCCTCTACCGAAAAATCTTGGCCGTGTCGGCGGTCAGTCCCGGGAAAATGAACGACTCCACCCGGTCCGCTTTTCTAAACGTGCGGCTGTCGCTGACATCGTTATCCTTGAACAAATAAACGGTCACCTCCTGATTCAGGGGATTGACGATCCAGTATTCCTCCACCCCGCATTCCATATAGAGGTCCAGCTTCTTGATCAAATCCATTCGGCGGGTCGTTTCTGATAAGATCTCCACAACCAGGGTGGGGGTGCCCATATAGTAATCCCTGTCATTCAGCTTTTCTTCCAAATCGCAGATAACCATTATGTCCGGCTGCACCACATTGATGTTTTCGGGGCTGCGTTTCAAGGTGATGTCGTAAGGGGCCACGAAAGGGGCACATTTCTGGCCCTGGAACCAGTTGTAAAAAATACCGAACAATTCGGTCAGAGCTACCTGATGGCGCGTCTTGGGTGATGCCAGCAGGTATATTTCCCCGTCGATGTACTCATATCTTTCTTCTGAATTTTCCGTGAGCTTCAGGAATTCTTCATAGGTGGCCTTGCGGCCCCCATAACTGTATTCTGCCGCCTTTTCCAGGACCAGACCAGCCTCCGGTCCGCCCGCCTCATTCTTTACGGCTGACAGTGTTGCTATCTCCCGGCCGTTACGGGTGATGATGATATCTTCATTGGCAGCCAGCATCAGGTATTTACCGAAATTGTTCTGCAGTTCGGTTGAATTGATTTTCACTGTGCTCCCTCCAATCACAGCCACTATATGGATTTCGCATGATTCGTAATTTGTCACTCTGAGCGCAGTCTTGCTTTAGATCCTTCGGCTGCGCCTCAGGATGACATCCCTGCCTTAGCTATTTTAGCTAATCTTACAATAGCAAAAAGGAAGCCAGCGAGCAACCGCCCTCTGGCTTCCTTCGAGAAGCTGGATTAGTTAACGGTATACTTACTTGCCAAAATGTTTCCTCTTTAGTTCCGTGAGAGCCTCCCTGGCATCTATTAGCTGGTTATCAAAAGTATACTCAGCTTCGGCTTCCGCGATAGCCGCATCGAGTTCACGTTCCGCCAGCATGGAATCAAAGGTTTCTATGGTTTTGCGATAGTCTTTCTCCAATGGGCGTCCTCCTTGCTTCCTCTCCCCACCGGGCTTTAAACCCGAATATGAAAGACACCCTCTCGAGTATCTTTCCTTTGGTAATCGACGTGACGATCAATATGCAAACGTTTTAATGGTTGAGTTTGAAAGAAAACCGCACCGGCTTCACCCATGCGGCTGCTCTTACTTCATTTGCCAAAAATGTCGCTGTGCGAACCTGTACGAGAAAGTGTCAGTACAAGTACATCGTCCTCAATGCGGTATAGCAACAACCAATCCGATTGGATATGACACTCCCGATGTCCTATCCAGTTTCCAGTTAAGGCGTGGTCTTTGTTCTTTACAGGAAGGGTATTCCCCGTTGCAAGAATGGAGATAACTTCTTCAAGCAAGCTGATTTTCAGACCTCATTTTATCGCTAGTTTAAAGTCCTTTCGAAACTGCGAGGTTGGTTTTACTGTATACTTGGTTCCCCTCATTTCCGCAAGTCAGCGAACAACTCGTCAAGGTCAGTATACCCTTTCACAGACGGGTCTTTGGCTATTTTTTCTGCTTCCAGCATGGCTGCAATCGTTTCCTTATTAGGCTTATTGAGCGAAATATCAAAAGGAATCCGCCCTTCTCGGAGCGACTGGCGTACAAAAATGTTGAACGCCGTAGAAAGGTTCATGCCCAACTCCGAGAAAAGGGCATCCGCTTGAGCCTTTAATTCCGCATCCATGCGAATGTTGATGTTCGAAGTAGCACCAGCCATACAATCAACTCCTTTCAAGTGGCACTAATAGAATATGATATTTGCACGAAAATTATAACTATTCGCACGAATCCTAACCGAATATGCTCGGTCTGGCCTTTTTCCAAGGGGCGGGCTAGAAGGTACGTAATGAGAGAGTTCCAAATAACGATGGGGGGAAAGAAATGGACAAATTCCGGCGCGCAGGCCAATGCTTCTATTATGAATCGCCGCAATTTAGGTTGGACATAATAAAGTGTACTTAAAAAAAGGAGGTAGATTGTGTGGATCAGAAGACACGGGTGGGATTGGTGATTTCCCATGTCAACATGGCCAAGCGGGACCTGGAGAACTTCAGCAAATCGGGGCTGAGCCAGAAATCCCAGGCTGAATTGGATCTGGCCTACAATTCCTTGAACGATTGCATCAATCATTGCCACAGCGCTATCCAGAGTATCTAGCGTCCGCCTTTATAAATAGAAAGGGCCGGGGTTTCCCGGTCCTTTTTTATGGTGCGCCCGGCATGGGCGCAGTCTAATGGGTGAAAGTCCCTAGTGCGGGTTGATAGTGCCAAGCACATAGCCAAGGGCAAGGGTGTCCTCGGTGACGAGGAATCTGAAGGAAGCCGG
>CAZOMS010000014.1:1686-25227 GCA_964580805.1 uncultured Syntrophomonas sp. | reverse complement strand
TGACCGACAATTATGATCCCCGCAACAATACCTTGAATCTGTCCGAAACCGTACACGGAAATACCTCGATTGCCGCCATCGGTGTGGCCGCCCATGAGGTTGGGCATGCTATACAACACAGCGAGAGGTACGCCCCCTTGGAACTGCGGGCGTCGATCGTGCCGGTGGCCAATTTTGCATCGTCGGCTTCCTTCCCGATATTGTTGGTCGGATTCCTGCTCAACAGCATGAATCTGGTACTGGTGGGTATAATACTGTTCTCGGCGGTGGTAGTCTTTCACCTGGTCACCCTGCCAGTCGAATTCAACGCCTCCCAGCGAGCGGTGGCCCAATTGTCGCAAGCGGGATTGGTCAGTCACGATGAAGTGCCGATGGTCAAAAAAGTCCTGGGCGCCGCTGCCATGACCTATCTGGCCGCTACTTTGACTGCGGTAGCCAACTTACTCTATTACGTGATGATCTTTGCCGGCGGCCGGGATGAATAACCCCGCCAACAGGAGTAATCGATGAAGCCAAAACAACAAGGGGCGCGGGACGCTGACCCGCGCCTGACAGCCCTGCAGGTCATTTACCAGGTGGCTGAAAAAGGGGCCTACGCCAATCTGATGCTGGACAGGAAATTGGAACAGGCGCAAGATTTGTCGGCCCAGGACCGGCATCTGGTAACTGAATTGGTCAATGGAACCATACGCATGTTAAAGCACCTGGACTGGGTGCTTGATCTTTTTATAAAACGTCCGATTTCGGCCCAAAATCCCTGGCTGCGCAATATCCTGCGTTTGTCACTTTACCAGTTGTTATTCCTGGAGGGTATCCCTGACTATGCGGCAATCAACAGCGGGGTAGAATTGACCAGAAGCAAGATTGGGAACGGATTGGCTGGGCTGGCCAATGGCGTTCTGCGCAATATCGTCCGCCATCGAGATCAAATCTGTTACCCTGAACCGCATCTCTCGGTGGCTTTCTATTCGGTTTTTTATTCCCAGCCGGTATGGCTGGTTGAAAAACTGCTGACCGAGTACGATCATCCACAGGTTGAAGATATGCTGGTGTATTTCAATCAGCGGCCGCAAGTTATGCTGCGCACCAACACCTTGAAAACCGACCGGGAGCAGTTGACCGCTATCCTGGCCCGGGATGGGATCATCGGCCATTCAAGTCCCCGCTCGCCGCGGGCGATTCTGGTGGATAGCGTGGAACGCAGTCTGGCCCAATCGAAAGCTTATAGGGCCGGTCTCTTCTATGTCCAAAACGAGGCCTCAATGTTGGCGGTGAACATCCTTGACCCCCACCCGGGCGTTGCAGTCCTCGACCTCTGCTGCGGGGTGGGCGGAAAAACCACTTTTATAGCGGAATTGATGGGTGATGAAGGCAGAATCGATGCCTATGATATTCACAACCACAAGATCAATTTGCTAAAATCTAACTGTGCCAGATTGGGACTGTCGATCGTTCATGCTCACCCGGAAGACATAATGACCCTGCCCATGGTATCACTGCGGGCGGACTGCGTTCTCTTGGATGCCCCCTGCTCCGGCCTGGGGGTTTTGAACCGCCGCTCCGATTCCCGCTGGCGCAAGACGCCCCAGGATCTGGCCGATCTGCAGCAGCTTCAGGCCCAAATGCTGGAAAGAGCCGGCCAAATGGTAGCAAATGGGGGTATACTGGTTTACTCCACCTGTACCATAATGAAGGCTGAGAACGAAGATCTGGTCCGGACATTTCTGGACCGGCACCCGGATTTTCACCTGGACGGCTTTCAGGCTGAGATATCCTTTTTCCCCCTTGACAACCAGGACAATACCAAGGCCAGTCAAGGCATGTTGACCATTTTGCCAGGCAAATACGGTACCGATGGCATGTTCTACGCCAGGCTGAGGAGGACGGACGGTGCTTAATATGAATTCGATTATCAAAACCGAACTCCTAGGTATGGACTTGAAAAGCCTGGAGTCATATGTACAATCATTGGGTCAGCCACGCTTTCGGGCCAATCAGATATATACCTGGATTTACCGCAAAGCGGTCGGCTCTTTCTATGAAATGACCGACTTACCCAAAGAGCTCAGGATCAGCCTGGAGTCCGCCGCCCAGGTTTCCATACCGCGTGTCTTGAAACAGCGGGTCTCGGCCGACGGCACCCGCAAATTCCTGTTTGAGATGAATGACAAAAAGAGGATCGAAACTGTAGTCATACCCCAAGGCGGGAACAAAGATACCCGCTATTCGCTATGTGTCTCCACGCAGGTGGGATGCCCAGTGGGGTGCCTGTTCTGCGCCACCGGGCAATCGGGTTTCCAACGCAACTTAAACGCCTATGAAATGGTTGGCCAAGTACTGGGGTCGCGGCGGGAGATGACCCGCAAGCTTAAGACCGATGAGGAATTAATCACTAACATAGTATATATGGGCATGGGCGAACCGATGTTGAATTACGACGCCGTGATCAGTTCCATCCATACCTTAAACGATCATAAGGGTATTAATATCGGCCAGAGACACATCACCATTTCCACAGCGGGAGAAGCCAATGGCATCAGAAAACTGGCGGAAGAAGACCTGCAGGTCACTCTGGCTATTTCGCTGCATGCTTCCAACGACAGCCTGAGAGACCGGTTGATCCCGCTTAACCGCAAATACCCCCTCAAGCTTCTTTTCGAGGCGGTGCAACAATATACCGAACGAACCAACCGCCGGGTCACTTTTGAATACGTGATGCTGGATGAGGTCAATATCGGGCCCGAAGATGCGCAGGCTATGATTACCTCAATCAAACCACTGCTGGCTAACGTCAACCTAATTCCTTATAATGAAGTCAACGGTCTCGAGTACAAAAAGCCCTCATCGTCCAAGATAAGACATTTTTACAACCTGCTGGCTGACGGTGGTCTGAATGTTTCCCTGCGGGAAGAACATGGCGCTGATATTGAAGCCGCCTGCGGGCAGTTGAGCGCCAACAGAGAGCGTTAGACGAGGGAATAGTGCATATAATACGTAATACAGTATGTTATTCCGAGGTGAATTATGAAGTCAGCTGGTGTTTCCAATATAGGATTGCATAGAAAGCGGAACGAGGACAGCTACTACATTGATGAAGCCCAGGGCATCTTTATTATCTGTGATGGCATGGGAGGCCACAAAGGCGGGGATGTAGCTTCCCGCCTGGCGGTGCAGACGATCAGGGATCATTTGGACTTGACCGGTGTGGAGGAGTTGGCTCCGGTCATGACCCAGGCTGTGCAGGCAGCCAATCGAGCCATATACCGGGCCGGCAATGCCGATGATTCGCTGCGCGAGATGGGGACAACGGCCACAGCGGCCATCATCCGGGATGAATGCCTGACCGTGGCCCACGTCGGCGACAGCAGTCTGCACCACTTCCATGCCGGGATTCTGACCAAAATCACCCAGGACCATACTCTGGCGGAACAGATGAAAGCAGATGGCGTTTTGACCAATGGTGACCTTCCCATAAGCTCTTACAGCCACATTCTCACCCGGGCGGTAGGGGTCGAACCGGAGGTCAATATAGACTTATACCAACATAAGATAAATAGGGGAGACTGGATCTTGCTGAGCAGCGACGGCTTGACCGACCTGGTGACGGAGGGTGAAATTGCCGGATTCATGGCCACAGCGTCAGAACCGGAATCTACTGCCCTGGCCCTGGTCAACGCCGCCCTGGAGAAGGGCGGCCATGACAATATTACGGTCCTTGTCGTATGCGTTTAAATAGGAGGTAGAGTGTTGAACGGCGTGACTTTAGGCGGACGCTACGAACTGTTGGATGCCGTCGGAGAAGGCGGGATGTCCGTTGTATACAAAGCCCGGGACGGCATTTTGGATCGGATCGTAGCGGTAAAGATTCTTAAAGACGAATTTGCCAAGGATGCTGGATTTGTGGAGAAGTTCAGGGCGGAAGCCTTATCGGTGGCCCGCATCTCCCATCCCAACATTGTCAATATATTCGATGTAGGGGCTCAGGACAGCACCTATTATATTGTAATGGAGTATGTAGATGGCTATACCCTCAATCACCTGATCCGTGAGCAAGGTCCCCTGCCGGTTGAAAAAGCCGTGGATATCGCCATAATGGTTTGTGACGGGGTTCACCATGCCCACGAAAAAGGCATAATCCATCGGGATATAAAACCTCACAATATACTAATCACTGAACAAGGCATGGTCAAGGTGGCTGACTTCGGTATAGCTCAGGCGGTCAGCGCCGGAACCATCACCTATAATAATAGTATTGTAGGGTCGGTGCATTATTTTTCCCCGGAACAAGCCAAAGGTGAACCGGTCAACCGTACTGCGGACATTTACTCCATCGGCTGCATCCTCTATGAGATGGTTACCGGTAAGGTTCCGTTCAATGCCGACAGTCCTATCACCATCGCTCTGCGCCATATCAATGAGGAACCGTTTTCTCCCCGGACTATCAATCCCGATATTCCAACAGCCCTGGAGGCCATAATTTACAAGGCCATGGCCAAACAACCGGGACAAAGGTTCCAGACCGCTCAGGAGATGCGCAACGCTCTGTTGAAAGTACAGCAGACCATAAGCGGGGTATGGGCCGATGGCAAGGAGGGTGCTGTGAAAGCCAAGAAAAAGATGAAACCGCTGGGCAAAGGTATTATCGCTGTTGCCATCCTGGCATTCCTGTCCGGTATCTTATGGTCGCTGGCCGGCAATCTATTCGGCTCTGAGGTAGCCGTACCCAATATAGTCGGAAAGGATTATGCCCAAGCCGACGAGGAGCTTCGTCAACTGGGCTTGGTTTTGAAAGTCATTGGCCGGGAAAACAATGACAGCGTGGCGGTCGATTCCATCACGAAACAGGATCCGCTCCCGGGCCGTAAGGTCAAGGCCGGGCGGGAGATAGAGGTAATACTCAGCCAGGGGGTTGAGCAGGTTAAAGTCCCCAATGTGACCGGAGTAACACTCAGCGATGCCACCACCCGGCTCTCCAATAAAGGCTTGAATCTGGGTACCATCGATAATGTCTGGGATGAAAAATACGCCGAAGGGATAGTTATATCCCAAGACCCGCTCACCGATACCAGCGTGACGGCTGGCACCAAAGTGAACCTATCGGTCAGCAAGGGCAAACAACCGCCCCGTTCTGCGGTGCCGGATGTGAAGGGGCTGACGGTAACCGAGGCCACCGCCAAACTGCAGGCGGCCAAAATGGATCTGGGGACGGTGACCCGGGCCGCCAGCACTGCTTATTTCGCCGAACAGGTCGCGTCACAGGATCCGGCCGCTGGTATCCAAACAGAAGAAGGCGCCAAGATCAACGTGGTGGTCAGCACCGGGCCCGGACCTACATCCAAGACCCGGCGGCTGGAGTTCGATCTTCCCGACAATCAGAGGACCTACCGGGTGGTTATAAATGTGACCGATGTACAAGGGAGCCGGGAGGTTTACGATGAAAGGCGCGATAGGGGAGATACGGTTACCGTGGGCGTAACCTACTATGGGACTGGAACTGCCGAGGTTCTGCTGGACGGAACCAGTCTGCGTTCCTACGACTTGCCATGATAGGCTCGGCAGATTAAAGGAGCAGCTATGATCCCGGAACATCTCGAGGGCCTGGTCATAAAAAACTACAGCGGTTTTTACTACGTGCAGGATAACACCGGTACTGTATACGCCTGTAAAGTGAGGGGCAAGGTCAAGGAAAAACTCCTCAGCGGCGATCGGGTGGTCTTCACCCCTTTGGAATTTGGACAAGGGGTACTGGAGAAGATCTTGCCAAGGAAAAACGAACTGTACCGCCCCCGGGTGGCTAATGTCAGCCGGGTGTTGGTAGTAATGGCCTACAACCAGCCCAAACCGGACTTGAGCTTGTTGGACCGCTTGCTCTTCCTGGCCGAGTACAATAATATCGTTCCCTGCATCATACTCAACAAATGCGACCTGGAGGGTCATGAAACGGTTGAAGAGATTCTGCGCTATTATCCGCACACATATAAAGTTATTCCAACGTCGGCCCGCCAAGATATAGGAATCGAAGAAATGTCAGAGGCGATTGCCGGTGAGATAGCAGTACTGGCAGGTCCCTCGGGCGTAGGCAAATCCCGTCTGCTGCAAAGGCTTACCGGCCAGAACACAGTCCGAACCGGGCCAGTTAGTGCTAAAATCGGGCGGGGCAAACATACCACCCGCCATGTCGAACTTTTTCCCTTGCCCCAGGGAGGATGGGTTGTTGATACCCCGGGCTTTAGCGTGCTGGACATGCCGTCCATCCGCCGGGAGGATTTAACCTATTATTTCCCGGATTTCAGTATTTACAGCCAGTCCTGCCGTTTCCGCGATTGCATCCATTACCGGGAGCAGGACTGCGGGGTCAAAACCGCCGTAGAGGACCATCAGATTCTGCCATCCCGTTACTATAATTATCTTGCCATGCTGGCAGAAATCATGGACAAGGAGAGGATCTATTAATGATTTTGATTGCACCTTCAATACTGTCAGCCAATTTTGCCCGCCTGGCTGAGGACATCCAAAGGGTCGAGCGGGCTGGAGCCGATTGGCTGCATATAGACGTCATGGATGGTCATTTCGTCCCCAACCTGACCATCGGCCCTCTGGTGGTCATGGATATCAAGAATGAAACCGGATTGCTGCTGGATGTACACCTGATGATCGAGAAACCGGAGAACTTGATTCCAGCTTTTATCTCTGCCGGTGCCGATTTGATCACAGTACATGCTGAAACCTGTCCCCATTTGAACCGCACCCTGACCATGATAAAAGAGGCGGGCCGGCAGGCGGGCGTAGCCCTCAACCCCTCGACTCCGGTTGCTATGGTGGAGAATGTGATCGGCGAAGTTGATTTGGTCCTGGCCATGACCGTCAACCCCGGATTTGGAGGGCAAACACTTATAAATTCGGTGCTGCCCAAGATCAGTGCTTTACGAACCATGATAGCGGAATCCGGTTCAGTCGCTCACCTGCAGGTTGACGGCGGCATCAACGTGGAAACCGGGAAACTGGTGGTCAATCGCGGCGCCGATGTGCTGGTGGCGGGCTCGTTTATCTTTGGTGCCGCCGACGCAGGTAAAGCCATTCGGGATCTGAAAAACATTGCCTACTAATCCCGGCACCGGTCCTTGAGTTCACAATAGAAAAGGAATATAGACTATGCAAGATTCGCAGTTGAATTATCACATTGAAACCTACGGCTGTCAGATGAATGTCCGCGATTCTGAAATAATGGCCGGCCTGATGGAGAAACAGGGCTTTAGGGAGCAATCCCGGGCTGAGCAGGCCGACATCATAATTTTCAACACCTGCAGCGTCAGGCATTCGGCCGAGAACAAGGTATACGGCAAGCTGGGCGAATATATCAAACTGAAACGGCAGAAGCCGGAATTGATAGTCGCCTTTGGCGGTTGTATGGCCCAGTTGCCGGAGGTGGTGGCCAAGGTCAAACGCCTGGGCGTGGATGTGGTCTTTGGTACCCACAACCTGCATGAACTGCCCCATTTAATCAATGAGTATCGCCAGCACCAACAAAAAGTGGTGCGGGTTTGGTCCGGACACAGCGGTGTGATCGAAGACCTTCCCTCCCATCGCAAGGAAGGCGTCAGTGCCTTTGTCAATATTATGTATGGGTGCAACAATTTCTGCAGTTATTGCATCGTCCCCTATACCAGGGGCCGGGAAAGAAGCCGCCATCCCCGCGATATCATCCGTGAGGTGGAGCAACTGGCAGGGGAGGGTTTCAAAGAGGTAACCTTCCTGGGGCAGAATGTCAATTCCTACGGGCAGGGACTGTCGGACTCATATAGTTTTGCTGATCTGTTACAGTGGGCTGATCAAATCGAAGGGCTCGCCCGCATACGTTTCACCACCTCCCATCCCAAGGATATATCGGAGCAATTGATGGATGCCATAGCCGGGGGAGACAAGATCTGCCAGCATATCCATGTACCCTTGCAGGCCGGCAGCGACCGCATCCTGAAAGCCATGAACCGCGGCTATACCCGCGAGCATTACCTGCGATTGACAGGCCAGATGAGAGAACGCATTCCGGGCGTCGCCATTACCTCGGATTTGATTGTCGGTTTTCCCGGCGAAACCGAGGAGGATTTCGAGGCCACCCTGGACATGGTCAGGCAGGTCAGATTTGATGCCGCCTTCACATTTCTGTATTCAGTCCGCTCCGGAACCAGGGCAGCCACCATGCCCGGACAGGTAGACCCGGCCATTAAAAAGGACCGCCTGCTGCGCTTGAACGAGCTGCAATACGGCATCGCCCTGGACCTGAACCGCTCCTTGGAGGGTACGGTGGAGGAAGTTTTGGTGGAAGGACCCAGCAAGACTAACCCCGACAATTTGACAGGTCGGACCAGGAGCAATCGCATTGTCATATTTAAGGGGTCCGAGCAATTTATTGGCAGCCTGGTGCAGGTCAGGATCACTACCGGCAAGACCTTCTCCTTGTTTGGCCAACTCCAAGAAGTAAATTAAAATATGGAGGTATATTATGTCCACTGACAAGATCATTCAGATAGCCATGGAATTAGGCAGCGCTATGGCAGTTTCCGAGCAGGTTCAGGTCCTGAAAGGAACCCAGGCCCAGGTATTGGATAACCCGGAGGCAGCCACCCTGCTGCAGACTTACCAGGAGGCCCGGTCCCAACTGGAAAACAAACTGCGGGACGGAGTGCAGGTGATCCCGGCCGAAGAAGAGCACCTGGAAATGCTCCGTAAGCAGCTGGCCGCTCATCCCCTGATTCAAGAATTGATGACTGCCCAGGAAGGGTTCAATAACTTGATGGAAAGCGTCTTTTTCATTATCAACCAGGCGGTATCCGGTGACTGCGGTGCTGATTGCAGCAGTTGCGGGGGCAGTTGTTCCCATTAAGCAGGCCGGGCCTATTGCAGAGTAGCTCTTTTTCCGGGGAGGGAAGGATAATTGGCAGGCTACACGCCTATGATCGAACAATATTTGGCGACCAAACGGGAGTATCCTGAGGAGATCCTCTTTTTCCGGTTAGGGGACTTTTATGAGATGTTTTTCGAGGATGCCCGCATCGCCTCCCGGGAACTGGATATAGTCCTGACCGCCCGCGAGGGGGGCAATAAAGAGAAGATCCCGATGTGCGGAGTGCCCCATCATGCCGCCAATAACTATATAGCCCGTCTGATCAGTAAAGGGTACCGGGTGGCCATCTGCGATCAGATTGAAAATCCCAAACAATCGGTGGGTATTGTTAAACGGGAAGTAACCCGAGTGATAACCCCGGGCACGGTCATCGATGATGCCATGCTGGATGAAGGCCGCAACAACTACCTGACCGCCATTGTTGATCAGGAGCAGGTCATCGGACTGGCAGCGGTGGATATCTCCACTGGCACCTTTATTGTTACAGAGTTCCAGGGTTCTGATCGTTTCGTCAATCTGGACAACGAATTACAGCGGCTGGCCCCGGCTGAATGCCTGTTGCCGGCTGGCAGCAGTATGGATTCACTGTGGCAGGATAACTTCACCCGTCCCGGCGTACTCCTGTCCCGGATTCAGGACGGTCTGCCCGGGTTGGAGGCATCCCGGCGCTCCCTGCTGGAGCACTTCGGGGTGAATTCCCTGGACGGTTTCGGCATCCGGCATTTTACCGCCGGAGTGCAGGCTGCAGCCGCCATACTCGCATTCATTGACCGCACCCAAAAGATTCAGCTGGGCCAAATAAATTCCTTGACCGCTTATGAGAACAGCATGTTCCTGGAGTTCGACTCCTTTTCCCAGCGCAACCTGGAACTTACCGCCACACTCCACGACAACAAAAAAGAAGGCAGCCTGCTGGGCATTCTGGACCATTGCTGCACTTCGATGGGCAAGCGCAACCTGCGCCGATGGCTGGAACAGCCTCTTAAGGACCTGGACCCCATAAACCGGCGCTTGGATGCGGTAGGTGAGCTGGTCGAACAATTGACTGTGCGCCAGGATTGCCGCACTACCCTGCAGAAGATCAATGACCTGGAGCGGCTGGCCGGTAAAATTGGCAGCGGAGCCGCGCTGCCTCGAGACCTGGTGGCTTTGAAATCTTCCCTGGGGCTGATTCCCCAACTCAGAAAACAGCTGGCTGCCGCCGGCAGCGATTACCTTGCAGCTATAGCCGCCATGGATCCTCTCAGTGAGGTTTTCCGGCTCATAGAAGCCAGCATAAATGATGCTGCGCCTCCCGGGATCAAAGAAGGGGGCATCATCAAGCCCGGTTACAGCTCCGAAGCGGATGAGTTAAAGGAACTTGCTTCGCAGGGCAAGACCTGGCTGGTCGACTTCGAAAACCGGGAAAAGGAGCGCAGCGGAATCCGTACCCTCAAGGTGGGATTCAACCGGGTATTCGGATACTATATCGAGATCAGCAAAACCAACCTCAGCCTGGTGCCGGCCGATTACATACGCAAGCAAACCCTGGTCAATGCAGAGCGGTATATAAGCCTGGAATTAAAAGAGCATGAAGAAAAAATCCTGGGGGCCCGGGAGCGTCTATACCAGCTGGAATACGATCTGTTCATGGATCTATGTGAACAGCTAAAGCCATATATAGCGGCCTTGCAGCAATGCGCCGCCGCCATCGCGGACCTGGACGTGCTGCAATCGCTGGCCCAGGCCGCTTATATGAACGACTATGTCCGCCCGAAGCTCACCCGCGACGGGGTAATCGATATCAGGGCGGGGCGCCATCCGGTGGTGGAAAAGTCCCTGACCACGGTCCGATTCGTGCCCAACGATATTGAGATGGACACCGACCAGGCCCGTTTTGGAATCATAACCGGCCCCAACATGGGAGGCAAGAGCACCTACCTGCGCCAGACCGCCCTGCTGGTGATCATGGCCCAGATGGGCAGTTTCATACCGGCCGACGCCGCTCATATCGGGCTGGTGGACCGAATTTTTACCCGGGTAGGGGCATCCGATGACCTGTCAGCCGGACGCAGTACCTTCATGGTGGAGATGCTGGAACTGGCCCGCATCATTAACAGCGCCAGCCGCGACAGCCTGGTGATATTGGATGAAATCGGACGAGGCACCAGCACCTATGATGGATTGAGCATCGCCCAGGCGGCCAGCGAATATATCCACGACCATATCAAGGCCAAGACCTTGTTTGCCACCCATTATCATGAGTTGACCAGCCTGGCCGACAACCGCCCGGGAGTAGTCAACCTGTCGGTATCGGTGCTGGAATCCGGTGATACGGTAACCTTTTTGAAAAAGGTCCTGCCCGGCCGGGCCGATAAGAGTTATGGGATCCATGTGGCCAAATTGGCGGGTATCCCGCCCAAAATCATCAACCGGGCTTATGAAATCCTGCATGGTCTCGAAAAGGAGCGTACTGCCCCCAAGCCGGCCGCGGAACAGCTAATGCTGTTCGAATCCGCCGGCAGTCCGATCCTGGACGAACTGGAATACATGAAATTGGATAATGTAAGTCCCCGCGACGCTTTGAACCTGCTCTACCACTGGCAGGACCAACTTAAGCAGGAGCACAACTAAGGAGGTGTATTCTCATGTTGATCGGTATCGATGTAGGCGGGACGTTTACCGACGGGGTGCTGTTGTCCGGCACCAGCGTGGCCGCCACCGTAAAGCGACCAACCAATAATGCGGATTTGAAGGGTACCATAATGGAGGTGCTGGATAACCTGATGACAGGGCAGGACAGCGGCCAGGTGCAGAGAGTTGTGTTAAGCACCACCTTGGTGACCAATATGCTGGCCACTGGCAATTTGCCGGCGGTGGCGTTGCTGCTGATTCCCGGACCGGGTTTGCCGCTGGACGTTTATCGGCTTTTCCCCGACACCTTTTTCCTGCGGGGCAGCGTGGACTTCCGGGGGCGGGTGACCGAACCTCTGGTACCGGCTGAAGTGGAATCGGCCGCTGACCAGATCGCCGCCCAAGGTATTGGGAAGGTAGCCATTGTATCGAAATTCTCCAACCGCAACAGTGAACTGGAACGGCAGGCCCGGGACATAATCAGCCGCCGGGTCCCTAACCTGGAAATGGCTCTGGGCAGCGCTGTCGCTGGCCAGCTAAACTTCCGCCGCCGCCTGGTGACTACCTATTATTCGGTTATGACCCAGTCTATATGGGAAAGCTTTATCCGCGAGATCACCGCCGCCCTGACCGCCCGGGGAATCATGGCCCAGGTAGACATCTTGAAGGCGGATGGCGGCACCATGTCCCTGGCACTTTCCGGCCGCCGTCCCTGTGAAACGGTTTTCTCCGGGCCGGCCGCCAGCACCATGGGGGCAGTAGCCCTGGCTGCCAATCCCCGCAATTCAGTTATCATTGATATTGGCGGCACCACCTCGGATATATCTCTGCTTATCGATGGAGAGCCGCTTTACGCCTCCAAAGGAGCCAAGATCCAGGGACATTATACCCATATTAAAGCCTTCTCGGTATGCTCCCTGCCTCTGGGGGGAGACAGCCCCTTGACCATCGACAACGGCACTGTTAAGGTGGAGCTGACCAGGCGGGGTGACGCCGCTTGTTTTGGGGGCTCCGAACCTACTGTAACCGACGCCTTCAATTGTACTTACCAACTGCAGATTGGCCAGTCCGATTTGTCAAGGCATGCTTTGGCAGCCCTGGCCGACCAGGCGGAGATGGACATGGCGGACTTATGCCGCCAGGCTGAGAACCTAGTCATCGCCCAGCTGCAGCAGGCCATCACCGGTATGTTCCGGGAATGGGAGGAAGAGCCGGCCTACCGGGTCTGGGAAGTGATCCACGGACGCAAGTTCGACTTTCATGAGATCGTCGGCATCGGCGCCGCATCGGCAGCCATAATCCCGGCGTTGGCCCAGGCCATGCAGGTGGAATGCATCATCCCCGACTTCTCCCCAGTGGCCAATGCCCTGGGAGCCTGCGTTGCCCGGCCCACTTTGACTGTGAAGGTCCACATCGATACCCAAAACGGCTATTGGGTCATGGATCAGGAGGGGCGGGGCGGGGAAGTGAAGGGCGGAGCCAAAATGCAGATGGCGGAAGCCCTGGATTTGGCCCGCCGCAACCTGAGACAACTGGCCCTGGACCGCCATATGGAGGATTATGCCGATGAGGCGGAGGTATTTCTGCAGGAACAGTTCAATGTGATCAGGGGGTGGAATACCTCCGGCAAGATATTTGACGTCGGGGTGCAGATCTCACCCGGATTGATAAAGCAATACCAGGGGGTGAGCAGATGAAGCAGACTGGATTGGTTTTTTTCCCGGCCTTCGACTGGGCCATTTCACCCACCCATCCCGAGCGGGAAGAACGGCTTTTATACACCCGCGATCAGCTCTTTGAAGAAGGGGTGATGGACCTGCCCCAGATCCGGGAATATAAAAGCGGCTTGGCCACCCACAAGGATATCGCCCGGGTCCACTTCTGTGTCCCCAATGTTGATGCGCAAATAACCGAGGCTCATATGGTATCAGCGGGATCGGCCCTGGTTATCGCCGATGCGGTAATGAACCGGGAGATCAAAAACGGTTTCGCCCTGGTCCGTCCGCCGGGACACCATGCCATGACGGTAGCCCACGGCAACCGCGGTTTTTGCAATATTAACAATGAGGCCATCATGGTCGAATACCTGCGCAAGAAATACGGCCTGCGCAAGATAGCCATCGTCGACACCGACGTTCATCACGGGGACGGGACTCAGGAGATATTCTGGCATGATCCCGACGTCCTGTTTATATCCTTCCACCAGGATGGGCGGACTCTCTACCCGGGGTCCGGATTCATGGACGAATTGGGGGGGCCGCTTGCCTATGGCACTACCATCAACATTCCTTTGCAGCCCAACACCAATGATGGCGGCATCCACTATCTGCTCGACCATCTGGTGATGCCGCTGCTGGATGAATTCCAGCCGGAACTGGTCGTCAACTCCGCCGGCCAGGACAACCACTACAGCGATCCGCTGGCCAACATGGCCTTTTCCGCCCAAGGCTACGCAGTATTGAACCAGAAACTGGCCCCCGACATCGCCGTCCTGGAAGGCGGCTACTCGGTGGAGACCGCTTTGCCCTACGTCAACCTGGGCATAATCATGGCCATGGCCGGGATCGATTATTCCAATCTCAGAGAACCCGACTACTCGCCGGCCCGGTTGGGCAAGAAATCAGGCTCCCAGAATTATTTCAACCAGATAATAAATACCCAGATGGCCAATTTCCGCGGAAGGGAAGCCAAAATCCAGGATTACCGCAGGCGCTTCCCCCATGATTATGCCTACAGCCAACAGATCTATTATGATACCGACGGGATCAGTGAGCAGCAGAACATTCGCCTGCGCATGTGCCCTGATTGTTCCGGATACCGGACCATCCAGTCCAGTGCCCGTCACTCCGGCTGGGACAACTATGACGTCTTCTGCATCACCGTGCCGATGTACAGCTGCCCCAAGTGTCAGGAGGAAGGCCAGCGCATCTATGCTGAGATGATCGGGAAACCGGGACCCTTTGACTACATTTATCTGCAGGACCGGGCTCAGGATGTGTATCGCAGTATGAACACCGGCCGCAAAACAGAAACGGTACTGTAACAATGACAATCAGGCTGCTGGATGACCATCTGATCAACAAGATTGCCGCCGGCGAGGTGATCGAACGGCCGGCTTCAATCGTAAAGGAACTGGTGGAGAACGCCATCGATGCCGGCAGTCGCCGGATAGCGGTGCAGATAGCCGGCGGCGGCATCGAGCGGATCGAGGTGGCGGACGACGGCCAGGGCATTCCCAGTGATCAGGTGCTGATGGCTTTCGAACGGCATGCCACCAGTAAAATCGGCGGGGAAGATGACCTAACCAGCATATCCACCATGGGCTTCAGGGGTGAGGCCTTACCGAGCATCGCCTCCGTCAGTCGGGTGGAATTACACACCCAGTTTGGCCAGGAGGCGGGAGTACGAGTTTCCCTGAGCGGGGGCAAGAACATCAGTCTGGAAAACTCGCCGGCCGCACCCGGCACCAAAGTGACAGTTACCGACTTGTTCTTCAATACCCCGGCCCGCCGTAAATTCCTGAAATCGATGGTAAGCGAGGGCATCCAGGTGTACGATGTGATGTGCCGCCTGGCTCTGGCCCGGCCTGATATTTCTTTCAGCTACGCCAACGAGAAAAAGCTCTATTTCAAGACCCCCGGCAGCGGTGATCGCCAAGACACGGTGGTCGCCATTTACGGGCGGGATTTTGCCGCCCATTTTATCGATTTGGATTGGCAGGGGGAACGATACTACCTGCGGGGATTGATATCCAAACCGGAATTCCGCCGTCTGAATCGCAAGAACCAGCTTTTTTATGTTAACGACCGGCTCATTAAGAGTCCCATGCTGGCTCGCGCGGTGGACGAAGGCTATCGCGGTTCTCTCTTGGCCCGGGAATACCCGGCCGTATTTCTGTATCTGTACCTACCTTCCGAAGAGGTGGACGTCAATGTTCACCCCCAGAAGACGGAAGTCCGGTTTCGCGACGACAAAGCCGTCTTCCATCTGATCAGCCAAGCCCTTAAAGCCACCCTCGCCGGCCCCCAGGCGGTGGATTATCACAGGCAGAATCCTCCCGGCAGCTCGCTGCCATATTATCCTTTCCAATCGGGACCGAGCCGGCCCCCTGACCAGCCGTTGCTGTTTGTCTCCGAAACCGGCCCACAACTGGTGGACAGCCGCCGGGATGCCGGTATCGAATGGGAAGGAACTGATTTCGCAAGTAACCAGCCGAATTCCGATCTGGTGGTTATCGGCCAGTGCTTCGACGGGTATATTATTGTAGAGCGTGGTGATTCGGTCTGGCTGGTCGACCAGCATGCCGCCCATGAACGCATATTATATAACCGATTACGGGAGCGGGGCGGGGATAAAACTGGTGGGGGACAGGTGCTTACATTCCCGCCCACCTTCGATTTGTCCAGGGCAGCCATGGAGGTACTGGAAGTCCACCTGGACGTATTCCGGGCAACGGGTTTCGATCTGGAGCCGCTGGGACCGGATTCGTTGATCCTGCGCGCCGCCCCTCCGGCCCTGCAGGGACAAGAAGTAGAATTTATCCAGGAATGCCTGGACCTGCTGGGCGAAGATAAATCTCTCGATTTCAAGGACGAGATCTATGCCATTATGGCCTGCAAGCAGGCGGTAAAATCCGGCGACCGGCTGTCGCGGGCGGAAATGATGCTGCTGATCAGCGACCTGCTAAAAAACCAGGATTTTCGGTTTTGTCCCCACGGGCGCCCGACCCTGATCGAGATCAGCCGTCCGGAGCTGGAAAAACGTTTTAAAAGGAAATAGATATGAAGTTCGTGGTTACTACCACCCAATCGCAAGAGGGACCAGGTCCGGATCTGGAGGAATTTACCGTTGCCACCGGGTTTGACTTCGTACCCCGGCGCCGACGGGGACTGGCCAACCTGGCCCGGGAACAGGGCGCCGCGGGGGTGATCGTCTGGGAGTCAGGCGGCCCGGTGCTCCATATTGACGGAGAAAAGCTTTTTTTCCATCCCAGCATGGCCAAGAGCCGCATCGCCGCCTACCGCAAAAAGGGACAGGAAGATCTGATGATCAAGGCCTGCCAGCTGCAGCCCGGTTGGAGTTTTCTGGACTGCACCCTGGGGATGGGGGCCGACGCCATTGTAGCCTCCTATTTCTCCCAGACCGGCCGGATAACCGGACTGGAATCGGAAGCCGCCGCAGCTGCGGTGATAGGCTGGGGAATGAAGATGTACGCCGGCCGTATGGGCTGGCTTAACCAGGCGGTCAACCGCATCGAGGTGATCAACCGCGACCATCGGGACTACCTTCCCCAATTACCAGCCTTGTCTTACGATATCGTCTACTTTGACCCCATGTTCGAGCACCCGTTACTTCAGAGCCGACCCCTAAGCCCGCTGCGCAAACTCGCCAATCCCCAGCCCCTCGACCCGGCCTCGGTTGAACAAGCCTGCCGGGCAGCCCGCCGCCGGGTGGTTATGAAAACCCAGGCCGCCAACGGGGAGATCGAACGGCTGGGATTTCGCCGGGTTCCAGGCAGCCGGCACAATCCCATCATCTATGGGGTTATCGATGTTTAAGAATTCAGATCGCCGATGAAGGAGTCAAATCATGTATAAATTGGGAGCCCTGGTGGGCCCTACCGCAGTGGGCAAAACCGAATTAGCCCTCCAAGTGGCGGAGAAGCTGGGAGCGGAGATAATATCCTGCGATTCCATGGCAGTTTACCGGGGCATGGATATAGGCACTGCCAAACCAGATCGGGAGGCGCAGGGAAGAATTACTCATCATATGATCGACGTTGCCAATCCGGACGCCAATTTTACGGTGGCCGACTATCAGCGCCAGGTTAAAGGATTGATCAAATCGATCCATGACCGGGACCGGTTACCCCTGCTGTCCGGGGGCACCGGGCTGTATTACCAGGCGGTGGTCGATGATTACAACTTCTTCCCGGTAGAATCGCTGCAGCCAGTGCGGCAAAGATTGGAAGCACAATGTGCGGAACAGGGTTTAAGCCCTCTCTACGGCCGGTTGCGGGAGGTAGATCCCGATTATGCCGACAAGGTAGGCCCCCATGACCGCAAGCGGATCATCCGTGCCCTGGAGGTATATGAACTGACCGGGCAGTCTTTCTCATCCCAGCAAACCAGCCGGCGCGGGGCTTACCATCTGGCGGCGGTAGGCCTGTATATGGAGCGAACCCGTTTATATACCCGCATCGAAGAGCGGGTGGACCAAATGATAAGGGAGGGACTGGTGGAGGAAGTGATCCGCCTGCGGTCCCAGGGATATCATTCAGGCCTAAATTCCATGCAGGCCCTGGGTTACAAGCAGGTATGGGCCTACCTGGAGGGGAGACTCGTTTTTGAGGAGATGGTTCAGGCGATCAAGGACGAGACCCGCCGTTTCGCCAAGCGGCAATACACCTGGTTCAATAAAGACCAGCGCATTCATTGGGTGGATGTGGGCAATAATGGGGATACCGGAACCCTAGCCGAAAAGATTTGTGAAATTATGGATGGACAATTCCTGAACGCGTAGCATATAATCATACCATTGGTAAAAGATAATCTAACGAGATGAGTGGAGGCTGTTACCTTGTTAAATAAGAGTCAGTTCAATCTGCAGGATGCATTCCTCAACCAGGTACGGAAAGAAAAGCTTCTAGTAACCATCTACCTGGTCAACGGCTTTCAGATCAGAGGTATAGTGAAGGGATTTGATAATTTTACCGTGGTGGTGGAACTGGACGGTAAACAACAATTGGTCTATAAGCATGCCATATCGACGGTAGCGCCTTTGAAACCAATAGCCATACTGGCCATGGAAACCAAGCCGGACAATGACAAGGCCTGATAAGGCAACCATGGAATAACTGGAGATTGGTTAAACTCCCTTGGTCTGCCCGGGGAGTTTTTGTTTTGGGATTATGCAGCAGGACTGGTCCTGCACCATTCAGCCCAGGTTGGTTTGATGGGTGGGACTCAAAACGTCCTCAAAGTGTCACCACTTCGGTCCTATTCTCATATATATAGGGTAGAATAAACTGGAATGGTGATGAGAATGGAAATATCCATGCGCTTTAGAAATGAGGCGGTCACAGCTGATAGTATCAGCGCTGAGCAATCCGCTCCCCCGAGTTTCATTAAAACCGATGCCTTTCATGAACTGGAGCAGATGATCGGCCTTAAAAAAGTGAAACGAACCATAGCGGAAATCACCGCCTTCGCTCTGATCCAAAAGCAGCGGGACGCCAAGGGATTGAAATCCTGTCCCACCGTATTGCACTCCATCTTCAAAGGCAATCCCGGCACCGGCAAGACCTCGGTGGCCCGGATAATGGGCAGTATCTACCGCGACATCGGCATCTTGAGCCGCGGCCACCTGGTGGAAGCGGAAAGAGCCGACCTGGTGGGGGAATACATCGGCCATACCGCCCAGAAAACCAAGGAAATGATCAAGAAATCCCTGGGGGGCGTGCTGTTCGTGGACGAGGCTTACACCCTAGCCCAGGGCGGCGAAAAGGATTTCGGCCAAGAAGCCATTGCCACCCTGGTCAAGGCTATGGAAGACCAACGTAACAACTTGGTGGTAATCCTGGCCGGATATTGCCAGGAGATGGATTATTTCATGCGCTCCAATCCCGGACTGCGTTCCCGGTTCCCGTTACAGATAGATTTTGCCGATTACGAGAGCGAGCAGCTTTTCCGGATTGCAGTGCAGATGTACGCCGAAAGAGACTATGAACTGAGCAGCAAATGCCGCTGGCGTCTGAAAGCCAGGCTGGACGAATTCGTCAAGCGGCGCCATCCCCATAGCGGCAACGCCCGCTATGTGCGCAACCTGGTGGAGAAGTCGCTGCGGCTGCAAGCCCTGCGTATCGTAGATGCCGACATTTTGACGCGCCGGGATCTAATGACGGTTGAAGATATCGACCTGCCAGATGACGCTGAACTGCAGATGTAACCAATGGACTAAATCGATCATAGAAAGTAGGTACCCGTTTGCATACCCTGAGTCTGATCCGCAGTGCCGAACAAGAACTGCGGGACGTTTATTCGCACTATGAAGAAATCGCCTTTGGCAACCAGGCCAGGGTGCTGAAGGCTTTTCAAAATCACACGGTGCGGGAGAGTTATTTCGCCCCTTCATCGGGTTACGGTTATGGCGACCAGGGGCGGGACGAGCTGGAAAGCATCTATGCCCAGGTTATGGATACCGAAGATGCCATGGTCCGTGGTCAGATAGTATCGGGGACCCATGCTATCAGCGCCTGCCTGGCGGCTCTAGTGCAGCCTGGCCAGCAGATGCTGGCGGTGGCAGGCACCCCCTATGACACCCTTACCCGGGTGATTGGCAGCCATGAACCGGGTCCAGGCACCCTCACCGCCCGGGGCATCAAATATGACGAGGTGCCCCTGCACAACAGCGGCCGGCCTGATCACCGGGCTATCGCTGCCCACGTGAAGGCCGACACCCGCCTGGCCCTGATCCAGAGATCCAGAGGTTACAGCCTCCGGCCTGCCTTGCGGGTAGAGGACATTGCCGAATTGGTCAGGGTGATCAGGGCCGCCAATCCGGCTACCATCATATTTGTAGACAATTGTTATGGGGAATTTACCGATATCCGGGAGCCTTCGGCAGCCGGCGCGGACCTGATGGCTGGTTCTCTTATCAAGAATCCGGGCGGGGGATTGGCCCCATCGGGGGGATACATCGCCGGATACCGGGAACTGGTTGCCGAGGTGGCTTATCATCTTACCGCCCCAGGTCTGGGCAAAGCCTTGGGGGCCAGCCTGGCCAACAAACGCAGTCTCTATCAGGGTCTTTTCATGGCTCCCCATACCGTTCTGCAGGCTATGAAAGGCAGCATCCTGCTGGCTTACGTGTTCCGGGAATTGGGGTACGAGGTCTTCCCCGGACCGGACCAGCCCCGCGGCGATATTGTCCAGGCTGTCCGCCTGGGCAGTGCCGATCAGGTCATCCGCTTCTGCCAAATCGTGCAGAACAGTTCCCCGATAGACAGTGACGTCCATCTGGAATATGGGGAGGTGCCGGGGTATACGGACCCCATCGTTATGGCTGCCGGCACCTTTGTACAGGGATCGTCGATCGAAATATCCTGCGACGCGCCCCTGCGGGAACCTTACGTAGCCTATTGGCAGGGCGGTCTGAGCTATGAACACTGCCGCCTGACGATCAAAAATCTGGCGGAGTCATTTTCTGCATAACCAGATATCATAAAGGAGGTTGAGTAGTGGACACAGTGGTTCTAATCATCGCCATATTGTTTATCCTGGTCGGTATTGCCGGCACCTTTCTCCCGGTCCTGCCCGGCGTGGCCCTGATTTTCGCTGCCATCGCCGCTTATGGTTGGTATGAAGGCTTCCAGTCCATAACCGGCGGATATCTTATGGTGCTGGCGGGGCTGACCGTTTTATCCATGCTGGTCGACTATCTGGCCACCTATTGGGGAGCCAAATACTTCGACTCCAGCCGGTTGGGGATGTGGGGCGCGGTACTGGGCAGCGTGGTGGGAATATTCCTGTTTCCTCCCTTGGGGATCTTGATATGTCCCTGGCTGGGAGCGGTAGGCGGTGAGTTAATCCAGGGCCATGATTTTAAAAAGGCCCTGAAATCGGGTTTGGGAGCGGTTATCGGCCTTTTTTCCGGTATCGTCTTCAAGGTCGCTATCGGAATCGGCATGTTCGTCTCGTTCCTGATATTGATCTTTTGATTGCCGGCAATGAAATATTATGCTAATCTTTCTGAGTTATACGACTTGTAAATTAGGGGGTAATGTCTGGTGGACAGGGAAGAGATCTTTAGAATTGTTGAGGCCCAAAACGTCAAATTCATCCGCTTACAGTTTACCGATATCCTGGGGGTGTTCAAGAGCATATCCATAACCGTGGACCAACTGGGCAAAGCCCTGGACGGGGAGCTGATGTTCGACGGTTCTTCCATCGAAGGATTCGTGCGCATCGAAGAATCGGACATGTATCTGCGTCCCGACCTGGATACATTTCTGGTCCTGCCCTGGATTAGCCCCAGCTCGGCCAGCCGCACGGCCCGGCTTATCTGCGACGTTTTCGATCCCGACGGCAATCCCTTCGAGGGTTGTCCCCGTTATGCCCTGGCCCGGGTATTGGCCGAAGCCCGCGACATGGGTTACACCATGCAGGTGGGCCCGGAACCGGAATTCTTTCTTTTCCAGGTCAACGAGGATGGCACTCCCAGCTTGAAAACCCATGACAAAGCCAGCTATTTTGATTTGCCTCCGGTGGACAAAGGCGAGGAAGCTCGCCGCGATATGGTCGAGACCCTGCAGACCATCGGCTTCGAAATCGAGGCGGCCCATCACGAAGTGGCCCCGGGACAGCATGAGATCGATTTTAAATACATGGAGGCCTTAAAAACCGCTGACAACATAATGACTTTTCGAATCGTGGTGCGCACCGTGGCCCAGCGCCATGGCCTGCACGCCACCTTTATGCCCAAACCGGTATTCGGAATCAACGGGTCGGGCATGCATATGCATATATCCCTTTTTGAAGGGAACCAAAACGCTTTTTACGATGGTGACAAGGAAGACGGTTTGAGCGATACCTGCCGCCACTTTATAGCCGGCGTCCTCAAACACGCTCCTGCTATTTCGGCCATTACTGGCCCCACCGTTAATTCCTATAAAAGACTGGTACCCGGTTACGAGGCCCCGGTTTATATTGCCTGGTCCCACCGCAACCGCAGTCCCTTGGTCAGAATCCCGGCCAAGCGGGGCATGAGCACCCGATTGGAGGTACGCAGCCCCGATCCCAGCTGCAATCCTTATCTGGGCATGACCGTATTGTTGAAAGCCGGCCTGGAGGGTATCCGTCTGAAGTTGGAGCCCCCGTCCCCAGTCGAGCAGAACATCTATGAAATGGATCTGGCCACTCGTATCGAACAGGGTATCTCTTCGCTGCCGGAAAATCTATTCGAGGCCCTGAAGGAACTGCGCCATGATTCGCTCATCCAGGAAGCCCTGGGACAGCATATTTTTTCCCGTTTTGTAAAAGCGAAAACCACCGAGTGGGAGAATTACAGCTCCCGCGTTTATGATTGGGAACTTAACGAGTACCTGGAAAAATTCTAGCTGGCACTAGAAACGATAAAGCCACCCGTACCGCTGTTAAAGACGGTCCGGGTGGCTTAATATTTTTTTAAGATCAGCTTTTACATGTGCCGCAACAGGCCGGTAACCTTGCCCAGGATGGCCACTTCAGGAGCTATGATGGGCTGCAGGGCGCTGTTTTCTGGCTTCAACTCGATGTATCCGTCCCGCTTGTAATAACGCTTGACGGTAGCCTCGTCTTCCAGCATAGCCACCACGATCTCACCGTTGGAAGCGTTGGCTTGCTCGCGGACGATCAGATAATCCCCGTCGAAAATGCCGGCCTCGATCATACTGTCGCCCTTGACTCTTAGGATATAATGATTGCCCTGGCCGACAAATTCGACCGGCAGGGGATAATAGTCCTCGATATTCTCGGTAGCCAGGATAGGGGTTCCGGCCGCTACCTGTCCTACCACCGGCAGGGATATGGCAGCCAGGTCCGGCGCCGCTTCATGCCCAACCGGGATGATCGACCGGGGCTTGGTAGGGTCTTTCTTGATATAACCCTTCTCTTCCAGTTGAACCAGGTGGGCGTGGACAGTGGAGCTCGATTTTAAACCGACCGCTTCCCCGATTTCCCGGACCGAGGGGGGATAGCCCTTGGTCTTTATCCGTTCCTGGATGAATTCCAGGATGAGCCGCTGCCGCTGACTGAGTGGAGACAAACCAGGCATGTCAAATCCTCCCACTATTTTTGTTAGATTATAGCACAAGCTCAGTCCGCTTGAAAACACATGTTCGCAGTTTATACAGCTGTTTTTACCTTTGCCTTCTCCGCTTGTTTATAAGCCTGGCTCAATATCTGCACCGGGTGCACCAGGCTGGACTGCAAGCCGCGCCGGCTGACCCCATGGCGCAGCTGCATCATGCAGCTGGGGCAGCAGGTAGC
>CAZOMS010000014.1:0-1586 GCA_964580805.1 uncultured Syntrophomonas sp. | reverse complement strand
ACGCTGCAGGTCTCGCACATCAGGCAGTTGGTCAGATGATCATAAACCTTTTGCTCGGGGGCTACCGTGCCATCGCGCAGCATCTGCACCATAAAAACATGCCCGCGGGGAGCCACGGTTTCGTTGCCGATTTCCGCGAATACCGGACAAACACTGCGGCATTTGCCGCAGCGCACACATTTCATCAATTGCTCCTTGACCGGAGGCAGTTCCTTGAATTCCATTATCATTATCTCCCTAAAATTTACGCAGCCATGTATGCCGCGGTTAAATCAATTTACCCGGATTCATAATGCCCTTGGGGTCAAAGACCTGTTTGGTTTTCAGCATGTATTCATGGGCGATGCCGTGCTCCAGCGGCGCATAGCGGCGGCGCACCGCGCCTACTCCATGCTCCCCGGTAGTAGTGCCTTCCATCTCGATGGCCAGCAGGTGGATCTCATCTACCAATTGCAGGACTTTCTCCACTTCGGCCGGGTCTTCCGGATTTATGACCGGGGCGGTGTGGACATTGCCATCACCGATATGCCCATAGTTGACTACCTGTATGCCATATTTTTGGCCCAGCGCGCGGACCGCCCGCAACACGTCAGCCACCCGGGAGATGGGCACGCTGATATCCTCGCCAGCAAAAATACGGCTGCCATCAGGCCGCACGCGAGAGGCGGCGGCGGCGGTAACACTGCGCCCTTCCCATAGTTGGGCCATTCTCTTGGGATCGGTGGACCATTCCACCAAACGAGCTCGCTTGCCAGCCATCTCTTTGATAACATCGCCTTCGAATTCTACGCTGGGAGGATTGCCATCCACTTCGAACAGCAAGATGGCCTCGGCATCGGGCAGTTTGATATGGGGCTTGAATTCGTTGACCGCCTTGATGGCTGAACCGTCCAGGATCTCGATACCAGAAGGCAGGATGCCGGCCTGGTAAACATCCAGGACGGTAGCCGGGGCGTCGTCGAGACGGTCAAAAACGGCCATGGCAATGCCGCGGGCCCGGGGTTTGGGAAAGCAGCGCAGCCGAATCTTGGTTATGACCCCCAAGACGCCCTCCGAACCCACCATCAATTTGGTCAGGTTGAGTCCGGAAACATTCTTGATAGCGCGCGATTTCATCCCCCCGGTGATTATGATATCCCCTTGGGGGGTGACCACTTCCAGACCCAGCACATATTGCTCGGTGGTGCCGTATTTGACTGCCCGCAGCCCGGAGGCATTGTTGGCCACCATGCCGCCCACGGTGCACATCAAGCTGCTGCCCGGATCGGGCGGAAAGAACAGGTTGTATGGAGCCAGTTCATTGTTGAGGTCGGCGTGAATAACTCCGGGGCGGACCACTACCTGCATATTCTTCTGGTCGATCTCCACGATCTCTTTCCATTGCGACAGATCCAGCACGATACCGCCCTCAACCGCTACGCAGCCGCCGGTCTCACCGGTGCCCGCCCCGCGGGGAACTATGTTGACATCATGGGCGTAGGCAAATTGCACGATCTGCTGCACTTCTTCAGTGGACCGGGGGAACACCACTGCATAGGGGGAGGTGTTCTCCAATTTGGTTAAAAAAGAGCTGTCATAGGAATAAT
>CAZOMS010000013.1:0-26580 GCA_964580805.1 uncultured Syntrophomonas sp. | reverse complement strand
ACAAATACAAGATGCTGGAACTCAAGTTTGTAGTAACCAAGGGTCTGGCCTATTCCACCCTCGCTTTAATCCTGACCTTGTTCTATATTTATCTGGTGGTTGTGATTCATGAGAATATCGATACGGAGAATCAAAGGCTGGTGCCTTATATTATCGCCTTGGCCGCACTGGCCATAGCCTCGCTGTTCCAACCGTTGTTTAGACAGACGGGCAGAATGGTAGACAAGCTGTTCTACCGGGCCGAATACATGCGCCGCCAGGCTCTGCGCAGCTTCAGTCATGTCATCTCCAATAATCTGGATCTTCACAGTATCGCCAATTTATTGATCGAATCTGTTCAGAAGGCCATCCGGGCTAATAACGTTATGATGCTGATGAAGGATGAGGAACGGGGGACCTATCAGATATTCCATAATACTTCCCAAATATTTAGACCGGATCTGACCATTCCTGCCGATAATCCGATCGTGATTTGGTTTGAATCAGACCACCCCAGTTTGTCCCGACAGGAGATGCATTCGCTTCCGTTTTTTAAATCAATGTGGGACAAGGAAAAAAAGACCCTTGACGAACTGGGCATCGAAGTCATCATCCCCATAAAGAGCCGCAGCGAGGTTATTGGCCTGCTGATGCTGACCCGTAAGAACAATAATACCACCTATAATGTGGATGACATTGATCTGCTGACTTACCTGGGTGCTTCCACCGGGGTTGCCATCGATAACGCCCGCCTGTATTCTCGTTCCCAGTCCGAAGCCATGACTGACAGCCTGACCAAACTTCACAACCACCGCTACTTCCACCGGGCCTTGCAGGAGGAGGCAGAAAAGTTGGGTTCCGGGGAATTGTCCCTGCTGATGATCGATCTGGATCTATTCAAACTCTTCAATGATCTTTACGGACACGTGGAGGGCGATAACGCTCTGGAGACGGTGGCCTCCATACTCACCCTCAATGTAGGCCCCAAAGGCATCGTGTGTCGCTACGGCGGCGAGGAATTTACCGTCTTGCTGCCGCGTTACGATACGAAAATGGCCTATGACCTGGCCGAAAAGATCCGCATGGATATTGAGAAGACTTTCTTCAGCATGAATGATGTTACGCAGAGGTTCCTTACCGCCAGTATCGGCGTCTGCACCTATCCCTATGCCGCCACCAATACTGAGGAATTACTTAAACGTGCTGACATAGCCATGTATACCGCCAAGAACTCCGGCAAAAACAAAACCGTCATCTATACCCCGGAAATCCGAATGACTGAACCTTCTCTTCAGGGGACGATGAGTACCAGTGGGGCCATGAAACCCAACTTTGCTGCCACCATATACGCCCTTACCGCTGCTATCGACGCCAAGGACCATTATACATTCGGCCATTCCCAGAAGGTGGCTGAATACGCCACTATTCTGGCCAGTAAATTGTCATTGGATAAATCCCACATAGAGCTGATCCAGGAGGCTGCCTTACTGCATGATATCGGCAAGATCGGCATACCGGAGCATATCCTGACCAAGACCGGCCGCCTTACCAATGAGGAGTTCGATATTGTCAAACAGCATGTGGAAATGGCGATTACCATAATCAAGCATCTGCCATCCATGAACCACGTTATACCGGCAGTTATCGGCCATCACGAACGCTGGGACGGCAAGGGCTATCCCCGCGGCCTGAGGTGTGAAAACATTCCCCTGGCGGCCCGCTGCCTGGCCATCGCCGACGCTTTCGACGCCATGACCTCCAACCGCCCTTATCGCAATAGCCTGACCGTCAATGCGGCTTTGGCGGAAATAGAAAACAATATTGGCACCCAGTTCGATCCGCTGCTGGCCAATATCTTCGTCAAGCTGGTCCGGGACGGGGTAATAAAGGTGGATAGCCAGCCATCCATCAAGGTGGTAGTATAACACAATATAGGACAAACGTTAGCAGCGGCCCCCGGGGATAGACCTCGCTGGCCGCCGCTGTTTTTTTGCCCGCTATGGCAAGGATATTGGCAGGAATGCAAGCAGGAATTGCCCTCATCGATGACAAAATATAGAATTAAGCAAAAGGAGGGTGCGCCATGCAATTAACCGTAACCATCCTGGTGGAGAATACCACTCCCACCCCGGGTCTGATGGGGGAATACGGATTTGCCTGTCTGCTGAATTGCGACGGTCAAAACCTGTTGTTCGATACCGGCAGCGAACAGGCCTTGTTTCACAACAGCATAGTCCTGGGGATCAACCTGGCCGAGGTCCAGGATGTGGTGATCAGCCACGGCCATTTCGACCATACCGGAGCACTCCTGCCCCTGCTGCGCCAGTTCGGTCCCAAGCGGGTATGGGCCCATTCCCGGCTATTTCTGCCCCGGATGCTGCCCAAGGCCCAAGGCGGATACATGACCATCGGTACTCCCTTCACCCGCGCAGAGTTGGAAAATGCGGGGGCCATTTTTGAATTTCAGGATCAATGGAAAGAGATTTGGCCGGGAGTCTATCTCAGCGGAGAGATACCTCGCGGAAATCAGTTTGAAGATGTGGGCGGTAATTTCAAGGTTGAGGTGAATGGGCAGCTGGAAGACGATCACCTGGAAGATGATATGGCCCTGGTCGTCGATCGTCCTGAGGGCCTGGTGATCATAAGCGGCTGTGCTCATTCAGGGTTCCTCAATATTATAGAGCAAGCCCGGCATATTACCGGCAAGTCCAAGGTCCTGGCCTACATCGGCGGCACCCATCTGATAAACGCCCCGGAAAGCCGCATCCAGCAGACCATCGACGCTTTACGGGCTTTGGACCTTGACCAACTGGTGGTCGCCCACTGCACCGGCTTTCATGCGGCGGCGCGCCTGTACCACGAACTAGGCAGCAAGGTAGTCAAGGGTGAAACCGGTATGAAGTTCAGATTTCCATAAATCGCGCCAGTGAATTATCATATAATCTGGAGGTGTCGCAGCTTGGATTCCAGCCAATTTAAACTCAAACCCAAAGATCTGTCCAGAACATGTAAACCGTCCTCTTTTCGATTCGGCAGCACTGCCGAAATCGATCCTTTGCAGGGTATCATCGGCCAGGAGAGGGCGGTGCGCTCGCTGGGATTCGCACTGGACATAGAAAATGAGGGCTACAATGTCTACCTGTCCGGATATTTTGGCACCGGTAAAACCACTCTGGCCCGGGAGATGGTCAATCAGAAGGCCAGACGCGATCCGGTGCCGGCTGACTGGTGTTATGTCAACAATTTCAAGCAGCAGGAAAATCCCCAGGCGGTCAGCCTGCCGGCCGGCAGGGGTCAGCAGTTCCGCAATGATGTGGCGGCCGCCATGGACAATTTCGCCAAGAACATCGGCAAAGCCTTCCAGGAAGAGGCGTTTGAGCTGCAAAAGAACGCTCTGGTGAATAAATTTATGGAGGAAGGCAACCTCATCTATGTACGCCTGGAGGAGGAAGTGCGCACCTACGGCTTCACCATCTCCCGTACCCAGGCGGGAGTCAACAGTATACCCTTGAAGGAGGATGGCTCTCAGCTGAGCCAGGATGAGTTTATAGCCCTGCCGGAAGAGGAACGGGTGGAATTGATGCGCAAAGGCGCCGTGGTGCAGGAACGTATCAATGACTCCTATCGGCAGTACCGGGAAATGGAAAAACAACTGAAGGAAAAGCTAAGAGAATTGGAACTGGAGACAGCGCGCCAAGTGGCAGCCCCGGACTTTGCCGCCATGGAGGCCAAATATGCCCAACTGTCGGACGTTCTGGAATATTTGGCCGCAATGCAGCAGGATATCCTAGAGAATATCGAACTATTCAAAGCCAGCGATGATGATGCGGCCATGAACCTATTGCGGCGTTTGGACAAGCGGGCCTTGCTGCGCCGCTACCAGGTCAACCTGATTGTGGACAATTCATCCCTCCGGCACGCCCCGGTCATTTACGAGACCAATCCCAGTTATACCAATCTATTCGGTCAGATCGAGTTTGAAAGCGAATTTGGAGTGTTGACCACTGACTTTTCCCGCATCCGGGCCGGGTCCATCCACAAAGCCAACGGCGGCTACCTGGTGATGAATGTCTATGATATCATAAGAAACTACTATGTCTGGGATAAACTGAAGCGAGTCCTGAAAAACAACGAAATTGTGGTGGAGAGTCTAAGCAAAACCTTCGGCTTGGGCAACGCCGAGACCTTGGAACCGGAGGCCATACCCACTAACGTCAAGGTGGTTCTTATCGGTGATCCCCAATACTACTACCTTCTTTATAATTACGATGAGGAATTCCAGAAACTATTCAAGATCAAAGCCGATTTCGACATTGACATGGACCGTACGCCTTCGAATACCAGGGATTATGCCCGTTTCGTCAGTTCGGTCTGCAGCAGGAAAAAACTTAGGCATTTCAAGCCGGGGGCAGTAGCCCAGGTGGTTGACTATGGGAGTCGTATGGCCGATGACCAGAACAAATTAAGCACCCTGTTCAACAAACTGGTGGAGATAATATATGAGGCCAATTGCTGGGCAGGTTATGATAAAGCCGAGCTGGTGGAACGTGAACACGTTCGCCGGGCCATAGCTGAGAAACACGACCGTTCGGCTATGATTGAGGAACGGATGCAGGAATACATCGAGCAGGGCACCATAATGATCGATGTCTCCGGGAGCAAGGTGGGTCAGCTGAACGGGCTGGCGGTCTACCAGGTGGGGGACCACCAGTTCGGCAAACCGGTCCGCATTACGGCCAAAACCTTTATGGGTGAGAAAGGGCTGGTCAATATCGAGCGGGAAATCCACCTCAGCGGCAGCATTCACAGCAAAGGAGTCCTGACCTTGAATGGCTATCTGGGTGCTCAATATGCCCAGGACAAACCCCTGTCCTTATCGGCCAGTTTGACTATTGAGCAAAATTATGCCGGCATCGAAGGCGACAGCGCCTCCAGCGCCGAGCTGTATGCCTTGCTGTCCAGTTTAGCTGAAGTTCCGCTGCGCCAGGGGATCGCGGTGACCGGATCGGTCAATCAGAATGGGGAGATACAAGCGATCGGCGGGGTCAACCACAAAATCGAGGGCTTCTTCCGGGTGTGCGAAAAACGCGGATTGGACGGTGAACAGGGGATCATCATTCCCTGGCAGAATATCCGTAACCTAATGCTGGACCAAAACGTCATCGCCGCGGTGAGAGCCAGGAAATTCAATATCTGGGCCATCCACCATGTTGACCAGGGGCTGGAGATCCTGTCCGGGTTGGCAGCCGGGGAACGCAAGGAAAATGGCGAATTTCCCGCTGATACTATTCACTACCGGGTCAACCGCCGCTTGAACGAGTGGCTCAACCGCAGCAGTCTGCGGTTAATGGGGGCGGCCAAGCCAGGACCGGTGGCCGGTCCGGGACTGAGGCGCAGGAGCCGGAGGACGGAACTGTGAGCAGGAATAAAGTTATACTAGCCCTCCTGATGATACTGCTGGCTCTGGGAACGGTCGGATGCGGCTACGATTACCGGTCTTTGTTGCCGGGTGCCAAAACCGAGGAAGCGGCCTTGATCAAGGTCAATATCCGCTTCAATGACCAGGCGGAGGTCGAATGCTACGTAAAAAGCTTGGGGATCGACCCGGAGGCCCAGGTTTATGCCGGCGGGCCCTCCCTGAATTACATGTATGACCAGGATGGCAACGTCATAGGTTCTTATAACTATCAAAACGTACTCTATATGAAGGTGCTGCCCGAGGTTACGGTCAGCGATTAATCCAATTGAAAGGGGGATATGTTATGGAACAGGTAGAAGCCAAATGCATGCTGTGCAGCAAGGTTTATCAACTTTACGAAGATGACAAGGATTTTAAAAAGGTAGCAGAGAAAAAAGCTGCCGATCCCAGCAAACCGGGCAATTTCATCTGCGACCGGTGCGCCAATAAAATCCGGTACGAATCGGACGACAAGAAGAAGCATCCCAAACCCTCCAGCAATTAACGGGTGCGAAAGCTATTACCAGGCTATTGCCAGGGTTCGTACCAATGATAGTCGATCAGGTCGACTCCGCTTTCGAGGGCCGCCTTTTGGGTGTAGTAATTGGTAGCTCCCGCATAGACGTCGACCCAATAGGGATAATTGCGCCACAGGCCATAATAAACATCACCGGTATCATTGACCTCCAGGGTATCATGCCAATCGCCCTGGATCTGTACCGGCTGGGCCAAAAACAGCGTAGTGCCAAAGGGAATGATCGGTTCCCGGGCTTCTCCGCCGGCATTGAGCGGGTAGCGGGGATGAACCGCTCCCGATCCCAGGAAATATCCCCGGGCAGAGGCCGAGGCTGGGGCCTGGGGGTGCTCGGTGTAATAGGTTGATTTCTGATCCTCGACCGCGAACCGCACAAACCACACTGGTTCGGGGGCGGGAGGCAGAACGGGCGGTTGATTCAATTCGGTTTCAGGCACTGGTTTCGTTTCCGGCTGGTAGGCCGATTGAAAAAAGAAGTAAGCCGCCAGGAACAAAGACAAGACCGCCAGCGGGAACAATATGATCCGCCCGTCTCTCAACATTGACAACACCTCCTGATATTGATTATTGTGGCTAGAATTAATTTCTTTTATTAGTTGCAGATTGTGGATGGAACAATAAACACAGCAGTGTTAAAGGGGTACGGAAGTAATGACACCAGTGAATCAGGGAATCGATGAAAAGCTGTTTGCCTATTTATTAAAATCAATCTGGGAAGCGCCCTTCTATAAATTGCTGGATATTGAATTGGTTAGTATTGCTCCCGGCCAGGCAGCATTCGCAATGGAAGCCCGGCCCGAGCATACCAATTCCATCGGACTGATACAGGGGGGACTGGTCAGTTCCCTGGCCGATACCGCTATGGGTATCGCGGTGCGCAGTCTGGGCGTGAATGCGGTCACCGTCGATTTATCGATCGGGTTTACTGGATCGGCACGGTTGGGAGATAACCTGCGGGCGGAAGGCAAGGTGGTCAAAGCCGGCCGGGAGATCTATTTCGCTGAGACCCGGGTGACGGCTGGCGAACGGCTCATAGCCTACTGCAAGGGCACTTTCTATAAGATAGGCGAATTGGATTATTAGATGGAGACGGGATATTGGCACAGGATCTATTCAATCTCAAGGAATATGGCATAATTGCCTTTAAATCTACATCGCAAGCATTGAAAGCGGAGCGGGTATTGAAAGAGACCTCCGCTGAATTTTTGGTCATACCCACCCCCCGCCAGATATCGGCCAGCTGCGGCCTGGCGGTCAAGGTAGCCCCCGAGGATCTGGATTTTGTACGGTCGGCTTTAAATGACAAAATGGTCCAGATCGAAGGGGTATACCGCCTCACAACCGAGGGTGGGGAATCCCGTTTGGAGATAATCGATCATGACTGATTACCAGTCCATTGAATCGATTTTTGTGCCGGATGGTCCTTTGGCCAAGGTTCTGGACGGTTATATCTACCGGGAGGAGCAGGTGCGGTTCGCTAAAGCGGTAGGCGAAGCCCTGCAGGACGAACATTTTCTGGTGGCGGAAGCCGGGACCGGGGTCGGCAAGACTTACGGATACCTGGTACCGGCCTTGTTATGGGCGCTGCGAAACCGGGAAAAGGTGGTGGTTTCCACCAAGACCAAAGCACTCCAGCAGCAGATCGTGGACCGCGATCTGCCCCAGTTGTTACAAGCCCTGGACCTTGACTTCAAGTATGTCGAAGCCAAAGGCCGGGAGAATTACCTGTGCTGGAACAAATACCAGCGGATACTATCCGGCCGCAAGGCTCTGGAAAAAGCCCAGATAGAGTTTTTCCAGAAGATGATGACCTGGGCTGAAGCTACCCGCAGCGGAGACCGCAAGGAATTGGGCCTCAGCCCGGAACTCATGCGCCACTGGCCGGCGGTGATGGCCGACCGCAACAGCTGTTTGCGGGAGAAATGCCAGTATCATGATAAATGCTTCCGGCTGCGGATGATCAAGTCCATGACTAAAGCCGATCTGATTGTGACTAATCACGCCCTTTTGTTATCCGACGTTTTGGTTGACAACCATATCCTGCCCGAATTTACATCCCTCATCATTGACGAGGCCCACACCTTCATTAAAGAGACCTTCGACCGCCTGGCTTTCCGTTTCAGCCAAAACGATTTTCTGCGCTTGCTGGGCCTGCTGCACCATCAGGAGCGCCGGGCCCGCAAAGGTTTCCTGATCCATCTGCGCAGCCAGTTTTCCCGGCTGGGGCCCTATCTGGACGAATGCGAAAAGCTGGTAGAGGGGTTGGACCAGGCCACCAAAAAACTATTCACTGGCTTTACCAAAGGATTGGCCCTGCCGCCCAATTATAACTTCACCCACATCCTGACCCTAGATGACCGGGAACAGGGCTGGATGGGGGAAATCCTGGCCACCTACACCCAGGAATTTAATCCCGGCCTGGATCTGCTGGTGCTGCGCCTCGATGAATTGGTCCGGGAATTGGATGGGGAAGAGGAAAGCAGCGACCTGTTGGAGTTGGTCTCCGCTTTGCGGGATGCCGGCAACACTATGTTCAGTATTCTGATGGAGGAGCTGAACCGGGAGTATGCTGTCACCTGGGTGGATTTCAGCCAGGGACAGGCAGCGGCCCTGTGCGCCGGGGGAGTGGACACCGGCAGTCTGCTGGCCGGTAAGCTGTACAGTCGGCTGAAGAGTTTGGTCATGGTATCGGCCACCCTGGCCGTAGGAGGTAAATTTGATAATTTTATATCCCGTGCCGGATTGTATGACATGGGCAGCGATGGGCGGCTGATCACTCATTTGGAACAGTCGCCTTTCGACTATGACAAGCAAGCGGCGCTGTATGTGGTGCAAGATATGCCCGACCCGGGCAGTCATTCCTTCAACCCGGCGGTTTTTCAGGTGCTGGAGAATATCTTTGCCGCCCGGGGCGGACAGACCATGGTCCTGTTCACCTCCCGCCAGCAATTGCAGGAAGCCTCCGCAGCCCTGAGACCCTTTTGCCAGAAGCGGGCTCTCAACCTTCTAGTCCAGCACGAGGACGGCGATTTCGCCAGCCTGATGGATGATTTCGTCTACGAGGACAACAGCATCCTGATGGGGGTGGAAACCTTCTGGGAAGGCATCGATCTGCGCGGCGACGTTTTACGCTGCCTGGTCATCGTCAAGCTCCCCTTCCGCTCCCCTTCCGACCCTTATTGCAGTGCCTGGGAACAGTACTATCAGAACGCCCGCCAGAGCAGTTTCAAACACTTTATGCTCCCTGACGCCGCCCTGCGCTTCAAACAGGGAGTAGGCAGACTGATCCGCAGTGAAACTGACCGGGGCGCGGTGGTAGTTCTGGACAAACGTTTGGTGGACCGCCAGTATGGGCAGGTCTTTCGCACCAGCATCCCCATTCAGAACCACATCTTGATCCCCCGGGAGCATCTGGCCGGCGAACTGGGCCGATGGGACTAAAATCTGCATAAAAACCACTCGACGATCATATTCATAAAGGTAACATTTTTCCACCTGTCATCATACAATGAACTAGAAACACGTTGTACAGCAGATGGGCCGGAAGGTCTGTCCCCGATCCGGCGGGTAGCAGCAAATTTAAAGAAAGGGTGAAAGTGGTGAAGGTCTACTATTTTAAACTACCAGTTTTCTTACGGAATCTGTTGGCCAAAATATGGGGGTAAAAGCCAGGCGCGGCGCCATGCCCGCCCTGTACTTTATAATTGCCGCTGCACTGATACTGGTCGGATTGGTGTTGTTGGCCATAGCAATAGGGAACTGAGCGATAGTCTCTATCTGCCAGTTCCCTAGTCTTTTTCTGCCCCTGCAATTCGGATTCTACCTGCCCTCGCTTATACCTACCCCCAGAACACCGCCCAGGGCGCCCGCCACCAAACAGGCGGTGAGGGTGTATATGAACCCCATGATATAGATGTGGGTGGGTTGGGCCAAAAATGTAGTTATCAACATGACGATAAAGAACATCAGGCCCAAGGTTGAACCCCTTGCCAGTCCCCGGTTGCCATAGGTCTTGGCGACCACCGCTCCGCCGGTAAAGACGCTTAATACCATGATGGCCTTGCCCAGGAAATTAAGTACTGTTTCCTGGATTCCGGTGTAGTAGACAACTGCAGCTGCCAGGGTACACAGGATTATACCCATGGCCAATGATATCCCCAAGCCTTTCAATTCTGCCGGTATTTTCACCATACAACACCTCCTCCTTTTGAAAAATATGTAAGTCGGTATGAAAATATGACCAATAACTTGGGGACAGGCCTCAAGTTATGTCGGGATTGTCCCCATCCAACCTTTTGCCCCGGCTGACGCTGTCACTCAGAGCGAAGCGAAGAGTCTGGCTGGGCTGAGATTATTCGCTCAGCTCGGCATGACCATTACCGGGCAAAGTTGTGGAGTTTCACCTATCAAGAGAATATGCTTGCTCCCGCTCTCATAGATATGGAATAAATTGCGAGGAGGTGGCAGGTTGCTGGTTGACAGTCTTCAATGGAGCATTGCGGCAGGCTTGGGAACAGTGCTGGGAGCGGTGTTGATATTCATTAAAAGGCGCTGGAGCGCTTCCGACCTGGCCTTTTTCCTGGGGCTGGCGGCCGGGGTCATGACCGCCGTAGTAGTCTTCGATATGCTGCCCTCGGCATTTCTTTACGACGGGGTTGGAAAAGCCATGGGCGGTATCGCCGTGGGTTTGATGCTGATGGTTTGGGGCGATTATTTCCTGGGAACGCGTAAATCAGGCTCCCGCAGCCTGCTGGGCCTGGGCTACCTGATAATGCTGGGCATCGCCCTGCACGATCTGCCCGAAGGGATGGCCATCGCTCTCGGGGACCTGATGAAAAACCGCACCGGCATGGTGATCGCGCTGGGAATTGGCATTCATAACATTCCTGAAGGGATGGCCATTGCGGTACCCCTGGTAATGGCCGGGGTGAGGAAACCCCTCATTTTTGTGCAAATGCTGCTGCTCAGCTTGATTACCCCGACAGGCACCCTGCTGGGCATTTATCTGATATCCCTGCTGCCCTCATTAATGCCTCTTTTGCTGGGTCTGGCATCTGGCATTATGGCCTATCTGGTTGCCTTTCAGCTCTGGCCCCAGGCCAAAGCCCAGGACCGGCGCAGCAGCCGCCGCGGCTTTTGGCTGGGTATGGCGGTTATCCTGGTCGCTACCTTCATCTGATTATGGATATCATATTGAGTTAAGGCACTTGTCATTCTGAACGCGCAGCGAAGGATCTGATCAGACTCCTCGCTGCGCTGGGAGTAACATTTAGCAGTATCATCCTAAAACCAAAGCGCACTACTCCTGACCTCAGATTCCCAAGGTGCATAAATCTCCGCGCTTAATAGGAAAATAGACCTAAAAAGCTAGGAGACAAGATATCATGCCCAATCTCATTTACCTGGCCATAGCTGCATTGTCAGGCGCGGCCATGGCCCTGCAGGGAACTCTAAACACCGCTCTGGGGAAGATCGTGGGCACCTGGGAATCCACCCTGGTAGTCCATGTGATCGGCGCCCTGGCCTCACTACTGCTAATCATGGTATTGGGCATCGGATTCGGTTTCTTTACCAAACTGAGCCAAGTACCCTGGTACGGATACCTGGGGGGGATACTCAATGTAGTAATCATTTTTACGGTGGTCACCGCCATGTCCCAGATCGGGGTTGGAAATGCCACCACGGCCATAATAACTGCCCAGTTGATAACCGCTCTGGTGATCGACTGCACCGGCGCTTTTGGCATGAAGCAATATAGTTTTCATTACCGCGACCTGGCCGGTGTCGCCATGCTGGCGATAGGCGCCCACATACTGTTTCTGGAATAATAATCCCCGGATTATTATCTTTCCGCCTTCTCTGTCAATAAATCCGAGTATCCATTAGAATATTATTAACCGGAAGCATACAAAAACCGCTTCGGGCCCAATAATGTGATGTGGGTAACTTGGGGAGGGGCAGGGCATGGATACGAAAAAACAACAAGTCTTTACTGAAATCATGCAGGGGATTTTGCAGAATCCCTACACCGGTATAATTATGGTCGATACTGAAGGGAATGTCACCATAATCAACCAGACCTATCTGGAGTTGCTGGGTGGTCTGAAAGAAGAAGAAGTGCTGAATCGTCACATCACCGAGATCACCCCCCATTCACGCCTCCCTGAAGTACTGCAGACCAAGGAGGTGCATCTGGCTGACCACTGGCGGGTAAATAATCATGATACCATCGTATTTCGCATACCCTTGTACCGGGACGGTGAAATGATCGGGGCCATGGGCCAGAGCCTGGTCATGGATGCTGCCGGGGTTAGAATCCTTTCCAAAAAACTGCGCGACCTGGAAAGCCAATTAGCCCAATACAAGGATGTAATCAGCAGCATTTACAGTTCCAAATACAGTTTTGCCGACATAGTCGGTGTAAGCGAAAAGCTGCGCACTATAAAACAAATGGCGGTGCGCGCCGCCATTACCGGCTCTACCGTCCTCATTCAAGGGGAAAGCGGGACCGGTAAGGAACTGTTTGCCCATGCCATTCATCAATCCAGTTCGCGCTCGGATCACCCCTTTGTCCGGGTAAATTGCGCTGCCATGCCTGATCAGTTGCTGGAATCGGAGCTGTTCGGGTATGAAGAAGGAGCGTTTACCGGGGCCCGTAAAGGGGGAAAACCGGGAAAATTCGAACTGGCCCACCGGGGAGTCATCTTCCTGGACGAGATCGGCGACATGCCCCTGGCCATGCAGTCGAAGCTGCTGACCGTTTTACAGGAGAGGGAGGTGGAGCGGGTAGGGGGCAACAAACCGTTCCGCGTCGATGTTCAGATCATAGCTGCCACCAACCGGAACCTGCAGGGTATGGTTAAACAGGGCGCTTTCCGGGAAGACCTGTTCTTCCGACTCAATGTTGTGAGTATTCATGTGCCCACTCTGCGGGAGCGGCGCGAGGACTTACCCTTGCTGGTAAATTACCTGATGCCGAAACTGAATTGCCGCATGCATTCCCGAGTAGAGAAAGTTGCCCCGGAGACCCTCGATTTGTTGGGCGCCTATGATTGGCCCGGTAATGTAAGGGAATTGGAAAACCTGCTGGAACGGGCTATCAACATGGCGGATCTTCACCGGCAAGCGTGTTTGCTCCCCGAGCATTTTCCCTATCTGGCTAATTTGCTGCCCGCAGCGGAACAGATGCCAATATCAGTAGATAACTTGGCTGAAGCGGTGGAAAGAACGGAAAGGGCCACCATTATGCGGGTGCTGGCTGCGGCCGGCAACAATAAGGCCCGGGCCGCCCGCATCCTGGGAATCAACAAATCAGTATTGTACCGCAAGTTGGATAAATTTGGCCTCCTCAATCCCAAAGACCGGGGTGGAACAGTACGGTAACATGGAAGAATCATGCCTGGGAAACATCACTATAATATGATGAAATGCGTTGCCCGATCAGAAAAATAGAATTATATATTAGTTACAGACCAAGCAAAAAGGCTTGGCCCAAGGTAATGGGACTGAAGGGTTGCAAAATGCAACCTTTTTTTCTGATCTGCGACAGGCCCCATATCAGAGAGTCTCATTATTGGACGGCAATTGTCAATCGACCCCGTTTATTAAGACTTGGGCACTGTTAGTGTCGGTCGATCCCAATCCAGCCGGATTAGTCAGGGTGGCAACATTGCGGATGGTCACATTATCCCCGGTGCGCAGGCTCAGTGAGGTGATGCCTGAGGTAGTCCGGCCGGCGAGAGCCCAATCAGTGGATGCATAGGAGCATACTCTGAGAAACTTCTAAATAGTTGCAAAAAGCAACCAATCCCATTTAAATTGGACGAAAAAAGGGTTGCATAATTAGTCTTTAGAGAAAGGTCGCACAATCACAAATGCCTACGTTTATTTATAAAAGCCCAAGATTACCGCCTTTCCAGGCTTTGTGAAAATAGTTGGCATACAAATTGCTTTTATTTATGAACCAGAAGGGGAGTGGGGTGTCTTGAGACGCTCATTCTATCCCAAAAAAAATATAAGGAGGAGAGTAGATTGGCGATCAGTAAAATTGGTGTACTAGGAGCAGGAACGATGGGGGCTGGGATAGCCCAGGTCAGTGTAGAAGCAGGATTCACTGTGGTTTTGGTTGACGTGGTGCCGGCGGTAGTCGAAAAAGCGATCAAGGGCCTTGATAAGACCTGGGCCAAGGCAGTCGAAAAGGGCAAGAAGGCGGCTGAAGATGTAGCCGGATTCGGAAAACTGCTGTCCACGGGAACAGACACTGCGCTGCTCAAGGATTGCGACATCATCATCGAAGCTATTATTGAAAACATCGATATCAAGAAAAAGGTCCATGCTGGGTTGAGCGAGATCTGCAAACCGGAAACCATTCTCGCCACTAATACCTCTGCATTGAGCATCACCGAGATAGCTGCCGCCACCAGCCGCCCCGACAAAGTCGTGGGTATGCATTTCTTCAATCCGGTTCCGGTCATGAAGTTGGTGGAAGTAATCCCGGGGGCGGAGACCACCCAGGATGTAGTGGACCTCACCGTGGAGATGAGTAAAAAGATCGGCAAGGAGCCGGTTGTTGCCAAAGAAGTACCTGGATTCATCGTCAACCGCATCCTGGTACCTTACATCAACGAAGCCGGCATGGTCTTCCAGGAAGGCACCGCTACCGCAGCTGAAATAGACAAGGCCATGAAGTTGGGCGCTGGCATGCCGATGGGACCACTGGCTCTGGCTGACCTGGTGGGCATCGATATCGTGCTGGCCATTTGCGATTACTTCTGGAAAGAGTTCGGCGATTCCAAATATCGTGCTTCCCTGGCCTTCCGGCAGAAGGTACGGGCGGGACACCTGGGCATGAAGACCGGAAAAGGATTTTACGATTACAAATAGCGGTAATTCAGGTCAGCGCACTTGTTTACGGTAATGAGTGATGAGGATTTTGCATAAATAGTTGTTTTCGAATGGTCCTTTCGTTTGTATGCATCATGATCAAGCCCAGCCAGCGGATTTGTATTCTTGGCTTCGTGCAGGATGACAGATCAGGAGAGCTCCCATTTATATTTATGCTTCAGGCAAAATCCTCAGTATAGAAGAAGGGAGGCAGGATCTTGGAATTCCAGAACATCCTTTTGGAAAAAGAAGACTACCTGGCGATTTTGACCATCAATCGACCCAAAGCCTTGAACGCCCTCAATGGGGACACGCTGTATGAAATAGAGGCCGCCGTCAAGGACGTCAAAGCCGATCCCAATATTCAGGTAATGATAGTCACCGGCAGCGGAGACAAATCCTTTGTAGCCGGAGCCGACATTACTTTTATGCTGCCCCTCTCCCCGGCTGAAGGCCGTTTCTTCGCCGATTTCGGGGAAAAGGTATTCCGGCAGATGGAACTGATGGAGAAGCCTATCATCGCCGCCGTCAATGGTTTCGCCCTCGGCGGCGGATGCGAACTGGCCATGGCCTGTGACATCCGGTTGGCCTCGGAGAAAGCGCTCTTCGGGCAACCGGAAGTGGGTCTGGGCATTATACCAGGCTTTGGCGGCACCCAGCGGCTGCCGCGGCTCATCGGTGAAGGACGCGCCAAAGAGCTTATCTATACCGCAGACAATATCAAGGCCGACGAGGCATTTCGCCTTGGGTTGGTCAACCATGTGTGCCCGCCCGAACAGTTGATGGACGAGGCCCGCAAGATGGCCAAGAAAATAGCTTCCAAAGCCCCGCTGGCGGTCGGCTATGCCAAATTTGCCATCGGCAAGGGGATGCAGGTCGATATCGACACCGCTATGAGCATCGAGTCTGATATGTTCGGCATGAGTTGCGCCACCGATGATAAATTAGAAGGCATGACCGCATTTGTAGAGAAGCGTAAAGCGGATTTCAAAGGGAAATAGATTTATGTTGCCCCCCATACAGGCCACTGCAGTGATGTATTGATCGATTTTAGAGGAGGGATATGGAATGAGTTGGATGGATGAATACAAGAGCAAACTGGTACCGGTAGATGAGGCCATGAAAGTCGTTAAGTCAGGTGATTTGGTCCATTATGGCGAATTTGTGATGGCCTCCCATGTTTTGGATGCCGCTTTGGCTAAAAGGAAAGACGAACTAGAAGCAGTAACTATCAGAACCGTGACCTGTCCTTTCCCGCCCCAAGCCGTGCTGGGCGATCCGGAGAGGAAGCATTTCATCTACAATGACTGGCATTTCAGCGGAGCCAGCCGCAAGCTGCATGATAAAAATCTGTGCAACTACATCTCTCTGACCTATCATGAGGGCCCTAGTTTTTATGACCGTGGCTATGTTCCGGTGGATGTAGCCCTGATCAAGGTAACTCCTCCTGACAAGCACGGTTTTGTCAATATCGGTACCTCCAACTCCATCACCCATGCGGTGGTAGATGCTGCCAAGATAGTAATATGTGAGGTCAATGAATCAGTACCCAGATGCCTGGGCGGATTGCGGGAGACAATACATGTTTCGGAAGTCGACTATTTCGTAGAAGGCGATCACAAACCGCTCATAAATCTGCCCGAACTACCTATCAGCGATACCGACAAGAAAATAGCTTCCATAATCCTGGAGCAGATTAAGGACGGCGACTGCCTGCAGTTGGGGATAGGGGCTATGCCCAATGCGGTGGGGGCCATGATAGCCCAATCGGATCTAAAAGATCTGGGAGTCCATACCGAGATGCTGGTGGATTCATTTGTAGATATGTACGATGCCGGCAAGATCACCAACCGCTGCAAACAGCTGGACAAGGGCAAGATGGCCTATACCTTTGCCATGGGCACCAAGAAATTATATGACTTCCTGGATATGAATCCCTTTTGCGCCAGCTACCCGGTGAGCTACACCAACGATCCCGCGGTCATCCGCCAACAGGATAATATGATTTGCATCAACAACGCGGTGGAGATCGACCTGTTCAGCCAGGTTTGCTCGGAATCATCAGGTATACGGCAAATTTCGGGTACTGGCGGTCAGCTCGACTACATCTTTGGATCCTATTTCTCCAAGGGCGGCCTGGGACTGGTTTGTTTGACCTCCACCTACAAAGACAAAGAGGGCAATCTCAAGTCCCGTATAGTACCCACCTTGACCAAGGGAGCCACCGTAACCGTACCCCGCAGCATGAATTACTATGTGGTGACCGAATATGGTATCGCCAACATGAAGGCCAGGAGTACGTGGGAGAGGGCAGAATTGCTGATCAACCTGGCCCACCCCGACCTGCGTGATGAACTGATCAAAGAGGCGGACCAGATGGGGATCTGGGTAACCACCAACAAGATACAGTAGTCTCAGTAAATTACGAAAAAATTTGGGAAGAGGAGATTAAAATATGGCAAAAGAACTGAACGAAGTCGTAGTGGTCAGCGCCTGCCGGACCCCGATCGGCGCTTACAATGGATCTTTGGCTGGCGTCCGCGCCAATGAATTGAGCAAAATCACCGCTACCGAAGCCATCAATCGGGCGGGCATAGATGCGAAGCAGATCGATGAGATCGTGCTGGGCATGTGCCTGCACCATGGCAACGGCTCCCTGCCGGCCCGTATTATTTCCCAGCAAATCGGGATGTCGGTGGAGTCCAGCGCCAGTATGGTCAACCAGAATTGCGCTTCCGGCATGAGGGCCATGGAACTGGCGGCCATGAAGCTGATGCTGGGTAAGAATGACATCGCCCTGGTGGTAGGAACCGAAAGCATGAGCAACATCCCTTACCTGTTGCAGAACATGAGATGGGGAGCCCGCATGGGTGACGCCAAAGCCCAGGATGCAATGCTGGCCGATGGTCTGGTTTGCACATTGGCTGGGGGTCACATGGGCGTGACCGCTGAGAACATCGCCGAGCAGTACGGCATCACCAGGGAAGAATGCGATGAACTGGCCCTGTTGAGCCACCAGCGCGCGATCCGGGCCGTGGATGAAGGCCGCTTCGCCAGGGAGATAGTACCGGTATTGGTTAAGAAGGGCAAGAAAGAGCTTCTGTTCGAGAACGATGAGCACCCCATCCGCGGCGCCAGCCTGGAAACTATGGCAAAACTGTCGCCAGCTTTTAAGAAAGGCGGCGTAGTCACCGCTGCCAACGCCTCCGGTATCAACGACGCTTCGGCAGCAGTGGTCATGATGACAAAGAAAAAGGCAGAAGAGCTGGGCATCAAGCCCTTAATGAAACTCATCAATGTATGCTCTGAAGGTGTTGACGCTCGGGTCATGGGTCTGGGACCGGCAGTGGCCATACCCAAGTGCCTGAAGGAAGCGGGCATGAAGTACGAGGACGTTGAGTATTGGGAGATAAATGAAGCCTTTGCCGCCCAGGTGCTGGGGGTTGGCCGCATGATCAAGGAGACAGCCGGCATCGACCTCAACATCGGCACCTTTGAACAGGACGGCAATATCAACGACAATGGCTCCGGTATTGGCCTGGGTCACCCGGTGGGAGCTACCGCCCTGCGGATAATCGTCTCCATGTACTATGAACTGGAGAGATTGGGCAAAACCGTAGGCGGGGCCTCGTTATGCGTAGGCGGGGGGCCTGCCATGGCCTCACTGTGGACCCGGGAGATATAACCCTACCCCTCTTCTATTTTGCGGGTGATGGCTGGACAGCCAGCCATCGCCAGCACTTCTTTTTTGTTAATTGAGCCTCCCGTCGCGGCGGGGGAATGACACATACATGATTGGAGGGAAAAACCACGTGGCATCAAATTTTGCTATAAATAATATCCGGGATTACGAGTTTATAATCGGCGAATGGCTGCCTACCGCAGGCGTCTTCAATTATCCTCAATTCGCGGATTATTATTCCCGCGATGATATCAAAGCGGTACTGGGACCGATTCTCAAGATGTGCAAAGAATTGATCGAGCCCACCAATAACGAAAATGAAACCCATCCGGTAGTATATAAAGATGGCAAGGTGACCCTGCCGCCCAGCTACGGTCCGCTGTTTAAAAAACTGCAAAGCGAGGGCTGGGGGACCAGCAACATCGATAATTCCGAAGGCGCCATGGTAATGCCTGAGATGTTGCATGCTGCCGTCTGGGAACTGATCTGTGCTGCCAACCCAACCTTTATGCCTTATGTATTGTTGACCAGCGGTGCCGCCGACCTCATCCAGAGTTTCGGCGACGATAAACTCAAAGCCATGTTCCTGCCCAAAATGATGGACGGGACCTGGGCAGGGACCATGTGTCTGACTGAACCCAGCGCCGGTTCAGACGTGGGCGACATTCTATCCAAGGCCTATCCGACCGACCATCCCCGCATTTTCAAGATCAAGGGGAACAAAATATTCATCACCGGCGGCGATAATGATTTTACCGAAAACGTCATCCATCTGTACCTGGCCCGCATCGAGGGTTCGAAACCCGGAACCGGGGGAATATCTTTGTTTGTGGTGCCTAAATTATGGGTCAATGAGGACGGCAGCCTGGAGCCCAACGACTTCCAGATCACCGGGATTGAGCACAAGATGGGACAGCATGGTTCAGTGACGGCCTCCCTCGCCGCTGGCGAGAACGACGGTTGCCGGGGTTGGCTGCTGGGTATCGATCCCCGTACCAACGAAGGCAAGGGCGAAGGCATGGCCCAGATGTTCCAGATGATGAACCTGGCCCGCATGGAGACCGGACACATGGCTTTGTCTTGTATAATCAACGCGTTCGCCAATGCCCGTGATAATGCCAAGGAGAGGATCCAGGGCCGTCCGTTTACCAATCCCAGAGCAGGCCGGGTGGCCATCATCAACCATGAGGATATCAAACGCACCCTGATGATGGGGAAAGCTCATATAGATGCCATCCGGGCCATGATGTACCGGGTGTACCTGGCCTTCGATCAGCGCCACCGCGATCCCGATCCGGAGGTAAGAAAAGCGGCCAGTGACCTTATTGAGATGACTACCCCGCTGTGTAAAGCCTATCCCACCGACGAATCCTGGTGGCTGATCGGTGAGGCCATCCAGGCCTATGGCGGATATGGCTATTGCTCCGAGTACCCGGTGGAACAAATAGCCCGCGATTCCAAGATCTATTCCATCTGGGAAGGCACCAATTTCATCCAGTCGCTGGACCTGGTAGGACGCAAGATGACTATGAAAGGCGGCAGCGTATTTGCCGGATTCCTGAAGGAGATGGTGGACTTCTGTGCCGCCAACAAGGATAACCCCGCCCTCTTGAAGGAGTTTGCCAACCTGGAACGGGCCCTGAACGCCTATCAGAAGATGATCGGCGCCCTGACCGGTTACATGAAAGAAAACCTGGCCAAGATCCCCCTGTATTCACGGCGGGTCCTGACCGCCACCGCCACTCTGTACGCAGGGCGCCAGTTGCTGGATCAGGCAGTCTTAGCCGCGAAACGGGCTGAGGAAATCGGTCCCGACCACTACGATTACAACTTCTATAATGGTAAAGTGGCCAGCGCCCGCTATTACCTGCGTAACGTGATGCCCAATGTATGGAACCTGGCCGAGATCATCATCGATGGTGACACCTCATCTATCGACGTCCCGGTGGAGGTCTTTGAATACTAAACCATCGTCGGAAAACAAGAAAGCCCCCGGTTCGCCGGGGGCTTTCTTATTGGTGCTCTATTCCAGCGGTCGGTCATGCCCTATGAAAACATACAACCAATCGGGATGTCACGGCGCCGGTGCAGGTGGCTGGGCGGAAACGTTGGTACAGGTCTAAGCGATCATTGCCCGGAAAGTTTACTCCCGGTACATGGCCCGGTTGATAATATAGAACACCCAGCCGGTAGAGCCTACCAGCAGAGCGAAGACACCGATGGCATAAAGCTTGGCATTACGGTCGGCCATTATGACATCGATGTCCAGACCATACTGGGTTTTCAGCCACACTATATAGAAACCGGTGGCCACCAGGATCCACATATACTTCAGCAAATAAAACATCAATATCCTCTTCTTGTCCAGATTCATCCAGGATACCCTCTTTCATCATCTCTTGTTGACCCACACTATCACATATGCTTATAAGTTTCGGCATAATCACGGCATTTCCTTCCACCCCGACAAGAAATATCTGCCCACCACCCAATCATGGTAGAATAAAAGGCAGTGATGGAAGCGGTTGGGCTTGCTCGAAAGCAGTCCAAGACTAACGATAAGTACTTTTTTGTCATCCAGAAGAGCCGAAGGCGACGAAGGATCTCCTCAAAGAAACCGTATTATTGGTATTTATATGGTTGCAGGGTGTTTCGCTAACGCTCAGCACTATACATTAAGACACTTTTTCGGTGGTTTCGGACGATTCTGGTGACACAACATAATCGTTCCTTGATATTTCGTCCCATTGCCTCTGGAGGAGGAGATCATGGCAATTCGTTTTATCCTGGGTCGAGCCGGGAGCGGGAAAAGCAAGCTAATAATGGAGGAGATCAAGGCCTGCCTCCAGCAGGGTTGTGATGAGCATCTGTTTTTGTTGGTGCCGGATCAATACACCCTGCAGTCGGAGCGCGACCTCATCAAGGGTCTAAATGTAGCCGGCATCATCCGGGTGGAGGTCTTGAGTTTCACCCGCCTGGCCCGGCGAGTGTTCGAGCAGGCGGGCGGTGCGACCCGGGTCGTGCTCAATGAGCAAGGCCGGCAGATGGTGCTGCGCAAAACCATCGACGATAACTCCGCCCGTCTCACCGTTTATAAAAAGGCCGCCCTGCAGCCGGGTTTCGTGCCCCGTCTGGGGGAACTGCTATCGGACTTGAAAGGGCATGACATCACCGCCGAAGAGCTGCGGCAGGGCACAGCCGACTGCGAGGGTACGCTGGTGGGTCAGAAGGTGCATGACATCGCCTTGATATATGAAGAATTCAACGGATATCTGCAGGGCCGGTACCTGGATGCCAATGACTACCTGAACCTATTGAGCGAAAAGATCGCCGGGGCGGAGTTCATCTCCAAGGCCCGCATCTGGGTTGACGGTTTCAGTACCCTCTCCCCCCAGAGTTTTAAGATCCTGACCCGGTTGATGGCGGTGGCCCGGGATATGACCATCAGTCTGACCCTGGATCCCGGCGGCCAGTCCCGGGACCGGGAACTGTTCAGCCTGGGTTGGCAGGATCTTCACAAATTGCAGGCCCTGGCCCGGGGGATGGGTCTGGAACCACAGATTACGGTAGTGTCGCCGACTCCCGCTATGGGTCCCCTCAATCCTGCTATCAGGCACCTGGAGCAGGAACTGTTCGCCTATCCGTCCCGGAGTCTGGATGCGGGAGTAAAGGATGCGGAGATTAGAAATACGGATGTTAGAGATACAGAGATTAAAGATGCGAAGACAAAAGTCACCGCTATAAAGGATACCGAGATCTTCGTTGCTGCCAATCTCAGCACTGAAGTGGAATGGGCCGCCGCTCAGGTGGTGCAGCTGGTCCGGGACCGGGGCTGGCGCTATCGGGACCTGGCGGTGGTCTGCAACGATATGGAAACCTACGCGCCTTTGATCAAGAGGGTTTTCGATGAATACGAGATTCCCGTCTTCATGGACCGCAAACGCAGCCTGCTGGACAACTCTATCATCAAGCTGGTCATGTCAGCGCTGGAGATCATCCGGAGGGGCTATCGATATGAGGATGTATTCGCGTATCTGAAGACCGGTTTCAGCGGTATGGAACCAGATCAGGTGGAGATACTGGAAAACCATGTCCTGCGCTGCGGGATCCAGGGGAACCGCTGGCAGCAGGAATTTACCGCTGATGTCCCGGAAATAAGCACCATGCTAAATGCTGACCGCCGGATGCTGGTGGAACCCTTGCAGGAATTGGCGGCCAAGGTCCGCGGCAGCGGCTTGACGGTAACAGCCATGTGCCGGGCTCATTACGAATACCTGGTGAGGATCGGATTGCCGGAGCGGCTGGAGGCCTGGATCGGCCGCATGAATGTATTGGGCCAGCTGGAAACAGTCCAAGAGCAGGCCCAGATATGGAATATGATCCTGGACATTATGGACCAAATGGTGGAGATCCTGGGCGATCAGGAGGTGGATATCAGGGAATACCTCAACCTGTTGGAGGCCGGTTTTGAATCGATGGAGGTAGGTATCATCCCCACCACCATTGACCAGGTGCTGGTGGGATCTATTCAGCGCTCCAAGAGCCACATCATCAAGGGGATGTTGTTCCTGGGCATGAATGACGGCGTCATCCCCTCGGGCGGGGTGGAGGAGGGGATTCTGACCGAGTACGAGAAAGAAACCCTGCAGTCTCGAGGGCTGGAGTTGGGATTTGACAAAAACCGCCGCAGTGCCGAGGAACGATTTTTGATCTATACTGCTTTGAGCAAACCCCATGAGTATCTGGGGCTGTCCTACGCCATGGCGGATAATGAAGGGCGCGCCCTGCGTCCCTCAATCATGATCAACCGTATTCGGGCCCTTCTGCCCGGGATAAAGACCACCGGTGATGCGGTCAAACACCGTGATCTGGATCTGCACCAGATAGCCGCCCCCGCCAGCACCTACAAATACCTGGTGGAAAACCTGCGGGCCCATGCCGATGGTCTGCCCGTCGACCCCCTTTGGCGGGATGTGTTTTGGTGGTATCAGGGCCGCAGTGACTGGGAACGGCGGTTGCAGGAAACCCGGGAGGCCTTGTTTCACCGCAACCAGGTGGAAGGAATCGGTCACGGTCTGGCCGGGCGGATTTACACCCTGCCTCTTCGCTCCAGCGTTTCCAGGCTGGAAAAGTACGTCAATTGCTCTTTCGCCCATTTCATCCGTTATGGGCTGCGGCCCCAGGAACGTAAGGTCTATGAAGTGGCTGCGCCGGATATCGGCGAGCTTTTTCACAGCTGCCTGAGTTCGTATGCGGCGGAGTTGGATAATGAAAATCTGGATTGGAGGACCCTTGACAAATGCGACTCGGACCGGTTGGTGGATAAAGTGATGGACCGGTTGGTGCCCATTCAGGGAGAGGGCATATTCATCAGCAGCCCCCGGTATCAGCACCTGGCCCAGCGACTCCAGCGCATCAGCCGGCGGGCGGCCTGGGTCCTTACCCAACAGCTGCAGCAGGGTGAGTTCCAGCCCTGCCATTTCGAGGTGGGCTTCGGCCCCGGGCAGATGTTCCCGGCTATCGAAGTGGGATTGGGGGATGGCCGCAAGATGTCCCTGGAAGGCCGCATCGACCGGGTGGACCTGTTGGAGAACGAGGACGGCACCTTCGTCAAGATAATCGATTACAAATCGGGAAGAGCGGATTTCCAGTTGAGTGACATCTACCACGGTCTGTCACTGCAGTTGATCGTCTACCTGCTGGCGGTGATGGCAGGGGCCGAAGGTCTGGCCAAAGGGGAAATACAACCTGGCTGCGTCTTTTATTTCAAAATCGATGATCCCCTGGTAGAAGCCAATCCAGATATCATAGCCACGGTGGAGCGCCAGATCGCCCGCAAATTCAAGCTGAAAGGGCTGATGCTGGCCGACACCAGACTGGTGAACTGTTTGGACAAGGACCTGGGGACGGGCTCCTCGGAAATAATACCAGCCGGAATAAAAAAGGACGGTGATTTTACCAAGGCCTCCTCGGTGGTTTCCGCCCGGGATCTGCAGGCCCTACTCAGTCATGTCCGGGGACTGCTGACCCAGATCGGCCGGGAGATCAACAGCGGTCGGGTGCGGATAAACCCAGTCAAGATCGGTCAGCATACCGCTTGCCGCTATTGTTCCTACCAAGGCATATGCCAGTTTGACCGGCGTTTGGACGATAACCGCTATCGGATCCTGCCCCGCTATAGCCGCGAAGAGGTGCTGGAAAGAATCCGCCGCACGGGGAGGAGACAGCCATGACCCGCTGGACCGATAAACAACTGGAAGCGATCACCGACCGGGGGCACAACCTGCTGGTGGCGGCAGCGGCCGGTTCCGGTAAAACCGCGGTGCTGGTGGAACGCATCATTCAATTGGTGCGGCAGGATCGCATCGACATCGATCGCCTGCTGATAGTCACCTTTACCCAGGCCGCGGCAGGGGAGATGCGGTCGCGGATCAGTTCCCGCCTGCTGGGAGCCATGCAGGAAGAGGGGGCCGACCAGGAATTTCTGCGCCAGCAGATCAGCCTGCTCAACCGGGCCGCGATCAGCACCTTGCATTCCTTTTGCCTGGACGTGGTGCGGCGCTACTTTCACATCATAAATATCAGTCCCTCCTTCCGGGTGGGCGACGCCGCAGAGATCGCGCTGCTGAAACTGGAAGTGTTGGAGGAGCTGTTTGAAACCGAATATGAACTGGGTGAGCCCCAGTTCCTCAACCTGGTGGAGATGTACGCCGGCGGTCGGGACGACACCCCGATGCGGGAACTGGTCCTGCGCGCCTACGAATTCATTCAGAGCCAGCCCCGGCCCCTGGAATGGCTGCAGCAAAAGGCGGAGGATTTCGATCTGGATGCCCAACGCTTCGGTGAGAGCGGCTGGGTAAAAAGCCTGCTGGAACAGATCGGGATTGAATTGGCCGGCGTAGAAGAGATATTCAGGGAGGCAGCCCGCCTGGCAGCTCTTCCGGGCGGTCCCTGGTCATACCTGGAGGCCCTGCAGGATGACCTGCAGATCGTTAAGGATCTCCAGTCAGCGCTGGGCCAGGGATTTTATCATTTTTACGGTCAGTTGAGCCGGGTGGGACACCGCCGGCTGGCTGCCGCCCGCAAAGATATCGATCCAGACCTTAAGCAGGAAGTGCAGGATTTGCGCGACCAGGGCAAAAAGGTGATCAAGGAATTGAACAGCAAAACCCTGTTCCTGTCGCCGGGAGAGTTCTGCCAGGATTTACAGGCGATGTATCCGGGCATGGTCTGCCTGGCCGGGCTGGCCGAGAAGTTTCACCACCGCTACCGGGAAAGCAAAACCGATCGCGGACTGGCCGACTTCAACGACCTGGAGCATTACGCCCTGGAGATTCTGGCCGACCCGCTGACCGCGACCGATTACCAACGCCAGTTCGATTACATCTTTGTAGACGAATACCAGGACAGCAATCTGGTCCAGGAGACCATTCTCAACCGCATCAAACGCGGCGACAACCTTTTTCTGGTGGGGGACGTCAAGCAGAGCATCTATCGTTTCCGGCTGGCCGATCCTTCCCTGTTCATGGAGAAATATGAGGCCTATCACGATCCCCAGGGGAGTCCTGACCGGCGGATCGACCTGAGCGCCAATTTCCGCAGCCGGCGGCCTATTATCAATGCCGTGAATGATATCTTCAGCCATATCATGACCCGGCAATTCGGGGAGATCGATTACCGGCCCGAGGTTTTTCTGGAATATGGCCTGCAGATGCCGCTTGATGTGGAGGAAGAGCTGAACACCAGCCAAGTGGAACTGGTTCTGGTCGACAAACAGGGCTTGGGCCCGGAGGAAGAAATGGAGGAACAACCGGAACCGGAAGAGGAAGCAGGCGGCTCTGCTATGGAGGATCTGGAAGAAGAACCAGGGGATATAGAATTTGAAGCCCAGGTGGTAGCGGCCCGTCTTAAAGAACTGCACGGGCAGGAGTTCTATGACAGCCAAAACCAGTGCCAGCGCCCCCTGGAGTACCGTGATATGGTGGTCTTGATGCGGGCCACCCGCGGGCAGGCGGAAACCTATTATGAGACCTTGATGGCAGC
>CAZOMS010000012.1:0-26746 GCA_964580805.1 uncultured Syntrophomonas sp. | reverse complement strand
CATCAAGATAAACTGCGGCGCCATCGCCAAGAACCTGCTGGAATCAGAATTATTCGGCTACGACCCAGGAGCCTTCACCGGGGCCAAAAAAGGAGGCCGGGCCGGTTACTTCGAACTGGCCGAGGGGGGGACGATCCTCCTGGATGAAATCAGCGAGCTGCCCTTCAGTTTACAAGCCAATCTTTTGAGGGTGATTGAGTGCAAGGAAATAATACGGGTGGGCGGGGAAAAGACCATCCCCGTCGATGTACGCGTAATCGCCGCCACCAACCGGGATGTAGCCCAACTGGTGGCCAGCGGTCAGTTCCGGGAAGACCTCTACTATCGCCTCAACGTGGTGCCGATGGAAGTGCCGCCTCTACGGATCCGCAAGGAAGAGATACCACTGCTGGCCGCTCATTTCATCAAGCTGTTTAACAAGAAATACGACCTGCACAAGGAATTGCTGTCTGATGCCATTGATGATTTGATGAATTACAACTGGCCTGGCAATGTTCGAGAACTGGAGAATGTTATCGAGCGGATGATCGTCACTATCCCCAGGGATGTGCTGACCGGACAAGACCTGCCCATTAATCTGAAAAACCCCCTGCGCCAGGACATCCATCCCCAGATATCCGTCGAAGGGGTGCTTCCCATTAGAGACGCGGTGGAATTCGTTGAAAAGGAAATCATCTCCCATGCCTACAGCCGTTACCGGGTTACCCGCGAGGTCGCCAAGCAGCTCGGCATCGACTCTTCCACGGTATTGCGCAAGGCGGCCAAATACGGTATATCCCTGACCGATCCCCCCAAGGATAATGAATAAGAACTGAATTCCGCCAATATATCGGCCCGGATCAGATTCATATTGAAAGGCAAGACCCGCCAGGGTCTTTCTTTTTTTTGCCCATCATGCAAGATTTCCGGTAGAAATGCGGAAGCCTATCCCGCTGCCGCTGCAAATTTGCCTGCCAACAACAGTGTCCGATTTAAGTCGAGGTATGAACAGAAATGGCTGGATACGGGCTATTCATATAAAACACCCGAACCATCCAGGCATAATTGCAGAGGAGTGCAGCAAAACTGCCTTGGACCGGATGGGGACCCATTGCCAATTTGCTTCGGCCGGGATCGCGAAAAGCCTAGCAATCCCTGAAAATAGGGATCGGTCAAGTTGGAATAGTCCTTGCTATAAATCAGGGCAAGGGAATTGCAGCTCCATAATGAGCGGCCCGGTCAAACAAGGGAGGAGGGGTTCTTTTGACAAGGATAGGCTGGACTAGTGATTGGCAGCCAGGGAGCTGTAATAAGGCCACAGTATTTAGGTGAAGAAGGAGATAGATATATATGGAATTCAAAAACATTCTCCTCAAAAAGGATGAAGGGATCGGGTTTATAACTCTCAACCGGCCCCAAAACTTGAATGCTCTGGATAGAGCAATGGTGGAAGAGATCTCTGCGGTTATAGACTTGGTGGCTGCCGATGACGAGATTAAGGTAGTCATCTTGGCCGGTGCGGGGGACAAGGCCTTTGTGGCGGGAGGTGACATTGGGTTCATGCAGGATTTGACCGGCATAGAAGCGCGGGGATTCGCCCGCTTCGGCCAGGGGGTGCTGAGAAAGCTGGAGAACATGCCCAAGCCGGTGATCGCGGCCATTAATGGCTTCTGCTTGGGCGGCGGCTGTGAACTGGCCATGGCCTGTGATTTCAGTATTGCTTCCGACCGGGCCAAGTTCGGGCAGCCGGAAGTAGGCCTGGGGGTGACGGCCGGATTCGGAGGTACCCAGCGTCTGCCCCGCTTGATAGGCATGAGCAAGGCCCGGCAGCTCCTGTATACGGGGGATACCATCGACGCCCGGGAAGCAGTCCGGATCGGGTTGGTAAATGAAATAGTGCCGCATGAAGACCTGATGGATCATGTCATGGCTATTGCCCGGCGCATAATTTCCAAAGGGCAGATGGCGGTGCGCTTCACCAAAGCGGCCTTGAATGATGGCATGCAGACCGATATCGACCGGGCCATGATCATTGAATCCGATATTTTTGGGCTGTGCTTCAGCACCGAAGACCAGAAGGAAGGCATGAAGGCTTTCTTGGAAAAGAGGAAACCGCAATTCAAAGAAAGGTAACCGGGTAACCGGCCATCGCAATCATAGCGGGTTCCGGACTGATGAAGGAGGAGATCATATGGAAAGAATTTTACCCTTTAACCAGGAGCACAAAATGTTCAAGGAGGCCTTTGCCAAATTTGTAGCCGTCGAAATGGTTCCCCATTACGCCGAATGGGAAGAGAAAGAGATAGTATCCCGGGATATCTTTACCAAAATGGGAGAGCTGGGTTTCCTCTGTCCCTGGGTGCCGGAAGAATACGGCGGAACCGGGGCCGATTTTCTCTATTCGGTGATTGTGGCCGAGGAGATTGCCCGGCAGGGGTGCCGGGGGGTTTTTGCCTGGCTGCACAGCGATATCGTGGCCCCCTATATCGGCACCTATGGTACGGAAGAACAGAAGGCCCGCTGGCTGCCCGGGGTGACCAGCGGCGAGAAGATCCTGGCGGTGGCCATGACCGAGCCCGGAGCCGGCTCTGATCTGGGGGCCATGCGCAGCAAAGCAGTCAAGGATGGTGACGACTATATCATCAACGGTTCCAAGACCTTTATTTCCAATGGGGTTCTGGCCGACCTGATCATAGTAGCGGCCAAAACCGACAGCAAAGCCGGAACCAAAGGCATCACCCTATTTGTAGTCGAGGATGGCACCCCGGGTTTTGCCAAGGGCAAACAAATCCCCAAAGTAGGATTGCATGCCCAGGATACGGCTGAACTGTTTTTCGAGGATTGCCGGGTCCCGGCGGCCAATATGCTGGGCGGCGAGGGCAATGGTTTCAAATGCCTGATGCAGAAACTGCAACAGGAACGAATCATGGTTTCTCTGGTGGCGCAGGCTTCGGCCGAACGCTGCCTGGAACTGACCCTCGCCTATGTAAAGGAACGGGTCTTATTCGGCCAGCCGTTGAGCAAATTCCAAAATACCCAGTTCACCCTAGCGGAGATAGCCAGTGAAATACAGGTAGGACGGAGTTTTATGGATCAGTTGGTTCTGCAGCATATGGATCATAAAGACGTGGTCAATGAAGTAAGCATGGCTAAATATTGGGTCTGTGAAATGGAAAGCCGGGTGGCTTCCAGATGTCTGCAGCTGTTTGGGGGCTATGGCTTCTGCAAGGAATACGAGATATCCAGGATGTGGACCGACGCCCGGGTTCAGACCATTTATGCCGGAACATCGGAGGTAATGAAACTGGTCATCAGCCGCGGTCTGGGGCTGTAATCCCAGAAAGGAGAGGAAAGAGGATGAAGATTGAAGGAAAAACTGCCTTGGTTTCCGGCGGAGCATCCGGTTTGGGTGAAGCCGCTGCCCGGATGTTGGCCGCCAAAGGTGCCCAAGTGGTAATAATTGATCTTAATGAAGAGGCCGGTGCGGCTATAGCCAAGGAACTGGGCGCAAAGGTAGCTTTTTGCAAGGCTGATATTACCGATGCGGATCAGGTCCAGGCCGCAGTTGATTTGGCCCAGCAGCAATACGGGCAGATCGACATCGCCATCAACTGCGCGGGGATAGCCCCGGGAGCCAAATTGGTCAGCAAAAAGGGACCGCATGATCTGGGGCTATTTCGAAAAACCCTGGAAGTAAATGTGGTGGGGCCTTTCAACGTGATGCGGCTGGCGGCCACCAAGATGATCGAGAATAAACTGAATGACGAAGGCGGCCGGGGGGTAATGATCAACACTGCCTCCATTGCCGCCTTTGACGGCCAGGTTGGCCAAACCGCCTACGCTGCCAGTAAAGCCGCCCTGGTGGGTATGACCCTGCCGGTGGCCCGGGACCTCTCCGAAATAGGGATTCGCATCTGCACCATCGCCCCCGGGCTTTATCGGACCCCGATGATGGCCGGCCTAGCCGAAAACATTCAGGAAGCGCTGGGCAAGATGGTGCCTTTCCCCTCCCGATTGGGGAAACCCGAGGAATTTGCCATGCTGGCGGAGCAGATCATTGAAAATCCCATGCTGAACGGGGAGACCATCCGGTTGGACGGGGCGCTTCGTTTGGCTCCCAAATAGAGGGAAATCGAATACTGACATTTATTCTGGCCCTCTAAGCGGCGGTAAGGTTTAATCCCGAAGAAGATCAAAAGGAGGAATCAATAATGAGAAAAGTAGCAGTCATAGGTACTGGTCATTCCAAGTTTTGTTTCAATTCGCCTAAGACGTCTCTGGAGATGCTGGCTGAAGTATCCCTGGATGCTATAAATGAAGCCAACATTACTCCGAAGGACGTGCAGGCGATCAATGTGGGCAATGTTCTGGGGCCCTTTGAGGAAGGCCAGGGTATGATCCAGTCGTTCTTCGCCAATGATATAGGCTGCTTCAATGTGGCGGCCAGCCGTTTTGAAGGAGCTTGCGCTTCCGGGAGTATGGCGGTAAGAGATGCGGTCATGTGGGTAGCTTCCGGATACTATGACATCATGCTGGTGGGCGGGACCGAAAAGTGTACCGCCATGACTACCGGTCTGGCCACACGCACCTTTGCTATGTACGGTGATTCCCGTTATGAATTCCCGTCTGGCTTTACCTTCCCGGCCGTTTTTGCGTTGCTGGCGCACCTCTATTCGAACCAATATAATATTCCGCTGGCCACCCTTAAAGAACAGATGGCGGCGGTATCGGTACAGTCTCATGAATATGCTATGAAAAATCCCAACGCCCAGATTCAAAAGCCGATCACCAAAGAAGACGTGCTGAAGAGCTTTATGGTATCTACCCCCATCCAATTGCAGGATGCCTGCCCCTTTTCGGACGGGGCGGCAGCGGTGGTTATAGCTTCCGAGGAAGTGGCCAAGAAACTGGTTAAAAGACCCGTTTACTTTGCCGGGCTAGGGCAGGCGTCTTCCGGCAAATTGAGCTCGCAGTACAAATACCTGCCCCGCATCCATGCCCGGGAATTGGCCAGCCAGCAGTCCTACAGAATGGCCGGCCTTACACCTCAGGATATGGATATCTGTGAATTGCATGACTGTTTCAGCATCGCGGCTATGATCGCTTCGGAAGGGCTGGGATTCTTCGAATACGGCAAATCCGGGGTAGCGTGGGAAAAAGGGGAGACTAGGCTAGGAGGCAAAATACCCATCAATATATCCGGGGGCTTAAAGGCTAAGGGACATCCCATTGGAGCTACCGGTGTTTCTCAGGTTTATGAGATAACCCGGCAATTAAGGGGCGACATGGCGGAGCAGGGGCGGCAGGTCGAGGGAGCCAAATACGGAATTGTTGACACCCTGGGAGGGGACGGAGTCCTGCTCAGCATGATTTTGACCAATCAATAAAGGAGGTAGACGGTAATGGATTACAAGCTGACCTGGCAAGAATATAACAAATCACTGAAAAAGGACAAATTACTGGGTTTGAAGTGTACCGATTGCGGGAATATTACCTGTCCCCCAATGATGGTCTGCGCCGAATGTGCCAGCACCAACCTGGAAGTTGTGCAGATGAGCGGGAATGGTAAAATAACCACGTTCACCATCTCCTACATCGGCGGAGAGGGCCGAGAGAATGAACTGCCCTATACGATTGTAATGGTGGCATTGGACGAAGGGCCCTGGATCATGGGCAATCTGGTTTCTATGGACCCGAAGAAAGTGACCATGGACGTTATAGGTAAGACGGTGGAGCTAGGCAACCGGGTGTTCCCAGGTGACAAATATTCCAACGGTGATATGGCCCGTCCGGCCTTCAGCCTCAGAGAATAAATAGAGACAGCCTAGCAATAGGGTGCCCGGCAAGTAAAAATTTGAGCCACTAAATGAACTGGGGGCTATTATTTCATCTGGGTGGCCAGAGTCACCTTTACTATTGCAGAAGGCCCATAATACAGTAATCGGACCTCTCGATGACTGGTATTTGTTTAAGTCCAGGCGGATTATACTGCCAACAATTCAGGATGGATTGGAAAGGAGGACAGATAATGAGTTTGCCTTTGGAGGGAATAAAAGTCCTCGACTTATCCCGTTATCTCCCCGGTCCCATGTGTACCCAAATCCTGGCTGATTTCGGCGCGGAAGTCATTAAGATCGAGGATCCTCAGGGAGGAGAACTGGGACGCTCCGTACCTCCGCTGATTGCCGGAGAAAGCCCCCGTTTCTATGCAGTAAACCGTAATAAAAAGAGTATCACTATCGATCTCAAACAGGAAGATGGACGGGAGATTTTCCGCAAACTGGTTACCCGGGCCGATGTGGTGGTCGACCAATTTCGCCCCGGAGTCATGAAAAAGATGAATCTGGATTACGATAGCTTGAAGCAGATAAATCCAGAATTAGTCTATTGCGCTATAACTGGTTACGGCTTGACCGGGCCTATGGCTGCTGCCGGCGGGCATGATCTCAATTACCTGAGTCTGGCTGGAGTGACCGGACTTACCGGTGCCTACCGCGGTATGCCAGCCATGTCAGGAGCGCAGATAGCAGATATCACCGGTGGGGCCTTATATTCAGCTCTGGCGATTATGCTGGCCCTGGCCAGCCGGCAGAAGACCGGGCGCGGGCAGTTGTGTGACATAGCCATGATGGACTGCTCCATCAGCCTGTTGGCCTACAGTTTGGGTGAGTGGGCGGGACGGGGACATCTGCCCGAGATGGGTAATGACATTTTGACCGGCGGCTACGCCTTTTACAACATTTATAGGACCAAGGATGACAGATTTGTAAGCCTGGGGGCAGTGGAGGGCAAGTTCTGGACCGACTTCTGCTATAAAATCGATCGCTCCGAGTACATCAAATGTCAATGGAATATCGACCTACAACGAGATATGATCGACGACGTGCGAGCCATTATGCTCACCCGTACCCAGGAGCAGTGGGTGGAGTTTTTTAAGGATAGTGATATCTGCTTCACCCCGGTGCTGACTATGGAAGAAATGTGTGCTCATCCTCAGACCCAGGCCAGGGAGATGATAATCAAGCTTCCCGACTTCAAAGGGACCGGCCTGGATATACCTTTGACCGGAGTGCCTATCAAAATGTCCCAGACACCCGGAGAAGCCCGGCTGAGTTTCCCACGGCTGGGTGAGCACAACCGGGAGGTCCTGCAGGAAGCTGGTTATACCAACCAGGATATAGACGTATTTGAGCATTGCCAAGTCATCTAAGACCAGGTCGTGAACAAACTGAAGCCTAATCGCCGTATCTTAGGAAATCATATGAAGGGGAGGGGTTGTTGTGAACTATACCCAGGAATACCAGAGCAAGCTGGTCAGTGCCGACCAAGCGGTAAAGGTGGTTAAGTCCGGGGACTGGATCGACTACGGGGAGTTTTGCGGGCAGGTGCGGGACCTCGATCAAGCCCTGGCCAAAAGAAAAGATGAGTTGTCCGATGTCAAGATCTGGTCAACGGTCAATCCGTATCCCACTGCGGTGAATAGCGCTGACCCGACCGGCGAATCGTTTATATGGCACAGCTGGCATGTTTCCGGAGCCGACCGGAAGATCGCCAAGGCCGGCAAATCTTTCTACTATTCCCCAATCAAATACTCCGAGGTGCCACGCTATATCCGGGAGAGAATTGAGCCCCTGGCCGTCGCTATGATGCAGGTGGCACCAATGGATAAAAACGGTTTCTTCAATTTCGGACCTCAGTGCAGCTTCACTCGGGCGGTCTGTGACCGCGCCAAGATAGTAATCGTGGAAGTCAATGACAAACAACCCCGTTGTTTGGGTGGCTATGAAGAAGCGATTCACATTTCCGAAGTGGATCACATCGTGGAAGGCAGCAACCAACCGCTGGCTATTATTCCGGCACCGCCGGCCACCGAGGCAGATAATAAAGTGGCCGCCTATATTATGGAAGAGATTACGGATGGCTGCTGTATCCAATTGGGTATAGGAGGAATGCCCAATGCTATCGGAATGGCCATCGCTGACTCCGATCTCAAGGATCTGGGCTGCCATACCGAGATGTTGGTTGATGCCTATGTGTACATGTACGAGGCGGGCCGGCTGAACGGCAAGTGCAAGGCCATCGATCCCGGCAAAATGGTCTATACCTTCGCCCTTGGCACCCAGATGCTTTACGACTTCATTGATGACAATCCCGTGTGCGCTGCCTATCCGGTCAACTACACCAATAAACCAGCCGTATCTGCCCTGAATGACAAACTCATCACCATCAATAACGCTATTGAGATCGACCTGTACGGGCAGGTAAACTCAGAATCTTCCGGCACCCGTCATATCAGCGGCACCGGCGGCCAGCTGGATTTCGTCCTTGCCGGATGGGAATCCAAGGGCGGCAAGTCCTTCATCTGCATGCCCTCAGCCAACACAGGCCCGAAAGGTCAAATCAAGACCAGGATAGTGCCCACCCTGACCCCGGGCGGTATCGTCACCGATCCCCGCTCGGTGGCCGACTACATCGTCACCGAATACGGCAAATATGCGATGAAGGGCATGTCAGTATGGCAGCGAGCCGAAGGGCTCATCAATATTGCCCACCCGGATGTCAGGGATGACCTGATCAAAGCGGCCACCGCACAAAATATCTGGCGTAAATCGAACCGGCTGGCATAACCAGCAGTCTAAAAAGAGTGGAAGGAGAGGAATTATATGTGGAAAACGGAATACGCTAAGAAAAAGATTGGTATCTCGGAAGCCGCCGCCTTGGTCCAGTCCGGCGATGTTGTTGGCACCGGACTGGCTATAGGTTCGGGCACGCCAGATATCTTCAATGCCATTCTTGACAGATGGCATGAATTGAAGGGTGTAAAAATACTCGATGCTATTGCGTTGTATCCATTCAGATTTCTGGATCCAGATTTCATGCTGTCGCTGGACGGTCATATCAACTACATGCCGTCCTTCAGCATCGCAACAGGTCGAAGAATGAATAATACCAAACAGGCAGAATTCTACCCTGTACAAAGTTCCGATTTGGCTGACAAGTTCTGGCACAAAGCGGATGTGTTCATCGCCCAGATAACACCGCCCAATGCCAATGGATATATTAATCTGGGGCTGACCAATTTTTACACCATGGATACCATTCGAGAAGGCAAGGCATCCGGCAAACAACGGGTGACCATCGGAGAGGTCAACGACCAGTTGCCGATAATTTACGGGAATAACTGGATGCACATCTCTGAGTTTGATTACTTTGTGGAAAACTCCACGAAAACGCCAGCCTTTGGTCGGGGAACGCCCACCGAGACCGATAAGAGTATTGCCGGGCATGTACTGGAGTTGATCAATGACGGCGATACCATTCAGATGGGAATTGGCGGTATTCCTGAAGCAGTGGTCGCTGGGCTGGAAGGCAAGAAGGACCTGGGGGTACTGACCGAGATGTTCCCCATCGGACTGCCCCAACTGGTGGCCAAGGGCATAGTCACTAATAAACGCAAACCCTTGCATAAAGGTGTAACCGTCGCTACCTTCTGTATGGGTGATGCAGAAATGTATGAGTATGTCCGAGAGAACCCCGCCTGCGAATTTCATCCTTCTTCCTATACCAATAACCCTAGAATAATTGCCCAGCATCCCAATATAGTAGCCATGAATATGGCCTTGATGGTAGATTTCAGCGGGCAGATCAATTCCGAGGGAGTTGGGCATACCCAGGTAAGCGGTTCCGGCGGGCAGCTGGATTTTATGATCGGTTCCTTCTGGGCACCGGGAGGCAAGGGAATTACCTTGCTCTATTCTTCGCGGAAGGCGAAGGACGGTTCCCTAATCTCGGCTATAGTGCCGGAGCTGCCGCTAGGCTCACCAGTCACCGTCCCCCGCACTTATGCTCAGTATGTTGTCACGGAATATGGCATCGCCAACCTGCGTTACAAATCACGGACCGAGCGGGCCAAGGAACTGATTGCAGTGGCCCATCCCGACTTGCGTGGGGAACTTACAGCGAGCCTAAAGAGGAATTTCTACCCGTTTGCCAGCATGGCCGAGGTGAAATAAGGGGCGGGCCACGCGAATATCGGAAGACGTTCCTGGCCTCCAATCGGAGTCAAGGAACGTTTTCTTTTGCCGACAGGTATCACACCAGGGTTAGAGAATCTGTAAATGCCGGCCAACCTGCCATCCGGGCTATGCTGGGGATAGTTGACTGAAGCCATTTTCAATCCTTCTGTATCGCCGGCGAACCTCGACCAACTGGCTGTCCTGAAGTCGGATTCAGGCCAAAGCCGAAAATTTAGACAAAAAACTTCAGAAAGTTGTGGAAAAATTAGATTTATCGGGATATTATGTAAATAATGTTGGAACAATACCCATCGGGATGGTGAATCGTAGGGGCGGTGATGCTCCTGCGCCGAGAAATGAGGCAAATGCAGACGATAGGGGGAGGAAGAAGCGGTATGAGCAGTGTCAAGGAAAAAATAATGTATTGGTTTGGCCTGGAGGAGGAATACGACGAGGAATACGGTCTTCAGCCCGCAACTTCGGCAAATGAAGGCAAGACAGCGCACGTAGTAGGGCTTCCTTCGGCTCGAGGCCAAAAAGTCGTGGTTTGCGAACCGACCAACTTTGAAGAAGCCCAGGCCATTACCGACCATCTCAAGAGTCGTAAACAGGTCATTGTCAATTTTGAGATGACACCCATCGAGATCTCCAAGAAGATCATTGATTTCGTCAGCGGAGCGGCCTACGGGCTGGACGGCACCAGTCAGCAGATCGGCTGCAAGGTTTTCCTGTTCGCCCCCTCGGGAGTTGAGGTAACCCCGGACGGCAAGACCACCTTTTCCCTGCCCACCGAGAGGATTTTACGATCCTATAGAGATTAAGACTCCTACATAACTCCAGAACTGGACCGGCCTCCACAGGGCCGGTTTTTTGTCGGCCGGATTCAAGGGACGGGCTGATATTTTAATGGCTGGCGTTTTTCTTAGGTTCGGCATGATGCGCCCATTTCCCAAGAGGAGATACGGAATTCGATGTCGAAGATAATCACCTGATTAATGGAGTAGGTGAAGTAATGTGAGCGCAGAAGCATCCAATATGGACATCCCGGACCGTAGCGAGGTCGCCATAACAGCAGGCATCAACCGTATCCTGCAGGAGGCCCTCTCCTGTTCGGATGTAGAAGAACTGGGAATGACTTGTCTGGACGTTGCCCTGGAACTGACCGGCAGCCCGATAGGTTTCATCAATGAACTCAATACCCAAGAGAGCATGGATTGCATCGCGATCGGGGCAGAGGACTTCGGGTCGCCAATATTGCCGGACAGAGGGTGTATGCAATTGCCGCGTAACTTAACCCTAGGTGGCGTGCGCGGACGGGTGGTGCAGGAAGGCAGGGTAATAATCAGCAACTCTCCTGGTCCTGATACTGACAACATAAAACTGCCGGAAGGGCATCCCCCCATTACGGCCTTCATCGGAGCGCCGCTAATTGAAAACCGACGCGTAATCGGTATGATAGGACTCGCCAATAAAGCTGCCGGGTATGATCAGGTTGACCTGCGCATCCTTGAGAAATTGGCGCCTTCCATTGTGCAGGTTTTAATGCGTAAGAGAGCCGAAATAGCCTGGCGCGAAAACGAAGCCTACAAGTCCTACCTGGTAAAAATCGACGATGCGCTGCGTCCCCCGGAAGATCCGGTCGAGGCTCAACTGGCGGCCTGTCGGGTGCTGGCCGAATACATCAGAGCAGATCAGGTCCTTTACGGTGATGTACTGGACGAAAAGCAGGTAGTAATTCAACATGGTGTAATCAATGGAAATGCCGTCATGATTGATTCGGTTGGCGTGGATGGTTTCGATGAAAATACCGTCGAGTCGTACAGGTCCGAAAAATGCCTCATTATAAACGATGTGCAGTCCGATCCCGATTTAAGCGATGAACAAAAGCAGAGCTTGGCATCCGCCGGCGCAGCGGCCCACTTAAGCCGGGGATTGACGAAAGATGGCAAGTGGATAGCGGTTATGGGCGTCAACAGTTCTTTGCCCCGGGTCTGGACGCGCGCGGAGGCGGAAATGTTGAATGAGACCATCCAACGACTCTGGTCGGCAGTGGTCAGGGCCCGGGCGCAGCAGGAACTAAGAGAGGCCCATGATCTCCTGGAAGTGCAGGTGAAAGAACGGACCCGGGAGCTTCATTACCTCAATCAGAGCCTTATCCACACCATCGAAAGCATCACCGACGCCTTTTATACCCTGGACCGTAATTGGACCGTGACCTACTGGAACAAGGCCGCTGAGAAGATACTCGGACAAAGGGTCCAGGATGTAGTGGGCCGGAACCTCTGGGAATTGTTCCCCCGTGCAGTCGGGTCGGAATCTTACGTCCAGTATCACCGGGCTATGAGAGATAACATACCGGTTAGCTTTGAAACCTGGGCGGATTACATCGGTGTTGGGGTCGAGGCTCGTGCCTATCCGTCCCCCACCGGCCTGACCATCTATCTCAAGGATATAACCGAGCGCATAAAAGCCGAGCAAGCCCTGCAGGAATCCGAAGAGAAATTCCATAAGGTATTTCACAACTCCCCGGACATGATCGCGATTATCAGCATGGTGGATTACCGATTCATCGACGTAAATCAGAGTTGTCTGAAAATAATGGGATTTTCCCGGGACGAGGTGATCGGCCGAACCCCGCAAGAATTACACATGTGGACTGATGACCGGGAATCAGTCAGACACTTTTTGGCTGGGCTTAAAGAGAAAGGCATAGTCAAAAATGTCGAGGTCATGACCAGGAACAAATCCGGAAGTCCGATCAACTTGTACGTGTCAGCGGTGGTAGTGACCCTGAACAACAAGGTTTGCCTGGCGGCGAACATGCGGGATATGACCCGGGAAAAGAGGCTGGAAGCAGAACTGGCCCGTCTGGACCGCCTCAACCTGATCGGACAGATGGCGGCCGGCATCGGCCACGAAATAAGAAATCCAATGACCGCAGTCCGGGGTTTTCTGCAAATGCTGGGCGACAAGCCCGAGTACGCTGATGATCTGGCCTTTTTTGAACTGATGATCGAAGAGCTGGACCGGGCCAACACCATTATCAGCGAATACCTGGGGATGGCCCGGGACAAGATGGTCGACCTTCAGCCCGGCAGTTTGGATTCGGTAGTGAAGTCGTTATATCCGATGATCATGTCCGATGCCAACCTGCGAGAGATCGAGGTGGCGCTGGATCTGCACCATTCGGCTCAAACCCTTTTCGACGAAAATGAGATCCGCCAGCTGATCTTGAACATATCCCGCAACGCCATGGAAGCCATGTCGTTCCACGGAACCCTGACAATCGGGACCCGGCCGGAAGGCGATGAGGCGGTACTGTATATCAGAGATGAAGGAAGCGGGTTATCCCCTGAAATCATAGATAAATTGGGCACGCCATTTGTCACCACCAAAGACAACGGGACCGGGCTGGGCCTGGCCATCTGTTACAGCATCGCCGCTCGACACCATGCCCGAATCGAATACGAGACCGGACCCACCGGGACCACCTTCTACGTGCGCTTCCCGACCGCCGTCAAGATGACCGCGGATTAGACTATCGTAACTCGAACTGGACCGGCCTCCATGGGGCCGGTTTCAAGGCACCGGGGCACGGGGACGGTTCTTTTGCCTTGTTTGCCCCCAGGCCAATGGGCTAGGCCCAGGGCAAAAGAACCGTCCCCGTGCCCCTCTCTGGGGCCGGCTTTTTGTCGGCCGTTAACTCGTTTTTTGCTGCCTGGCAGTTGCATAATAACATCGGTTTAGACGTGATAATGCCTGCATTGGCGGTATTCGACCGGCTTCGACAGACCAATGTGGTACGCTAGATACAAAAAACCACATGAATTTTGGGAGCGGATGGGATTGAATAGTCTGATCGGCGAATCGGAAGACCCGGCTCAAAAGCTGGCTCAGTTGAACCAACGGGTAGCTGAGCTGGTATCGGCTTTGCAGGAGGAGCGGACCCGCCGGCAGGAGAGGGAGGTCTGGTTCCAGCAAAAACAACAGGAATACCTGGAGATACTCGAGGGCTCGACAGCGGGGACATCGGCCACCATCGAAGATATCAATAAAGTGGAAGCGGCATCGCAAGAGACGGCGGCCGCCCTGGCGGAGAGCGAGCGGCAATACCGGGATCTGGTCAAGTACGCCCCATCCGGGATTTATGAAGTGGATTTCCGCACCCAGCGGTTCTTATCGGTCAATGATGCCATGTGCCAGGTGACCGGTTACAGCCGGGACGAATTGCTGTCCATGGGTCCGTTTGCCTTGTTAGACCAGCCGAGCAAGGAGGTGTTCCAGGCCCGGATAAACCAATGGCTGAGCGGGAAAGAACCTCCCTCCAGCGTTGATTACCTAATCAGGGCCAAAGACGGCCGGGAGATCTGGACCAACCTCCAATCGGCATTTACGGTCGACGAAAAAGGCCATCCCCGGGGAGCGACCGTGGTTGCCCATGATATCACCGCGCGGAAGCAGGCCGAAATGACTTTATATGAGAATGAAAGGCGGCTCAGTTTCCTGGTGAAACTTAACGATGCGCTGCGGCCCTTATCTGACCCGGTCCTGGCCCAACTGGCAGCCTGTCGGGTGTTGGCTGAACATCTCAAAGCAGACCAGGTCCTTTACGGAGACGTGATGGACGAAAAACAGATATCAATCCAATATGGTGTCGTCAATGGGATGGACATGGTGATCGATTCCGTCAACATGGGGGGTCTGGATGAAAACATCGTTCAGTCGTACCGAGCCGGACAATGGCAGGTTATCAACGATGTGCAGTCCGATCCCAATCTAGGTACTGAGCACAAGCGTCGTCTGGCATCCGTGGGCGTGGCGGCCCACCTGAGCCGGGGATTGATAAAGGATGGCCGATGGATGGCGGCTTTGGGTGTCAACAACTCTTCGCCCCGGATCTGGACCCAGACCGAACTCGAGTTGGTGGATGAGACCATCCAGCGTATCTGGGCAACTGTGGTCAGGGTTCGGGCCGAGGAAGAAGCCAGAAATGCCCGTGATCTCCTGGAAGAGAAGGTTGCAGAAAGAACAGAGGAGCTTTCCCGTGAGCGCCAGAGGTTATTTGACGTCCTTGAGACCTTGCCCGCCAGTATATGCCTTATTTCTCCGGATTATAAGATCCCGTTTTCCAATCGCGCCTTCCGGGAAAGTTGCGGGGAGTCCAACGATAGGCAGTGCTATGATTATATTTACGGCCTGAATGAACCGTGCGAAGGCTGCCAGTCTTTGAGCCCCCTGGTTATCGGGCAACCAAACCACTGGATATTTACAGCCCCGGACGGCGCCATAATCGATGCTTATAATTTCCCGTTCATCGATGTTGATGGCACGAGAATGGTCCTGGAAATGTGCATTGATATTACCCAGCAAAGAAAGCTGGAAGCAGAGCTGTCTCGTCTGGACCGATTAAACTTGATTGGCCAGATGGCGGCCGGCATCGGCCACGAAATAAGAAATCCGATGACCGCCGTGCGAGGTTTCCTGCAGATGCTGGGTGCCAAGCCCGAGTACGATGACGATCTGGTCTTTTTCGAGCTGATGATCGAAGAACTGGACCGGGCCAACGGTATCATCAGCGAATTCCTGGCCCTGGCCCGGGACAAGATGGTCGACCTCCAACCGGGCAGTCTGGACCTGGTTATAAATATGCTTTATCCCATGATCAGGGCGGAAGCCAACCTGCGGGAGATCAAGGTGCAGCTTGAACTGAACGGGCTGTCTCCATGCCTGATCGACAGGAATGAGATCCGCCAGCTGATTCTGAACATATCCCGCAATGCCATGGAGGCTATGTCGTTCCACGGAACCCTGACCATCGGGACCCGGCCGGAAGGCAATGAGGCAGTACTGTATATCAGGGATGAAGGGGGCGGGTTATCCCCGGAAATCATAGACAAACTGGGTACTCCATTTGTCACCACCAAAGACAACGGAACCGGGCTGGGTCTGCCAATCTGCTACAGCATCGCCGCCCGTCATAATGCCCGGATCGATTTTAAGACAGGGCCTGATGGGACTACTTTCTACGTGCGCTTCCCGATGGCTATCGGGATGGGCGCGGACCATATGGCAATAGATGGACAGGGGGGTAAGCTGACCATCCCCAGCCCGCAGCCGAAGGCCAGAGGCACCGGGCAACTATTCAGGGGTGTTTAGGTACTCCGGGGGCCGCTCCGTCCGTGCCATGCTGGATTAAGAGAGAATAAGCCTGCAGCCGCGATTGTACCAGGCCAATGCGGCCAAGTTCAGAGGGGGGATTGCATTGGATACAGATAATGGATCTTCCAATATCAATGATTACCGTCAAGCATTTCAGCTCAAGCTTAACGATAGGTTGCGAACGATTGCAGACGCCAAGGAAATTATGCGGACTGCGGCGCATGTCGTCGGGGAGTATCTCGGAGTTGACCATGCTCTTTACAATGAGATCATCAACAACGGCGAAACTATACATATTGAAGATGGCTATGTGCCTTGGGGTACCCAGAAAATAACCGGGGATTTTCCGGTCAGCAGTTTTGGAGCAGCCATGGAGGTATTGCGCCGGGGAGAACCCCTTATCGTAGAAGACCAAACCACCACACCGCTGAAGGACCAGTCGGCACGAGCAGCGAGCACCGGTTTGGGCGTCTATGCCAGCATGACGGTCCCTCTGGTTAAAGAGGGCCGCTGGGTTGCGAATTTCGGAGTTCTTCAAGGCAGCCCGCGCAGATGGACGGATCATGAACTCGGTATTTTACAAGATGCGGCGGAGCGTACCTGGGCAGCGGTGGAACGGGCACGGGCTGAGGAGACGCTGCGAGAGAACGAGGAGCGTTTCCGAGCCTTTGTCACCGCCAGTTCTGATGTAGTGTACCGCATGAGCCCGGACTGGAGCCACATGAATTATCTGCAGGGCCGGGAATTCATCCCCGATACATGCAGTCCCGACAGTACATGGCTGGATGGGTACATAGATCCTGATGACCAAACACAGGTGCTGCAGGTCATCAATGAGGCTATCCGGACCAAGAGCATCTTTGCCCTGGAACACCGGGTCCGGCGCGTGGACGGTACCTTGGGCTGGACATTTTCGCGGGCAGTCCCCATGTTGGATGCCAATGGTAAAATCAAGGAATGGTTCGGAACAGCCAGTGATATCACCCGGCGCAAAGAGACCGAGGAGGCGCTGTGTGTGTCGGAGGAAAAATACCGCACCTTATTCAACTCGATCGACCAGGGATTTTGCATTATAGAGGTTCTGTTTGACGATGATGATCACCCCCTTGACTACCGCTTCCTTGAGGTGAACCAGGCCTTCGAAGGGCAAACGGGGCTTGTGGATGTAACCGGCCGTCGTATGCGGGATATGGCTCCCAGGCACGAACAGTATTGGTTCGACATTTATGGACGTATTGCTCTCACAGGAGAACCTGCCCGGTTTCAGGACCTCGCTCAAGCCCTTGGTTACTTTTACGACGTATACGCCTTCCGGGTCGGGAAGCCTGAGCAGCGGCGTGTGGGCATCCTTTTCAATGATATTAGCGCGCTTAAAGCTGCCGAGGCGGCTCTGCGGGAGAGCGAAGAGCGGCAGGGATTTCTGCTTAAACTCAGCGATACCCTGCGTCCGATATCCGATCCTGAGGAAATTCTGGCTGTGGTTGCGCAGGAGGCCATGGAACTGTTTGGCGTGGACCGGTGTTACTATTGTGAGATCGAGGATGATAAGGCCATCATCCGCAGGGATGCATCGCGCGGTGATCTACCGTCAGTGGTGGGGGTGTATCCGCTGGGGAGCCTCCCCATTTATAAATCTCTCATCGAAGCCGGCCAGCCTATTGTTGTTCCTGATGTAAAGACAACTGACTTGGTGGATGGGGACCTCAGGCAACTCTGCATTGATCTGCAGGTTATTTCTTGTCTTGACATACCCGTGGTAAAAGAAGGGAAGCCGGTGGGCATCCTGTGTATTGTCCAATCCAGCCCCCGTGACTGGAGCGAATTGGAAGCGGAAATGGCCAAAGAGATCGCTGAGCGGATGTGGGCGGCAGTGGAGCGGGCTCGAGCCGAAGAGGCTTTGCAGGCATCGGAAGAAAAATATCGCAAGATATTTGAAACAGCGCAAGAAGGCATCTGGGTTATCGACGGTAATGATAAAACCATACTGGTAAACCAAAAGCTTCAAAATATGCTCGGTTATTCCCTAAATGAAATTATAGGCCGGTCCCCCCAGATGTATATGGCCCCGGAATTTCAAGTCTCGGCTAATGAGAGATTGGCCGAGCATATAGAAGGAATCATGCATGTAATGGATTACAGATTAGTCAAAAAAGATGGAAGTTACTTGTGGTGTATCCTATCATCAACGCCGTCATTCGATATAAACGGTAACTTCGATGGCTCTATCGCTATGATCACGGACATCACCGAGCGCAAACAGTTGGAGGAAGAGAAACAGGTTTTGTTGAACGCAATCCAAATAGAAAGAGACAGATTATCTACGCTCATCAACAATATACCCGACGAAATATGGTTCTTGGATGACCGCGGGAATATTATCCTCACGAACCAAGCAACCAAGGAAGGATTCGGCGCCAGCTTTCTGGGGATAAATGTGGCTGAAATAGTGGCCCCCCTGGAGATCGATCGTGCTGATGGCAGACCTCGCCCCATTTCTGAGGCTGCCATCTTGCGAGCTATTAAAGGTGAGAAAATTACCAACGTGGAAGAAATAATTCGCACTCCGCTTAATAACGAGCTGAGACATCGCTGGTTCAACGCAGCCCCGGTCCGTGACCGCGACGACAATATTATCGGAGCGTTAGCTGTTAGCCGCGATATCACTGAACAGAAGCAGGCCGAGAAGGAATACGCCATGAGCCGCCTGGATAAGATCAGTACTCTGTATGTTAACGATGGCGATCTGCCGGCGATTCTTAATGAAGTGCTTGACCTGGCTATTTCTTTTACCGGTGCGGATATGGGCAATATCCAGCTCCTGGAGGCAGAATCGGGATTGCTGAGAATCACGGTGCATCGTGGTTTCGAACCGCCTTTCCTGGATTTTTTCGCCCTCGTGGATCATGGCACTGGCTCCTGCGGGACGGCTCTTGACCGGGGTGAACGAGTGATAGTGGAGGACGTCACCCGCAGTCCCATCTTTGTTGGGACGCCGGCCCTGGCTGTACAGTTGGAGGCAGGTGTACGAGCGTGTCAGTCTACCCCCCTGATAAGCCGCTCCGGTGCGTTTGTTGGGATGCTTAACACCCATTTCCGCTCCCCTTATATCCCCATCGAACAAGATCTGCAGTTGGTAGACCTGCTGGCCCACCAGGCCGCCGACCTTATCGAGCGTAAAAAATCCGAGGAGTCCCTGCGCCAATCGGAAGAACGTTTCCGTAAAATATTCAACCACAGCCCGGATATGATTACCATCGTTCAAAACAGCGACGATACCTATGTAGATGTCAACCAGCGCTTCCTGGACACCATGGGTTATAGCCGCGAGGAGGTCATCGGCCAAACACCTGAGGCGCTAATTGTCCGGGCCAAAGGGCATATTGAAACGGAAGCCCTGCTGCAGAGTTTAAATAGGCATGAGAGTGGTGACTTGCTCGAATACGACTTGAGGACGAAGTCAGGCAGGATCATCGCGGTTTTAGCTTCACCCATTTTGATGGATATCGATGGCAAGAGCTGCCGGGTGGCTATCTTGAAAGAAATCACGGAGCTAAAGAGGTATGAAAGGGAGTTGGCCCGCATGGACCGTCTCAACCTGATAGGAGAGATGGCGGCGGGAATTGGCCATGAGATACGCAATCCAATGACAACGGTGCGGGGTTTCCTGCAGATGCTGGGGGACAAGCCCGAGTACGCTGACGATCTGGTCTTTTTCGAGCTGATGATCGAAGAACTGGACCGGGCCAACGGTATCATCAGCGAATTCCTGGGCCTGGCCCGGGACAAGATGGTCGACCTCCAGCCCCGCCGATTGGACTCGGTGGTAAAGTCGTTGTATCCAATGATCAGGTCCGATGCCAACCTGCGGGAGATCGATGTGAAGCTGGATCTGCACAGCGCCCCCCAAGTACTGATCGACAATAACGAGATACGCCAGCTGATCTTGAACCTATCCCGCAACGCCATGGAGGCTATGTCGTTCCACGGAACACTGACCATCGGCACCCGGCGGGATGGTGATGAGGCGGTCCTCTATATTAGGGATGAGGGGAGTGGCATGGACCCGGAGATGGTTGACAAGTTGGGTACGCCCTTTTTCACTACCAAAGATAATGGGACCGGGCTGGGTCTGGCCATTTGCTACAGCATCGCCGCCCGCCATAACGCCCGGATCGATTTTGAGACAGGACCTGAGGGGACTACGTTTTATGTATGGTTCCCCATGGCTGTCGGGCTGGCCGCGGACCATATGGAATTAAATGGACAGGGAGGGTAACCTGGCTATCCCCAGCCCGTTACCGAAAGTCAGAAACACCGGGGGTTGGCCCGCCGCCAGCCGGTGCAGGAGAACTATCTCGTGTGCAAGGCATATCAGTAGATATGAGCACCATATACTATTTAAATGCTTATTGGCATGAGGGGGCAGTGGAGATGAATGATGACGAGGCGCGGGTTCTGAACATACTCAAGAACCGGATTTTTACTCCCCTGCAGGAGATCGTGGTTAAGGTTTTCGGCGGCGACTACCAGAAGGCAGAGCCAGTCCTGCGGGAACTGGTCCGGACCCAAATGATCAGCTTTGAATCCAACCATCGCGTGTCCCTGACCGCAGCCGGTAAAATGAGTATTCCCCGCATCAAACGGCGCCAGTGGTCCTGACCAAGGCATCGGGACAGGGTACATTTCAAACGATTGTCGTGACACTCCGTCATCAGGAAGCGCGGACGGTTATTTTACCTCGTTTCAAAGGAGATCAGGATCAATGAAGAATCCGCAAAGCGGCCGCGAGGTATGAGGAGTGTTTCTTATTTACCAAGGTAGCCTGCTCAAAAAGAATCTGCAAACCAGTAGAGGCAACTGAAGCGGCAGACGGTTTAGAAAAGCTATTTTCAGGATAGAATATAGGTGGCAGGACCTGTTACCTTTATCAAAGGACACCCTGAACGGAATTGGGGGTGTCCTTTTTTTGGGGTGAGGCATGGGGATGGTACAGCGGGAACGCTAACTCAGCCCGGAGCTTGGCGCCTTCGCCTTCACGTGAGGCAAAAGGACCGCCACCGTGCCTCAAGCCGCCGGTCAATTGCTGATATCATAGCTTTTCATGCGGCGATACAGGGTATAGCGGGATATGCCCAGCTCGGCGGCAGCCTTACTGACATTGCCTCCGCACCGGTTCAGGGTGTGCACGATATCCTCTTTCTCCTGCTGCTGCGCCAGGATCTTGCGGTGGTTACGATTTGATACCGCCACTGGCGCGGACCCTTCCGCCGGGGGTTTATTTCCCCTGGTTGACCGGAGCTGGGCGTATCCCGCCGGTCTGGTGATCTCCCGGGGCAGGCAATCCACCGTTATATGACCATCCTCGGCCAGCAGGAGAATCCTTTCCACCACATTTTGCAGCTCCCGCACATTACCCGGCCAATCATAGTCGCGCAGATATTCGGCCACCTCGGGATCCACTTCGGTCACCCGGCGCTCAAAACGAGGCGACATATCCTCCACAAAATGATTGAAGAGCAGCTTGATATCCCCGCGCCGTTCCCGCAGCGGAGGGATGATGATTTTAATGACATTGAGCCGATAATACAGATCCGCCCGGAACCTTCCTTCCCCCACCAATTCCAGTAGATCCTGATTGGTGGCGGCGATGATTCTGACATCCACTTTGATCAGATCGGTTCCGCCCACCCTTAAAATCGACTTTTCCTGTATAGCCCGCAGTAGCAGGGCTTGCTGCTCCAGGGGCATGCTGCCGATCTCATCGAGAAACAGGGTGCCGCGGTGGGCCAGTTCGAATTTGCCTGGCCGTCCACCTTTTTGGGCTCCCGTAAATGCTCCTTCAACATAACCAAACAACTCACTGGCGACCAGTTCCCGGGGCAGGGCGGCACAGTTGATGGCCACGAAGGGTTCATTGCGGCGCTGACTGGCATTATGAATGGACTGGGCAAACACCTCTTTGCCGGAGCCGCTTTCTGACTGCAGCAGGACCGTGGAATTATTGCGCCCCGCCGTGGCCGCCACCCGGATGGAATTCTGCAGCTGTTTGTCCTTGCCGATAATGGAATCAAAGGTGAAACTGGCTTGGGCCCCGGTGAATTTGTTGACCAGCTGCTGCACCTGGGCTATGGGCCTCAGTATCAGCGAAGCGCCCTCTATCTGGTTGTCATCATCGTATATCGGTAACCCGGAGGCGGTCACATGGACTCTTCCCTCCCGGCCGGCCAGCCAAAACTCCTGATCGTAAAACGTTTCGCCGTCGTTGAGCAGCCCCGGGATCAATTTGGCCTTACCGCTGATTATTTCATTGATATCGATGCCTTTGAGCTCTCGGTTGCGATGCCCCAGCATTTTCTGGGCGGACAGGTTGGATTGCCGGATGCGGCCTTCATGGTCAAGCATGATCACCCCGTCCGACATGGCCCTAAACACGTTACTCAGTTCATCATGCATGCTCTGCAGGGCTTGTTGTTCTTTAATAAGTTTCTTCTCCTGGTATAGGTGGCAGTTTTCGATCTTGTTCAAGCCATTGAACACCGCCACCGCCATCTGATAGCAGGAGTTATAACCGCACGCGGCACAGTTGCGGAAATCTTTCTCGGTTTCTTTGAATAGGCGGCCATAAATAACCTGCAATTGGTCCTCCGAGGGTATCTCCAGCAGATATTGAGAAGACAAATCGGAATAACCCCGGTATTCGAAACTCATTTGCCCGGTAATATGGGCCAGCCACTCCTCCAGCTGCTGATTGGCCTTATCGTCAATGGTGGCCTGCTCAGCCCGGGTAGCTATGGCATGCTCCGCTTCCCCCTTGATTTTGTTGATACAGCCTATTCCCATGTTGCAGCCATGGTCACAGCTGAGGATGTCGATGATCCGGGGCAGATAGTCTTTGCCGGCCGCGATAGCCCTCTCCAGGTCGGGCAGGTATTTCCGAAAAACATACATGCCTTCCATGCGCGCAATGGAACTGGATTTGGTATCCGGATAATGATATAGGTAAGATTCCTTCAGACCTCCCGGGGTGGAGAAATTGGTGGCGATCCCGGCTTCTGCGGGACTGTCGAATTCACCATCGGGCAGGGAATCGAGCACGATCCCGCGTTGGTCCAAGATGGTCTGCAGAGAGCGAAAGGTAACATTGTAATCAACCATGCCGGTCTCCTGGAACTCGCGGCGCTTTTCCAGACAGGGGGAGATGAAAGCCAACCGGGCTTGCGGGTGCTGCCGCCGCACATAAGCGGCCAGGTTGGAAACCGGGCTGCCTACGGGGGCCAGATGATCGATCAATTTGGGGTGATTGAGCCTTATATACCTGATGACGGACGGGCAGGGGGTGGATATCATGGGATAGGGCGCCGAACCCTGTTCGATCAGGTCATGATAACAGGCCACGGTGATCTCCGCACCCAGGGCCACATCGTAAACCTGTTGGATCCCCAGCTGGTTAAGGGCGGTAATCAGTTTGCTCAGGGGAAAATTGCTCTGGGCCGATGGAGCGACCAGAGCTATGATCTCCTGCCCCGGCAAATCATGCTTAAACCGGGCGGCATCATCAATGGCGAAACGAGCGCTCTTCGCCTCTGACCCCCCATGGCTTCTGACACATACCTCAATGCAGCGGCCGCAGCCTATACATAGACGATTGTTGAATTTGATCACCGCGCCGCTGCCGTTGCTGCATACTTTTACCGGACAAACGGCGATGCACTGATGACAATTGGTGCAGTTTTCTTCTCTGATGCCTATTACTTCGATTAGTTCGTTCATGGTGTGTCACCTCGCCAGTGAGTATGTCGTAAGTGTAGCAGATGTGTAGCGGGTTTGCAACATGCGCACGGTTTAGTTACGGTCTTGGTGACACAACCAGCCTTTGCAGATGGAAGACCATCGGGTGATCTGAAAAATATTTATCACCTTAAAAATGGTGTCATTAAGGACTCTTAATGATGATCGACAAACGTCCTGGTCCATTTTTGGTCGGGGATCAGTGTACTTGGCACGCTGTTTGCGTTTAATGTGGTCAAGAAAAAAGATAGCACAACAACATGGAGGAGGTGGCAAAGATGAGAAATCGCAAAATGACTGACGAAGAAGCCGCAAAAATGTATGAGCTGAACCGGAAATTGACCTATTTCTACAACAACGGCGGACCCATAATGGACATTGAGTAATCAAGATCAGCTAATCGAACTGCTTATGCAAAGGAGGTGCCAGACATGAAATCGGAAGCCGAGAAGATTAACCAAAAATTGAACGAAAAACTGTTCTATTTTTACAATAACGGCGGGCCCATGATGGATGTAAAGCCAGTTACCCGAGCCCAGCGGCCCAAGGTCAGCAAGAGCCCTTACATCGAGAAAGGACCATCGATAGCCAAGATAGCCTAAATGGAGGTAAAACCGCCAACGGGCGGCGGCAGAGAAGGGAGGGGAACACGATGATAAAGACGGCGGCAACCGACTGGAACGAGTCCATGAATGAAAGACTTTGGTTCTTCAGTAAAGAGCACAGCCCGATTACAGACAGATAGGAGCACAAGTCCAGGATGTTCGCAGCAGGATATTTGCTTACATGGAAGAGGTGATATATATGATCCTGGCGAGAAAAACATACGATGATTATAACGGATACCCGACCAGAAATGATTTCAAACCCAACAAAGTGACTTTGAAAGTTGTCGATGGCAGAAAAGACAGGTGCACCGGCCGCGAATGCCGGGATGAAAACGGGTTTTGGTTCTACCCCAACGGAGGGCCGATGATCTAGAATCAACTCCAGGCCATACCAATAAAGTGATGATTGTACGCAGAAGGAGAAAAAACGATGTAGGCTGACCGTCCAATAAAATAAGGATCGGCCTCTCGAGGAGATAGTACATGAAAATAATGATTTTCAACCCCTAACGGGTCTGATAGTATGCTTGCAAAGCACATTGTCAGATCCGTTTCTATTTGGGTCCGGCATGGGGACGGATCTTTTACCTTGAAAGGCGCGGCGGCAAAGAGGATCGGCGAACCGGCCAAGGCGTCCAGAACTAGGCGCGATTAAACCAGGCTTATTTCATTGTTGCCGCGGCGGGCGATGAAGCCGATCCGGCCGGTACTGATCACCTGCACCTGGTCGTAAATCAATATGTCGCCGCGGGGACCTTCTTGGCCGGTGGGACTGGGGATGTGCCAGCGCAGGACCAGCACCGCCGCTCCAACCGGCAGGGGCAGGGTGGGGCGGCCGGGGTCGTTCAGGTCCGGGGTCAGCTGGTCATCTATAGTCAGCAGGTGGGTGCGGCGATAGCCCTGTTCGGCCAGCCGCAGCCGGCGGTAGGCCAGGCGGGCCATCCCGGCCACCGAGGGATCGGGGTCGGTAAAACGCTTGCGCAGGGCCAGTTTGACCCGCCCGTTGACATCACGGGCGATGCGCCCCAGGCTGAGGATGGCATAATAGCGCACCTCCGGGCAGCGGTGGTTGGTAAGCACCAGCAGGGGCGGAATAGCCCGGGTGCCCAGGGCGTACCATTCGAAGGTGCCCAGGTAATAGATGCCATAGCGCTGAGGTTCAAAGATCAGGCAATCCTGGCCGGGGGTATCGGCCCAGACCCGGGCCAACCGTTCGGCGTTGGGGGTGACCGGCAAGACCATCAGTTCCCGGTAAGTCTGGATGGAATCGGGATCGCTGACCTGGTTGTTGCGGGCCAGTCGGTTGATGGTGGTATCGAATTGCCGGGCCAGGCAAAACAGGGTATCCCCGGGCAGGACCACGTAAAAGGGACTGCCCCCGGCCCGGGGCAGATCCAAGCCCTCGACCGGGATAATGAGCGGTTCCCCTTCGAAGATCCGGTTTTCATTACATATGACGTTGGCCTCCATTATGAGGGCCACCGTAGTATCAAATCTCCGCGCGATCATCGCCAGGGTGTCGCCCTGTTTAACGATATATAACATTTCACCCGCCTCCCATTCCTATCATATTCACCACCTTCCCGGCAGGTGAGGGGCGAGGCCCTTATCCCACTCCGATTGATCAGGTCTGACCATATGGCAGGGGAGGTATAATAAAAATGCAGCGGCCGGCGCCGGAAAATCGTCCCCCCCGTGCTTTTGGGGTCGTTTTAGGCTATTATTATGAATAGTGTTATGAGCGTGAAAAATTGTAGCGGAAAGAGGTGAGTTTACCGGTGAAGATCCATACCACTTCCCACCTGGTCAGGCCCGAATACCTCAACCATCACGGCACTCTATATGCCGGAACCTCGGTGGATTGGATGGTGGAGGCCTCCTTCAACGCCGTCGCCCTGGAGCACGGCATCCCCGACGAGCTGGTGTGCCTAAAGATCGAGGAAATGACCTTTAAACAGCCGGTGGAAGCAGGCGACATCCTGATAATCTCATCCACGATAGCCCGGGCATCCGGCTCCAGCATCGTGGTGCACGTGGAATCCACTACCCAAATGTCACGGGTATCCTGTGTGGAGGGATATATCACCTTTGTGACCTGGGACAGCCGGTCCAGGACCTCCAAACCTCACCGTCTCTGCCTGGACGAAGCAGCCGACGCCCGCGAAGCCGAGATCCGGGCCCGGGCCGCCAAGTTCA
>CAZOMS010000011.1:0-28043 GCA_964580805.1 uncultured Syntrophomonas sp. | reverse complement strand
AGGCGGCGGCCTGGTATGACAAACCCATGATGATCACCGAATTCGCCAGCAGCAGTGTGGGCGGCAGCAAGGCACAATGGGTGGCGGACATGTTCGCCGTCCAGGCAGATTACCCGGGCATCAAGGTGGCTATCTGGTGGAACGGTTGTGATTTCGACCGGCAAGGCAACATTGCCCGGCCGTACTTCATCGATGAGAGTGACGAGTTGGTAGCCATCTTCAAAGACAACCTGTCCAGGCAGCCAACGGCCAATGATTGAAAAGGGGGTATTCCGTATGAAGAAAAAATGGTGCATGTTGATTCTGACTGCAGTGATGGCGGTAAGTTTGCTGCTGCCGGCTCCGGCCGCACTAGCCACGACCACCGTACCGGTAACCCTGCCGGCATTTACAGTCAGTTTAAACGGGGTGGAGATCGATAACAGCCACAGTTCCTACCCATTGCTGGTTTATAAGGATATCACCTATTTTCCCATGACCTATTACGACAGCCGCTTCCTGGGTCTGGAAAGCAGCTGGGACGCCAAGCGGGGACTGTCCGTGGCTAAAACCGGGGCGACCTGGGATTACCGTCCCTATTGGAGCAATTTGCCCAATCGCAAGGCCTACACCGCTCAAGTGGCCGGCTTTCTCATCAACGTAAATGGTCAGAAAGTAGACAATCGCAGCGAGCAGTATCCGCTGCTTCTCTTCCGCAATGTCACCTATTTCCCCTTAACCTGGCGATTTGCGGTGGATGAATTCGGCTGGAAGTATTCCTTTAATCCCGATCGCGGCCTGGTCATTGACTCCGCCGCGGCTGGCATGGCTGCCGGTCAGTTGACCCTGCCCATCGTCGATCGCGGCGAAATGGGCAAAGGGGCCTTCACCATGGCGGGCGATTATTTCTATTTCGAAGGCCAGGAGGGCAAGATCTATCAGGCTCCGGTGTCGGCTCCCACCGCCCTGAAGGAGGTCTACCAACTGCCCGTCGAACATATGTGGATGATGGGGGCCCCCGCGTCCCTTTATACCGACCAGGGCCGGGCGATCCTGAAATACCATACCGGCGGGGCTACCATGGGTTCCGACCACTTGATCTGGCTGCGGGAGGACGGCGCCTCCCAGGATCTCGACCACGGTTATTCGGCCTTCAAGATGTATGATGAATACACGGTCCGGGTCGACCATTGGGCCCCGCCCCTGGCTGACAACCTGCAGATTAAAAAGCGGGGTGAAACCGAGTATACCAATGTGGGTGACCCTGAGTGTTATTTCGGCCGATACTTCTTGGCGGACTATTCTGGTCTTTCCTCCCGGACCAGTCATGACCTGTACCTGATCGGGGATGAGATATACGTGTTAGGTTGTTACGTCAACGAAGAAACCTTAAACCAAACCGGTATTTACCGGGTCAATATCGAAACCGGGGCTACGGTGCGGCTGTTTCCCAACATAGTGACCGGATTCAAGATCGTGGCCGACCAGATATATTTCACTGATGCCCAGCAGCAGCTTAATCGTGGTTACCTGGCCGGCGGAGCGGCGGAACTGCTGGTCCCTCAAGCCGTCGACCAATATGAGATCCTGCAAGGACAGGTATATTATTCATCGGCCGCCGACCACCAGCTTTATACCGTGGGCAGCCCGGAGCCGGTCAATCCCGGGGGAAGCCTCCAACGGCTCGAGGTTCAGGAGGGCTATCTGATAGCCATATTCGACCCGGACAGTGAATCGCCTTACAAGATGTTGATAATCGACGGGAAAGGCAAAGTGATTTACCAGACGGTCGAAAATGTGCTTCTGGCCCGTATCGACCAGGGCCGGGTGGTCTTCGTCAAGGATAATTGACGGTGATGCGGGGGGGAGGATTGGACAGGGCGAGACCACTTGAAGCGCGGGGACGGACCTTTTGCTTCATTTTGGAATGCCATGGGGGAGCTTAAAACCTTTCCCTACATTCGGACGCCGCGGCCCCCCAAAGCCTACTTCAGCAGCGGGCAGGAACAGCGAAAGCAGCTGTCATCACTGATGTCGTTGAGACTGGCGCAGGCGTTGCAGAAGATGATGCTGTCTCCCGATTTATCGTATTTCTCTATGGAATTGAGTCCCTTGTGATGGCGCACCCGGTCGCCGATGCGGTAGTAATTGTATTGGGTGTCGTCATCATCGGCGGTGATCTCGTGAATCTTGCCGGCCTCGGTCTTCATGACCACCGTGTAACGGGTATACCGAACCCAGTGCTCATCATTGCCGGATTTCACCTGACGCCTTTTTTTCTCAGTCTTTTTGTCGATGACCACCCCGTCCCAAGCGATGCTGCGGCTGCGCCCGATGGTCTGGAAAAGAGCGATAGCCAGGAACATGCCCCCTATCCCCAAGCCTATATACAAGGCCTGGGGATTATCCATCTCGGTACTGGTTTCCCCGTAGATATAGAACCCGATAACGGCGGCCAGGGCCAGGATGGCCGCAAAGGTGAAGGACCATATCACCGAGTTGCGCCGGTAGCGGGCAAAGGCCGGGTCGTTGATCCGCTCCGAATAGCCGATCAGACTGCTCTTTCCGGTGTTACGGCCGTCAATCGCCCCGGTCCCGGCTTGAGCGGCTGGCGATGCTGTCGCCGCCATGACCAGGGCAGTGCCGCACTCTGTACAAAAATTTATATTCTTGGCCGAATCCACTCCGCATTGAGGGCAAATCATGGTTCTGGTCCTCCTGTCTTTTCAATATCGGCTTGATTGTGGCGCGATCCGTGGCCTGATGAGACTCTTCGCTGCGCTCTGAGTGACAGTACTGAGTTCTGGGTGTCAGACATACAAACGTTATCCCGTTCCGTAATACTTGGTATATACACTTGGTGAAATATTGCTTTAACAGGGGAAGACTCGTATCGGTAATCAAGCTACAGGTGCGATGACTAACGCGGAATTTGCCCAACTTAGATTCATCCCCTGCCGCGCCTATTACCGGCCCCCGTAACTGGAACCGCCCCCGCCGCCGCCTCCGCCTCCGGAGAATCCGCCCCCGCCGCCAGAACCTGATGACGACTTGCTGACTGCCTTTGCGGCGGTTGTGAAGGCCTTTTCGATGGAGTCCCCAATACTATCGAAGGACCCGTACAGGTTGTTCATTCCATTGTAGTTGCCGTAGGTCATCCAGCCATAGCCGAAATGATAGTCACCGTCCTGGAGATTGGGAAACACTACTTCCAGCTGTTTGATCACTTCTTTGGCTACTCCCAGGGTCACCGCATAGACCAGGTAATGCTCCCAGATGATGAGGCTGGGGATCTCATGGCGCTCCATCTCCGAGAAATCCTGCAGGAAACGCTTGAAGGCCTGCCAGCGCACGTAATCTTCCTGCCCGGAAGCCGAGCGGCGTTTGAAAAGTAGAGGTATAAACAGCACCAGCGTACCGGCGATCACTACGGATATCCCTAACACCACCGAATGCTCCAGCAGGAATCCACCCAATACGAAAAGACCTACTCCGGACAGAACGGTCAACAGGGTCATTTTACCGCTGCTGTCGAAAAACCCGCGCTTCTCCACCCTGCCGATCAGATCGGAGCTCCATTCCTTCCAGAAGCCATAAAACTCTTCACTCTTCTGCTTGGAGAATTGCTCGATATCGGTCAGATAAAGACTTTCCCGGCCCCCTCCCACCTCATCGCGGAGAAACTCCAGCAACTCCTGCTCGTGGGGCTGCAGGATGGCATCTTCGGGCTTCCGGGCCACCGCCGGATCGGGCTGAAGCAGAAACGTGATCCGGTAGGTGGTCACATCTTTGGGACCCAGTAGCCGGCGCACTGCCACATTCTCCTGATCGAGCCGGATGAACCGGCGCCGGGCCAGGTCCAGTATGGTAGCGGTCAGGTCCTGGGCCTTCATCTTCTTGTAATTCCACAGCACACTCAATTCCGCCGGGCTGTAGGGAGCGGGCAGATCCCGATAGTAATCCCCGCCGAAAGTGGTGGGATGCCGGCGTCCGAAGCGACGCCACAAGAGCAAGAGGCCGGCCAGGGCGCCGCCGATTATCCCGATCCCGCCAGCTATTTCCCCCCGGGCCTTGAGCCGTTCCTGGTTGGCCTGCTCCGCCCAGCCTTCTTCTTCGGCCAGGATAGTAGCCAGGGCCAGCTGCCTAGTATAAACCTCCGCCGGGGCCGCACTGAACAAGGCGGTAGGCATGACCACCCGGCCTTCCACGAAGGTATCGGCGGGCAGGCCGGTTACTTTCCATACCACTTGATCGGCTCCGCTGAATGCCACTTCGCCGTTGAGAGGCCCGTGCCCCCAGATGCGGATGTCTTCGCCCTGACGGTATTTTTCCGCTCCCGCCGGCAGTTTGAGGTTGACTTGAACCGCCTGGATTGGATTACCGTTGGCTTCACCGATGAACTTGCGGTAGAGTTCGGCCGCATCGTTATGGATCTTGACCGCGTTCCTGACCCGGTAGGATACGTCGAAGGTACGCACTTCATCCCGGGCGGAGATGCTCCAGTCGATCACCATCTGGCCCCCTTCAGTCTTGAGCAGGTAGGTGCCGGGAGGCCCATAGTCAGCACCGGGATTGAAGGTGTAGGCCTGCCCTTTTTCCCGCACCACCACGTCGGTGATGGGGGTGTCTCCCCGGGGTATCTTGATGTAGAAGCCATTCCACTGGCCGGAGAATTTGATGGTCAATCTCTCCGTGACCTGCAGGGAAGCATCCGGAAGGGCCTCCGCATCGATGATGACCTGCTCCATACTGAGGGAGCGGGCCGAGGCGATACCCGGCGCGGCCGCCAGGGCCAGGGCCAGACTCAACAGCAGGCTCAGCCAACCGATTTGTACCAGTCGAACCGTCTCTTTTGCGTACATGAGTATTGCTCCTTTAAAAATCCACCTTGACGGCCTGCCGGGCCTCGGTTTCGCTCTGCAGGGTGAAGTAATCGGCCATCTGGAATCCCAGCATCCCGGCCACCAGATTATTGGGGAAGACCTCGATCTTGGTGTTGAATTTCTGGACCGTATCATTGAAGAACTGGCGGGCAAAAGCGATCTTGCTTTCGGTATCGCTGAGCTCCGCCTGCAGCTGCAAAAAGTTGGCGTTGGCCTTGAGTTCTGGATAGGCTTCGGCTACCGCAAACAATGAGCGCAAGGCATTGCTGATCATGTTTTCCGCCTGCATCTGCTCCTGTATATTCCCCGCATTCATGGCCATGGTCCGGGCCTGGGTCACGCTCTCAAAAGTCGATTTTTCGTGCTGGGCATAGCCCTTAACGGCATTGACCAGATTGGGAATCAGATCATAGCGCCGCTTCAATTGAACATCCACCTGGGCCCAGGCGTTCTGCACCCGCTGCCGCAATTGCACCAGACCGTTGTAGATACTGACAAGGAACACCGCTAATAGCACCACGACAACTCCGAGAATTATCCATCCAATCATGCTTTGTACCCCCTCCATAATTATTGTCCGCTGCAGTTATTTTCCCTGTTATTCGACTAGGTCCCTACATAAACATGGAAAACCCTTCGATCTCTCTGGCTTCCTGATTGAATGGTACCCTGGAAGCTTCGATGGCGTCTACCACCCTGTCGAAATTATTAATGATCACTCCGCCCCTTTGGTCCGAAAACCAAATGTAGATCGGTTTCCCGCCGCTGCGCCCTTGGATCTGCAGGCCTCCATAGGAGGCGGCGTCCGCCAGCAGGGCTGTGCCGGCCGGCTGGGTCGAAGAAGCCCGGCCGCTGACCACTGATACGAAGGCTATAACCAGCAGAAGTTTGCGGAACCAACCGGGGTTTCTCAAGGCTACCACATCCACCGCCGCCATCTCATCAAACCGCATTTCCCTTGTACCCTTGAAAGTTACCAATGACAGGGATCCCGGGGTCAGTTCGATCCGATAGGAAGCGTGCCAGGCATTGCTATAGAACAGGTAGATGCTGATGCCAGCCAGGAGCCACATGACCAGGGTGATCGGCCAGAATCCGGTGACTGCCTGGACGGTTCCCCCATTGATCAAAAAAGGCAGTCCATAAAAGGGCGCCAGCAGTATAGCTCCCACCAGGTCCCCAGCCACCATGCTGCCGGTGGAGTAACTGATATCATCCGGCCGCTTTTTCCGCCGGGGCAGGAATATGTATAACAGCAGACCCAGGGCCATAATCGTGATGCCAATGGTCCGGTACGGATGATAGAGCCATCCCGGCGCGGTGCGGTAGGGAATGGACATGGCGCCGACAGTGGTCCGGTAATCATGGTAGTCCAAACGCAAGTAGCTGGTGTCACCGCCATTGGCCGAGCTGACATAGGCCGTTTGACCATCGTTTTCCCGCAGACCCCATTGGGCGAAGGGTATCTCATCGGGTTTAAAAAACACGGCGACCGGACCGGTGGGCTTCCAGAAATCGTCCTTATCTTCTTTGCTCACCCGGTCACCGTAGGCCGAAAGGCCATATTCGCCATTGCTGGCCAGGCTGACCTGTTCAAAAAACATCCCCCATTGGCCGCCATCCACAGCCTGCACCTGCCCGCCGGTTTTTTCCCGGATGTATTCATCCAGGGACAAGGCGCTGAGCCGTTTCTTCTCGGAAGAGATCAAACCGCTGCGGGACTCCAATTCATCGGCCTGTTCCTGTTGCCAGTCGATGGCGGTGACACTGATCACGGCCGGGGCCACGCAGAAAAACAAAGCCAGACCCACTAGTATTCCCATTAATAAGGCCAGTCGCCGCCACAATTCATTTTTGCCTGATGCAATCGACATCATAACTCCTCCTTGCCACCGATTATGGAAACGGGGCTCTTACCAGCTTCAACTCTGGGTACGGTCATCCTTGATGATGGCATGGTTGGGCGACCACTTCCTGACCGTGTCGGCCGCCTGGGCCGCGTCGATGCTATAGATAGCGGTCAGTTTATAATAATCGTCCTTCCCGCCCGGATTCTTGACCGCCACTATGCCCCGCCCGGGAGCATAGTAAGAGAGGGATTGATAATCCACCGCCCGGTTATCTTCATGTACGATAAGGCAGTTCTCGATCACAGTGAAACCCAGGTCCAGGCTCACCCCCATGTCCATCACCTTCCAGGTTATCTGGCCCGACTCATCCTGGTAGTTCCAGGTCTGACCCACGATGAGGTTGTTTTTCAAGACCGGGAAGATCTCATCCGGGGTATTATCCAGGATGTAATAAGTCCCGTCGGCCCGTTCCACATAGTGAAAGCCAAAACCATACTCTTCGCCCATATCAATACCTACTTCCACTTCACTTACCCGGACTGCTTCGTCGGAAACGACCCGGCCACTGATGCGGTCTACCACCCCCACGGTGCCGTCCGGGTAATTGACCAAGGCCGTACATTTGAGGCCCGGTTCAGACAGATAGGTGGCCGCCCGGGACAGATCAACCGGGGGGGCAGTCGGGGCTGGTAAGCCGGGTGCATTCTGCGCGCCGGCATCGGCGGCCGGGCTGCCGGTCGGCTGCGTCGCCGCCGGTCCTGGTACACGAGTAGTACCACCGGAATCACCCTTGGACAGCCACCAATACACTCCCCCGCCGCCCAGGAAAAGGATTGCCAGCAAAGCGGCCATTATGAGCAGCGCGTTTTGGTTGCCCCCGCTGCCCCGTCCGATCTCTCCGGTCATCCTGGAATTGGGACCGGACGACAGCGGCTGGCTGCCTCCCGGCATCGGCTGGTTGCCCCCCGGCATTGGCGCAGATCCCGTGCCGCCGTTTCGAAAAGGCCCGGCCATCCCGCCCGGAGGTGGTGATTGGGCTGCAGACGACGGCGGAGCCGTTACTGACGCATGTGGTGGAACAGGGCTTGCCGGTGCTGAGCCGGATGGCGGAACCGATGCTGCCTGCCTGGTTGGCGGGGACGACAGGCTGGAATCCCCCGCCCCTAGTGATTGGGTGTCGAAACCACAGTCACCGCAGAACCTGTCGCCGGACGTCAGGGGCGCTCCACATCCGGGGCATAATTTCAATTCGCTCATATCGATTCACTTCCTTATTAAATGGGTCATTCTATCCGATAGTACCCGTTCTAATACTCCCTCTTCTTTTTAGAACCGTACCTCGTCTGGATAACGATTTCCAACCGTCGATGGAGTAAAAATCAATCTGATGCCAAGAACTCCGTTTATGTCGGCGTTCCGCAGCTAGTACAGAATTTTTTACCGGGTTTCAATTCCGCCCCGCATTGGCCGCAGAACTTCATGGCCGGGGCTTCCGCTTTGGCAGCTTTGGCTGGGGGAGTGCCGCCCACTACTTCTTGCAGGGCTTCGGTCCATTTCAACAGGGACCGGATAAGGTCGGGCCGGGTACTGGCCTGATGCCGGAACCGCGATCCGCCACCGGCTACGGTCTCAAAGGAGAAAATATGGTTGGCAAAGGCGGTGGAGGTCAGGAACATCCGGGAAAGGCTTTTTTCCTGGCCATTGACCAAAGCCGTGGCCTGGCAGCCGATGGATCCCAGCCAGCTGGTGATTATCTCGGTGCCCATGAGCCGCGCCCGTTCCCCCAGGGTCAACACATTTTCATTGCTGCTCATAAATCCTGATTCTTCCGCCTTTTTCATGTGCTCCGGTTTCAAAGCGATACTGCTCCCCTTGAGGCCGGGAGTGATTTCAAACAAGGTGGGCAAAAGCCAGCGTTTGTCCTGGCTGGCCAGGGCGCGTTTAAGCAGATCCACAAAATCCCCGGTGCTGATGTCCAGGCCCAAATCTCCCTGGTAAGCCAACATGCTCTCCATGTAGGAGCGGCGATAGATGTCGATGCAGTGCAGGGCACAGACCAAAACCTCGGTTTCCAGGCTGTCGGAAAACACCGGAAGGTAGGCGCTGCCGGCATCGGAGGCATAGATATCCGCCCACCATTGCCAGAAGGATTCCTCATTGTCAAACAGCAGCAGCAAGAGATTACCGTCACTGCCCTGAAAAAGAACCAGGACATCATTGTCCTTCAGGGAGAGAAAGACATGATAGGTCTCTTCCGCTGATCCAGCTCCCCCCCGGTTGAATTCCAGTTTCACTGCCGGTGTCAATAAATGCCGGGCCACCCGGTTCAAATTCGGGCTCTCGGCTAATTCTTTGAAGAACTCCGACGGACTGCTGGTGGCCCCCTGTTCTGCATTATAGGTAAATAACGAAAGCTGGTTGCCATTGGCTCCCGAGCGCCTGAATAAATGGTCGATATCACCCGGTGTCAGCTTGTATAAGCCAATAATAGCGGTATTGTCCTGATTCGCGTCCATACTGCCGCCTCCTTTATAAACCATTTTTAATAGGTATCCCCGCTCCAAACCTCCCCGCGTTCGATGCGCTGCAATTGCCGCTCGCCCTTGAGTCCAATATAGGGACAATCTTCTGCGGATGACATTAATGTAAGTGATTCATCCCCCGGTTTTATCCAGTGCAGTTTGCCGGCTTCGATCCATGGCCCTAGTTCAAAATCATAATCATTTATATGCAGGTCAAATTCACCCCAGCGCACCATATTTTTCTGATCTACAAAAGTATATATGCGGGTGCCCCAAGTGTTTACCCTGGTCATATCCTCCGGCGCCGTATCAGCAAAATAAAATACGGCATATCCCTGATGGGCACCGATGGGAAATGAAGAGATGACTGCCCGGGTCTCCTCCTGGTCCAATAAACGGGGCAGAACCCCGGGGACTCCGGCACCAGGCTTGCATAAAAACGGAGCATTATCGATTCCGCCTTTCAGTGTCACCGCTCCATCCAGGGCAAAATAGGTGGGAGGTAGCTCTTCTGTCCGCCTGACCGGGGCGTCATAATTCCACCACAGACCATCCAACCCAAAAATATCTATGCAATAATCAACTGTTTCCCCAGTGAAGGGACAACGGGAAAGAGGCACCACCGGCAGCCAGTTTTCATATTCATCCCGCATCCCCGCCAGCTGTTCCTGCAATTCTTCCATGGCCGCTTCTGCCGCCATTGTATCTCCCTGGTCGTCCTGAAGAAGGGTTAGATCATAGTCCCGCCATTGTTCCAGTTTGATGAAGTAGCTCTGCAAGAATCTCTTTCTTTCTTCTCCATTCATGGTTGTCATTCTCTGACTCCCCCTTGCCACCAGTTAGTAGTCCAGCCGCCGTCTTCTCCCCGCAGCGGATCAAAGGTATTTAGAGCTTCGCCGCCGTCCCCATGGCCGCTTAAGATCTTTCTGTCGATAGCTTCAGCTATTTCCCGCGGTGCTTGGGCCCCTGGCGCCGCGCCGTCAGGAACCTTGTTGGAAAGTCCTGAATAATCCCAACCCACATGTTCGGGATGCTGGGTTGCCCCCAGAGATTGCAATTCCCGATTGATCTGCTCATTCATCCGCGGCGAGACCGGTTTTCCATTTACCGCATCAACAATGGCAAAGGTATCATGGTCCCCGCAATAGGGCTTCATGGTCTGCTTATTGTAGATTATGCCGGTTTTCTGATCCCAGACGATTATGCCCTTTTTCTCCAGATGCTGAAGTTTCGCGGCCTGGTCAGTGAATTCGGTCATCCTCTGGCCATGGCGTTTTTGCAGATTGGTCCAATGCGCATCTGTCATAGCGGCCGGTTTGGTGGCTGGCAGCGGATCGGGCCGGCGGCAGCCGACTGTGCCTATGTTCTCTTTGGGATAGCCCAGCTCCACGTCCAGCTGATTTATGGTTTTGGATTTGATCATCTCTGGTTTGGGATGGGCTCGACCGGTTTCCAGCCAGGCTCTTGAATCGGGATTGGTTGGTCTCATATGAGCTTTCACCCCATATTTATCGCAGACCGACCGGATAGCCTTCTGGTCACGAACCGGCATACCTCTTAAATCAGGGGGCAGACCCGCTTCTTTGAAGCTGTTTTTATCAATCTTTAGTCCTGGGGTGTCGGCGGTGACAACGGGACCACGAGCCGGTTTAATTGCATCAGCCGATTTGCCTGCCGCTTGAGTAGTCTTGCCCGCCGCTTGGGTGGTTTTGCTCGCTGCCTGAGTGGTATTGGATGCCGTCCGTGCGCCGGTTGCTGCTGCTCTCCCACCTGCTTTGACCCCTTGTTTTCCTGACGCTTGCTTTATAAACCTCCCTGCAGCCTGATCTCCGCCAATGTCGACCAAGCGTTTGTTGATCTGATTTAACGCCGATTCGGCCGATTCCTTACTGATAAGTCCCAGTTTGCGGCTCAATTGCTGATTCAAGGCACTGCCTTTGAGCAGCGCCGTCTCGAGAAAATCTGCCGCCTTATTGGTAAACACCGGGAACCTTTCCAGCATTGATTTGTTTAAGGCCCCCATGCCTTTGCCAGCCAGCCAGCCCATTTGTTCTCCCAGGATGTATGTTCCCATAGCTCTGGAGACGGCTCTGAAATCTGATCCTCCTTTATCGATCTCATCCTTGATGTGGGACAACGCTTCGGCTGCTGTCAGCCCGACGTTCATGATCTTCCCGGGAACTCCTCCGGTAGCAGTGGTTATAATCAGCTTGGCTGCCATACCCTTCCATGATATGCTGCCATCTGCTTTTTCTCCGGTTGCCACCTCTTTGGCAGTGGCCAGATTGGCCTCTAAAGCATAGCCCATGGTATCGATCCAATCTTCTTCTTTTCGTAATCCCGAATCCCCGGCACTTCTGCCTTCGATCCGGTTACCGATAATTTTCCTGAGTTGCTCCATCCTGTCTTTATCGACTTCTTTTCCGGCCAGCATATCATCTTTCAGGCCCTGGATGGCCTTGTCAACATCACCCGGCCCGCCCGGAGTCCCGATCCCATATTTGTCAGCCGCTTTTTGCATCTGCTCCAGCTTGCGCCAATCTTCCAGGTTTTTGTCTATGGCTTTGCTGGTGGCATCCTGACGGCCCGCCATCTTTTCCAAATCAATGGCAGCCCGGCGTTTGTCCTCGGCAACATCACTCTGCCAGGATTCAAAGCGGCTGGGATCGAATTCATTTCCAGACTCGGTATTGACCCATTTCCCGGTAACCGCATTGAATTCTACTTCATAAGACTGCCCATCCCCCGCTCCTACCAGGATCTGTCGTTCCCCATGCCGGGGCCCGGTATACCCTGGTTCATATTCAAAGGAGGAGGTGACCCCTGTTTCCGGATCCGTATAATCAAAAGTGTCGCTTGGCTGGGTGTCCGGGATTTGATCCCCGGGGAACCTCTCCTCCGGTTCCGCTCCCGGCCAGTCGCTCTGGGGAATATCCTCCTCCGGTATGGACATCTCCGAGCCATCCTGCCCTCCCAGAGCTGTCGGAGCATCCTGATCTATCCCATGCTTTTCTAGTGTGTTCATGGGATCTTCGGGACCGATCACGCCGGTATCCTTCGGTGTGGGTACAGCCGGTTTTTCCGGTTGCGGCGCCGGGATCTCATCATCCCAGGGTTTGGCGCCGTATTTTTCCACGGTCCGACCATAGGGTTCTCCCAGGGGCGGTTTGGTTGGCTTCCATGAACCGGCCAGGTCGACCTTGTTGCCATAATTGTCCTGCTCAACTATTACCGGCCCGCCGTCAAATGGATTGCGGTTGACCATCCCGTTCCCTTCCGTAGATACATTGAAAGGGCTATCCCCTTCATAGGGATTCTCACTCCAGTGCCGCCCGCTGCGGTTATAGCCACTGGCATTATAACCACTCCAGTGATAGCCATCCTTGCCGTATCCCTGTTTGTCATAGCCCCAGGGGTCACGGCCGCTGCGGTTATAGCCTTCATAATTGAAACCTTCCCGGTCATAGCCGTCCCGGTCGTAGCCACTTTCATTGAAACCTTTCTTGTCGTAACCCTCGGCATCATAACCTTCCTGGGACTGGCCTTCCCGATTATAGCCGTTCCGGTCATAACCTTGCGCATCGTAACCGTTCTTATCATAGCCGTCCCGGTCCCATCCGTTCCTGTCAAACCCCTGACGGTCATAACCTTCCCGGTCCCATCCATCCCGGTTGAAACCCTCTTTATCGAAACCTTGTTTGTCATAGCCCTTAGCATCAAAACCTTGATGGTTATAACCCTGGCGGTTATAGCCATTTATATCGTAACCTTCCCGGTCAAAGCCTTCGGCATCAAAACCATTACGCCCATAACCATCCTTATCATAGCCGGCTTTATTAAATCCATCGCGATCAAATCCATCAGTATTATATCCAGCTTTATCAAAGCCTTCCCGGTCATATCCTTTAGTATCAAATCCGGCCTTATCGAAACCTTCCCTGTCATAGCCCGCCTGGTTGAACCCTTCCCGATTATAGCCTTCAGCATCGAATCCGGATTTATTGTATCCTTCCTGGTCAAAGCCTTTCTGGTTGAACCCCTGACGATCGAACCCTTCGGCATTATAACCATTGCGCCCGAAGCCTTCCCGATCATATCCGGTCTGGTCAAATCCATCCCGGTTAAATCCCCCTTGGTCATAACCAAGCTGGTCAAAACCTTCTTTATCGTAGCCCTCAGTATTGAATCCGGATTTATCGAAGCCCTCTTTATCAAATCCTTTCCGGTCAAAGCCCTCAACATCATAACCATTTTTATCAAAGCCGTCCCGGTCATAACCTTTAGCATCAAAGCCTTCCTTGTCAAAGCCCCGGGCGTCAAACCCATCTTTATCAAAGCCTTCCTTGTCGAAGCCCCGGGCGTCAAACCCCTCTTTATCGAAGCCTTCCTTGTCAAAGCCCCGGGCATCGAAACCGTCCTTATCAAATCCCTTGGCATCAAATCCCTTGGCATCAAATCCGTTCTTATCAAAGCCTTCCTTGTCAAAGCCTTTAGCGTCGAATCCGTCTTTATCAAAGCCTTCCTTGTCAAAGCCTTTAGCGTCGAAACCTTCTTTGTCAAAGCCTTCCTTGTCGAAGCCTTTAGCGTCGAAACCTTCGGGGTTATAGTCCTCTTCCAGGCCGGAGACTGCCTGGTCTCCACCCTTTGCTTCCACCGCACTGGTATCGATAAATATGCCCTCGCCGGTTTCGTCTATAGAAACCCTGGAGTCTGCCGAGATCACCCCCGGCTCCTCCGGCGCCATCTCCTTATATAGGCCGGGATCAACACTAACGAGTATCCCTCCCTCTTTGGGACCTCCCACCAGCCTACCGCTTTCATTGCCCAAACCCTTGTTTGGCGATGTATCTATAATAATTCCGGCTTCGGCAGCAGGGTTGATGAATATATCGGATGCTGGCCTGACAAACACCCCAGCCTCGTCCGTCGTATCGATTATGGCGCCTTCGCCGGCGGCCCTTACCCCACCCGGTGTCTCAAACACATCCTCAGTATCAATTAAGATGTCGTCTTTGCTTCGGCGCCCGATCTGACCGGTAGCCTGGCTCATGCCACCCGGACCCCGGCCATTGCCAGGGGTGCCGCCCGGCAGCGGGCCAGACCCGTTTCCCGCGCCTGGAAATGCTGGAGTCCCGGTAGTCGGTGGTACCAGTCCCCCGCCCCCGCCCAAGCCGCCTAAAGCTCCCAAAGCCGTCGCGATCAATCCGGGAACGACCACTCCTGCCACCGCTTCGGTGGTGTTGGCCGGTCCGGGGATGCTGCCCGCAGAACCGACTCCCGCCGGGCTGTCGCCGTGTCCCACCGGATATGATTGTATTTCTTTATCCTGAGTCGAGTCCATATCTCCCCCCGGACCGCCGGTCATTTCAAAATGAGGAGTCGCGCGAACTTCTCCCATCCCTTTGCCCCCGGACTGGGAATTCTGGGACCAGGTGGCCGGATCCGAATCGATTACGGTATAAGTTCCGGCTGGCACTACGATGTTGGGCTGTACTTCCCAATAAGCATTGGGAACTCCCCCCTGACCGGGACGAGTGGTCACCTGCCAGGGACCATAAACCTTCCCGTCGCTGCCCCGCAGTGAAATAGTGCCGGGCGCCGCTCCCCGGGCATTGTTCCAATGATAGTTGGTTATCAAGGTTATCAGGTGGGGACTGGTGACGGTGAAGGTAGTCGGCGCCGTCGGGCCGTTGCCCACTCCAGCTATATTATTGGTGTCGGATACCTTGACGGGTTCATCCAGAGCAGTCCCGGTGGTTGCCGTGACCGCCGGCGGCGTCCCGGCAGCAGGTGCGACACCGGCCGGAGCAGCGCTGGGGCCAGCAGGTCTGGTCAGGCCGGCTTTCTCCAGGCCACCCTTCAGTTGCAGGGCCATATTGCGGCCCATCTGCAGGTTGGCCGCCTTGTCGTAGCCGGTGTCATGGATATCGATCTGGATCACGTGATGGGCCAGGATGATCCAGACCTCGATATCATCGTTGGGTACCCCTAACACATAATCATCATAGGTAATCTCGCGTATCTCATAACCATCCTGGGCGATTATCTTCATATTGGCATCTGAGTCCAATCCGGCTACTAGGTGGTCAATTACCTGATTCATAAAAGTATTGCCCGCCGGTTCGACTACTTCGAACCAGGCTCCGGCCCATTCTTCGCCGGTGTCCAAATCCCCATGCACCTGGCTCCATTTCATACTGCCGCCAGCAATGGGGCTTTCCGCCGAACTCATATCGACTCCCTCTTCGACATGGGAATTGGCTCGGGCTACTTCCTTGACCACGTCAAATACGCTGGCAGCCAGGACCAGCCCCGGCGGGCTGGCGGTAAGGAACATCAGTGCCAGTATCACCAGGACCACCGGGCCGAAAAGAAGTCTGTTCCCGTGCTTCCGGTTGTTGATCATGGTCAGGATCGACATGTCCAACCTCTCCTTCTTCCTCATGGCAATACCCCCACCAGCAGCATCCATACGGTGGAGAGCACCAAGGCCAGCAGCGATGGGATTATCACGCTTTTCAACCCCTGGGCGCCTCTTTTCATCACTTCAGTGCCAGCGGTGGCCGCGGCGGTAGTGATGGCCGCCGATGCAAAAGGCATCACTGCATTCCAGCCCAAACCGAACCGGGCCAGGACCGCCAGCACCGTGAAGGGGATCATGAACAACATGCCGCTCAACACCGCTTCCCGGGCAAACCCCTGCTGGCTTTCCTCTAAAGGACGATTAGCCGCATTCAGCAGCATCACCAACAGATTTACTGCCAGTAAACCCACTACCAGAGAGATCAATACCGATATCAGGACGGTGGTCACCTTAACCTCCGCCCCGGTGAAAGGCACAATTACCCCAAATACTAGAAAACACAGGTAAACCGGCCAGAAGCCCATCCCTTTGCGGACCGCTCCATTACCGGCACCGGCACTGTCCTTGTAACCCAGATTCATCTCCACTTCCATCCGCCTCCCGTCACAGGTTTATCATGATTCATGTTCCTAGCCTCCGAATTGGCCCAGCAGGGACCAACCGACCAGGAGGATAGCCCCGCACAGGGTGGTCATGGCGATACTAAAAGCCACCCGTTCCCCGGACATCTGTTTGATGGTGAACAAGGTGGGCCGTAGGGCCCATAAGACACCGGTAACACCGAAGGCCACCGCAGTCTTCCACCCGAAAGCCAGGGAAAATACTAAGCCGGTAAGAGCATACACAAAGGTGGCCGAATAGCCCAGGGCAAAGGCCGATATGCTCCACCCCATGGTAATATTTCGCTCTCCTGCCTGGGCCAGGGCCCAGACCATGACCGCCAACAAAGCCACCCCGGCGGTGCCGTAGAGCAATCCCAACATTGTCATCAGGACCACCCCGGACGCTTCGATCTGTTCGTTTCGCAGCAGGTCCAGGCCGGTCTGCAGGAAAAAGAGGGTGAAGGACAGTCCGGAGACCAGCAGGGAATAAGGCCAGGGGACCCTGCCCATTTCAGTCTTGACTACCTCACCCGGATTGATGATCATGTTGAGTGCCGTCTTCCAGCGGGGTACCGCGATCGCTGCGGTGGTGTCCATATAATCTCCTCCCTCATAATAACTGTCGATCAATACTGCCATCTTGAAGTCCTGCCTATGCCGTTGGCCTGATCAGCCTCGGCTCCCCCAGAGCCTGATTGACTCGGGTTGGTTGGCACTGCCGGGTCCCAGGGTTCAAAATCCGTTGAACTGCATGCTGAACCGGGAACGGAATTCCCCGGCCAGAATGCGGGCCGCCGCCTCCATATCGCCGGGAGCAGTGAAACTGCCCACATAAGTCCCGCCCCGGCTGACGATCTCCAGATCCCCCACCCTTGAGTTATGGCGGATAATGCAGATGGACTGCACTTCATCCTGACCGATCAACCGGCGGCGGTTGGTATCACCATCTTGGGGGGTCATAATCAGCTGCCCCGGGCTTAAAGTAAGAAACCAGGATTCAGTTCTGAAAAAACCGGACTTGAGTTTGATTTCAAAGGTCATAAAGCATCTCCTTTGCCCGGGTTTCACCATTCCGGCCACAGACAGGCAGGATTTACGGCTGGTTCCAGTGCCCCCGGCCGACCAATCATTCATTCGGCCCTGTCCTGCCGGTTCAACCGCTGAGCGCCTTGGGTTTGCGCCCCACCCAAGCTTTTCATCTATTTAATACGTCCCCGGAATCCATGTAATTACGGAAAAAGCCGTCTGTTAGGCCAGCTGGCATTGCCAAGTGCCTTGGCACGTTTCGTGCCAAAATAATGCGGAATTTGTTGAATGATATGATATGATTTATTACAGAGGTGATTTTGTTGAGATTTGCCGATAAACTGGACTTGCTGATGAATGTTACCCGGACCTCCAACAGCCTGCTGGCACGTCAAACCGCCCTGGATGCCTCTTTTATAAGCCGGCTGCGCCGGGGGGAACGTATCCCGCCCCGGGACGTCAACTACATAAAGACCATGAGTGCCTACTTTGCCCGCAGCTGCAAGGCCGACTACCAGAAGGCCGCGGTATTGGGGGCCATCGCCGACAGCTCCCTTTACAATCCCAATCAGTCCACGCCTTTGTCCGACCTCATCGAACGATGGCTGCGGGAGGATACCGGGGAGGGCGAGCATAGAGCCATCGGTGAATTCTTGGACGGGCTGGCCCGTTTTCAATTCGGCAGCAGCGGGAAAATGCCCCTTCCCCAGGCGGAAGTCGTATCCCGAAGCGTGGCCCCAATCGAAACGTATTACGGCATCGAGGGTAAGCGGGCGGCTGTCTTGAGTTTTTTGTCACTGGTGCTGCAAAGCCCCCAAACCCAAACCTTGCTCCTGCACAGCGACGAAGACATGGATTGGATGACCGGCAGCCCGGAATTCACATCCCAATGGGCCGCCTTGATGCTGCAGATCTTGAGCCAGTGCAACCGCATCCGTATCATCCACAACGTGAACCGGGATTTGGATGAGATGATGGCAGGTATCAGGGGGTGGGTGCCGATATATATGAGCGGTTTGGTGGAGCCCTATTACTATCCCCGGACCCGGGACGGCCTGTTCCGGCGCACCTTGTTCATCGCCCCGGAAAGCGGGGCTCTTACCTCGTCGTCGGTGCGGGGCGGCTCCACCCAGGCCCTTAATCTGCTTTTCACCGCTCCGGAAACCGTCCGGGCCCTGACCAGCGAGTATCATGATTTCCTGGCCTTGTGCCGCCCTTTGATGCGCATCTTCACCCATCACAACCAGGCTGATTTCCTGCCCACCCTGACCGAATTCGAGGGTGAGTCCGGAGATGCCATTATCAAATCCGACCGCCCCGCCAGTTTGACCCTGCCGCCGGAGGTTGCCGCCAGTCTGGCCGCCCGTGACCATGCCGCACCGGTTGAGCAGCTGCTGTCCTACCACCAGAACCGGATCGCCGGTTTCAAGCGCAGGCTGCAGGATCACCATTTTACCGAAATCTTTCCCGTGCCCTCCCTGAGAGACATATTGGCTGGCCAAATCGCGGTCAACTTCTGTGATATACCCGACCAGGCACGGATTTACTATACTCCCGCGGAATTCCACCGCCATCTGCTCAACATCATCCGCTTGCTGAAGACTTGCGATACTTATCATGTTCACGTGGCTGAAACCCTTAAGCTGGGCGGAAGCCTGGTTTACGTCAAGGAAAATGTCGGGGTGCTGGTGGGCAACATCGAATCCCCGCCAGTGGTATTCGCCATTAACGAGGCCAATATGACCACTGCCTTCTGGGATTATTTGCAGGCACTTCTGCCCGACCATCGCAGCGCGGCCGCCCGGCGAGCCCAAACCATCGCCGGGTTGGAAGCCCTGGCTTCCCGATTGGCAGCGGAGGCAGGCTGCTCCTCCAACATCCCCGCCACCCAATAACTGCGCAACCTCAGTACACAAGTTTCGGCACAACATAAGCCACCAGACCCGTCCGGGGCATATTTATTCTTCCCTCCGGTCATGATAAAGGCAGGTGTATGGACAGGAAGTAATGACCGGATTCGGAGGCGTACCCATAATGAATGTTATCGAGATCGATAAACTGACCAAGTATTACGGCAAGGCCCGGGGCATCATCGATGTCAGCTTCGATGTAGAGGAAGGTGAGATATTCGGTTTCATCGGTCCCAACGGAGCCGGCAAATCTACTACTATTCGCACCCTGCTGGCCTTGATCTATCCCACCAGCGGCTCCGCCCGGATATTCGGCCGTGATTGCATTAAAGAAGGAACAGAGATCAGGAAGGATATCGGCTACCTCCCGTCCGAGGTATTCTATTACGATAATATGAAAGTGATCGACCTGCTCAGGTATTCGGCCAGTTTCTACCCTGACCCGGACCTCCAGCGCATGCATGAACTAGCCGAGATAATGGACCTGGACCTCAACCGTCGCATCGAAGACCTCTCCTACGGTAACAAGAAGAAGGTAGGCATCGTGCAGGGCCTGCTGCACCGTCCCCGGCTGATCATTCTGGATGAACCCACCGGCGGCCTGGACCCGCTCATGCAGCATAAGTTCTTCGAGCTCGTTCGGGAAGAAAACCGGCAAGGGGTCACAGTCCTGTTTTCCTCCCACATATTGAGCGAAGTCCAAAAGCTCTGCCACCGTGTGGGGATCATCCGGGACGGCCGCATGGTCCAGATCGAGGGCATCGATGCCATGCAGCACAACAACTACAAGAAATTCAAGGTGGATACGAAAGAGCCGGTGCCGCCCAACTATTTCGACCTGCCCGGTGTAAGTGATCTTAAGGTCAGCGGGCAAGCGGTGAGCTTCATCTTCAAGGGCGACATAAACAGCGTCATCGCCAAGCTGTGCCCTTGCCAGATAGCAAACCTGCTGGTGGAGGAGCCTTCTCTGGAGGATATATTCCTGCATTATTATGGAAAGGAGACCTGAGATTGAATATCTGCCGCCAGGAGATTCAGATGAATCTGCCAGCGATGCTGTATTGGACGTTAGGGATGGTTTTAGGGCTGCTCTTCTTCATGTTGATGTTCCCCGCCACCTCGCAAAATGCTGACGTTCTCAACCAAATAACGGAGCAGTTCTCCCCCGAACTAATAAGGGCCTTGGGACTCCAGGCTCTGGATCTGAGTACGGTGCTGGACTACTATAGTTATGTTTTCATCTACATCCTGCTGGTGGGAGCCATCTATGCGCTTAAGTCCGGTTTATCAACCCTATCGGAAGAGATCCGCACCAAGACCGCCGACTTCCTGCTGACCAAACCGGTGGGACGCCCGGTGATCGCCGCAGCCAAAGCCGCCAGTGTGTCGACCTTGATCCTGCTGCAAAGTATCATTTATATTCCTCTGGCCTTTATAATCACCCGGCTAACCACCGGTCAGGACTTCAATGCCCAGGTTTTTTTACTGATCAACCTGACCATGCTGCTGGTGCAATTGTTTTTCCTGGCCCTGGGACTGCTGCTGGCAGTAATTATCAAACGGATCAAAAATGTCCTGTCTGTCGCCATGGGTACGGTCTTCGCCTTATGGATGGTACAGGTGCTGGCCCAAACCCTGGCCAACTCGGCTCTGGCCTATCTTACCCCCTTCGCCTGGTTCGACTTGGCCGGGATAATCGCCTCGGGAAGTTATCAGGTCAGTTATCTGCTCACCGACATGATCCTGATCATTACTTTGGCGGCTCTGGCCGGGCTCATTTACCAGCGCCAGGATATGCCATCAGTCTAACTGGAGCAGGAGGGGAAATATTTATGAATATCGTCGCCAGAGAATTGCGGGCCAATCTGAAGTCACTGACCATCTGGTGTGTAGCCATGATCCTGCTGATTTGGGTGGGAATGATCCAATACCCCGCTGTGGCCGGGGCTGGCCAAGGGGTAGCGGAGCTCATCGGCCAACTGCCGGAAGGGATGCAGGGCATTTTGGAACTGAACCGGATGGATGTGACTACCATCGCCGGTTACTACGGGGCATTCTTCCCGTATTTTTTGCTGCTGGGCGGGATTCATGCCTCAATGCTGGGCGCGGCCATAATCGCCAAGGAACAACTAGGTAAAACCGCCGACTTTCTATTTGTCAAACCGGTGGATCGAAGCCGGGTGATCACAGCCAAGCTGGCCGCGGTCCTGGTCAACCTGGTAGTATTTAACCTGACCATCCTGCTCGCCTCCGTATTTTTTGTAGCCAGATACAATTTCGGTCCTTCCATCAGCCAACAGATCGGCTATTTGATGATGGCGCTCTTTTTACTGCAGGTGATATTTGCCACCATCGGAGTGGGGACATCAGGGATGATTAAAAATCCCCACAAAGCCGGTCCTGTTGCTGCCACCTTGTTCCTAGCCATGTTCTTGCTATCGGCGGCTATCGAGTTGTACCCGAAAATCGATTTCCTCCAATATCTGACGCCTTTTCGATATTTCGCTATCGCTCCGGTTATGCAAGGCACTTTTGAACCTCGGTTCGTAGTCCTGGCCATCGTTGTAAGCGTGGTTTTTGCTGCTTTGGCTTATGGGGCTTTCCAAAAACGGGACCTCTTGGCGTGAGGGCAAGGGGGTTGGTTCGAGACGATTGAAAAATAGGATTCCGTCGAGATCCTTCGCTTCGCTCAGGTTGACACCATCACGTCACTCTGCGCTGTGATTGTCACTCTGAACGCAGTGAAGAGTCTCGTCCGCGAATCATTGGGAAGTGACCCGGAACAAAACGTTGCCTAGTTCCTGCAGCCGGTAGGGCTTGGCGATGACGTCGCAAAATCCGTATTCTTCATAGTTGGCCAGTACATCATCGGAAGAATAGCCGCTGGATACAATCGCTTTGATGTTGGGATCGATTGTAAGCAATTCCGCCACCGCCATCTTACCGCCCATGCCGCCGCGAACCGTCAAGTCACAAATGACCGCTTGAAAGGGAGATCCCGATTGGAGGGCCTCTTTATACAGCTTGATGGCTTGCCGCCCGTCCACCGCCAACTCCACTTCATAGCCCAGGAAAGCCAGCATTTCCTTAGCTGTTTGGCGTACGCTTTTATCGTCATCCATCAAAAGTATTTTGCTGTCTCCGAAGAGCAGATTATTTTCGCAAACATCAGGCTCATTTTGGGTGGCGGCGACGGGCAAATAGATTGTGAAACTGGTTCCTTCACCTTCCACGGAGGTGACCCCGATATGACCGCCATGGTTCTTTATTACCGAAAAACACACCGTCAGTCCCAATCCGTTGCCATGTTCCTTGGTAGAGAAATAAGGATCGAATATCTTAGCCAGATCGGAACTGGGAATACCACATCCCTCGTCAGTTATGGTCAGGGCCACATAATTACCGGGCTGCAGCGGCAAATCAACGGTTTCACTGCCGACCCGCTGCAGGTGGGCATTGATCTTTATATGACCGCCCTGGGGCATGGCCTGGTCAGCATTGATCAGCAGGTTGGTGATGACCTGGGTAATTTGGCCCCGGTCTATATCCACCGCCGGAAGTCCCTGGTCCAATAATAATTCGCAGCTGCTCTTGGATCCGCTCAGGGCGAAGGCAGTGGATTCCTGGACCAACCCATAGATGGAAGCAGATTTGATGAGGGGCTGGCCGCCTTTGGCGAAGGTGAGCAATTGCCAGGTCAGGTTCTGGGTCTGATTAATGCCTTCCTCCATTTCCTGGAGCCATTCCGCCGCCGGGTGTTCACCCTCGATATACATCCTGGCCAGGGATAGATTGCCCAGAATGATGGTCAGAAAATTGTTGAGGTCGTGGGCTATGCCACCGGCCAGAACTCCCAATGACTCCAATTTGTCAGACTTTTGCATCTCCTTTTCCAATTCCCGCCGTTTGTGTTCGGTGATATCCCGCAACAGCCAGCGGAGCCCTTTGGGCTGAGACTGCGGGGAGCTTACTCTGGCGACGGTTATTGAAACGGGGAACGGCTTGCGCTGCGCGTCGATCATGACGCATTCCCAATAGACTGGCTTAACGGACGAGTCTACCTGGATCTCCAGCAGGCGGTTCAGGAAGGCGGAGCGTTCCTCGCCGAGAACGAATACAGTCAACGGACTGCCGATCAAACAAGCCTCGCTGACCCTAAAAAGGTGCGCGGCAGCCAGGTTGGCCTCGAGAATAATGCCCCTGCTGTCGGTAGTCAAATAAGCGTCGGGGGCGAAATCGAACAGCTCCTGGTAACGGCGCCGTTCTTCCTCCAGAACCACCCGGCTGGCGGCCATCTCCTCGTTTTGCTGCTGCAATTCTTCCGCCGCACTCTGCAATTCATGCAGGGCTACATTGAGTTCGGCAATCAACCGGGCAGTCATCTCCGGAGATGGTTCAATATTCTGATATAAATCATCCAGACGTTGAAAAGCCTGCTGCACTTGCTTGTCAATACTCAAACCGGTTGGCCCCTCTCCACGATTTTGGCAAACACTCCCGCTTGCTCTTACATTATACACAATGGGCCATGTCGAAAATTCTCGACTTAACCAGGAGTTTGAAAACAAGGCCAGCAAAAAAGGGATTTAGGTCACAGGCTCCCCGTAAATGGGGATCACCCTGGTCCAGCCTTTCATTTTTCCGTATTTCAAAAAGTTGTCGTAATAACCCAGTTCCGTTTCCAGGATCTCGCTCCATTGCTTGCGCAGGGGGTCGTTGCGGATGGTCTCGATTATAGCCCGGACGTGAGCATCCAGAGCATTTAGTTCCCAATTCAAAAGTATCCGGTACATAAACTGGTCTCTGATGGTCTCGGGATCGATGGGCGACATTGCCATCAGACTTGGCTGGTTGGGGAGCATGACATTGTGTATCAGGGCCAGTTGTTCAATGGCCTTGACCTGTTTCTCAAATATATAGGCTCCGTGCTGCAGTATGGCCCGGAATTCCACATCGTGGGCAAAATTGGCGAAGATCCCGAGCAGCTCGACCTGTTCATAGCGCAGATTGATGTGGTACCAGATGTGGAACGCCTCGGAAGTGGAAAGCAGTTCCTTCTGGTGGGGCTGGGCGGTTTTGTAAGCTGGATAGGTCTCTTCCCAGCCCTTTTCCTTGCCAAACTTGTAAAGGGAGTCGAAGTCGGCCAGATGGGAGGTCAAATCTTTGATAATAATGTTGCGCAGCATATCGTTGGTGCTGGTGGAACGCAGCGCATGGCTCATCGTTATCAACTCGGCTACCAGGTCATGATATATCTTTTTGTAAATGTAATCGTCGGTGATTTCATTGATCCGGGTGGCCATGCGGATGTCCAGGGGCGGACGGGTGGGCATGATCAAGCCGAACTTCTGGCCCATTTTCTCCAGGATTGAGACCTGCTTATGGAGGTGCCGACGGAATTGGTCCAAAATGATCTCCCAATCGGCATCGTGGACGAAGTTCATAAACAGCTGTACGGTTTCGATACTCACATATTGGGCGCGCAGCAGGTTGTAGATGTTGAAGGCCTCCTGGATATCCAGGCGGTCCGGTTCCCCCAGTGTTTTTCTGATTATTCTGGTGATATCCAAACTATCCCTCCTCCGGCATAAAGGACTCTATTTAGTATGGCCGGATGGGCGGGCAGGGATTCAGGCTGGCCAGGCGGTTCGGGCATAGCTGGGCCTACCAGGCCAGGAATGCTTATAGAGGTATAGCGATAGAAGTAACTGTGATGGGCGCCTACACAAGGTACGTCGATTGGGCCCGCATTCCGTGTTATAGCTGCTATCTTCGTCTTATGACGGTATAAGAGGACGGCAGAAACGAATGGATTGGGGATGATTTGACCGGTTACTCCTTGCTGTCGGGATCCCGGCCGGCTGCGACCTCCCTCTGCCGTGCGGTTATTTCTTCGGCCAGCCGACCCTGGGCCAAGGTCAGTTTATCGCCTTGATTGGATAGTTTCTGTTGCAGCAAAGCCTGGGTATTCAGTAGCCGGGCCTCCAATTCCTTGGCCTCGGTGATATCGACGAAGGTGATGACCACGCCGTCTATTTTGTTTTCCAGGGTCCGGTAAGGCTGGATCCGGACGTTGAACCAGGCGCCGTTTTCCGCCTCGATCGGGGTCTCTTTCATGTGCAGTGTCTCCAGGACCCCCTTTACATCCTCGGTTATCTGGGGGTAAAACAGGCGGGAGGCAATATCGGTGACCGGCCGGCCCACATCGCTGCCGATCAGCTTGGATATCACCGACATTTGCTTGGTGAAACTCTTGACGCACAGCCAGTTGTCCAGGAACAAAGTGGCGATATTGGTGCTGTCGAGGAGATTGCGCATGTCGTTGTTGGCCTGGGCCAGCTCTTCCAATTTGGCTATCAACTCATAATTGAGGGCCTTCAATTCTTCATTCAGGAATTGAATCTCTTCCTGACTGGTAGTGAGTTCTTCGTTGGTGGACTGGAGTTCCTCGTTGGTGGACTGGAGTTCCTCATTGCCAGACTGCAATTCTTCATAGCTGGATTTAAGTTCTTCCTGGGACAGCTGCATTTCGGCACTGGCCGCCTGCCACATCTGGCGCACCTGGGTAAGCTCCCGCTCCAGTTCAGACTCCCGCTGGCTGCTGGACAAATTTTCTCCGCTGCTAAGCTTGTCTGGCATATCTCCAGTCGCATATTTCCGGTCATTGAAAACTACCAGCACCGTTCCCCGCAAGGCCTCCGGCTCCTGGAGGGGATTAAAGGCGATGTCCACCAACTGGCTGCCGCCTTCGTTTTTAACCACCGCCGCGGGGAAGGTTACCTCCTCGTTCTTCTGCAGTGCCTGGCGAAAACCGCTGGTCAGCGGATAGTACAGCCCTTCCCGGGCCATGGCGAAAATATTCCAGTTGACCTTGCCGGCGGCCGGTTCCAGGTATTTGCCCGTACGCCCGCTGATATAGATGATGTCGCCGTTGTCGTTGACTAGTACAGTGGCCGGGGCATAAGCCTGTAAAATCAGCTTGTCGGCCAGAACCGTGATGTTCTCCACCGTTTTGGCCGGCGCGGGGGCTGTGGCCGGGGTAATCGCGAAAGCGGCAGGGAATATTACCGGTTCCGTGCGCAATTGCGATTGCTGTCGCTGGAAAAGGCGGGATTTGCGTTGCACGGGTTTAAAGAGGCTGCCAAACCCCCCGACCGTCTCGGCACTGCCCAGAAATAGGAAGCCGTCTGTATTGAGGCTGTAGTGAAACAGCGGGATCAGTTTCTTCTGCATCTCGGGGACCAGGTAAATCAGCAGGTTGCGGCAACTGAGCAAATCAAGCTTGGTAAAGGGAGGGTCCTTGATCAGGTTTTGGCGGGCGAAGATGATCATATCCCGGATACCCTTGATAACCTCATATCCGCCGTTCACCTTGGTGAAGTATTTTTCCAGCCGCTCCTCTGACACCTGGTCGGCAATGGACGCCGGAAAAATCCCCTCCCGGGCTTTGTCGATGGTGTCCTGATCCAGGTCGGTGGCAAAGATCTGCATGGACAGATGAATCTCCGGCCGGGACTCCATGACCTCTTTGAATATGATGGCTATCGAGTAGGCCTCTTCGCCGGTGGCACAGCCCGGGACCCAGACCCGGATGGTTTTGCCGGGGGGCCTGTCCGCCACCAGCTCCGGAATCACTTTGGTTTTCAGTATTTGCCACTCAGCGGGGTCCCGGAAAAAGCTGGTGACCCCGATCAGAAGCTCCTTGAAAAGCAGGTTCACCTCTTGGGGGTTTTTGCGCAGAAAACGGACGTAGGTGGTGATCCGATCGATACCATGAACGTTCATGCGCCGGGTGATCCGCCGCTGCACGGTGTTTTTCTTGTAGTCGCCAAAACCATGGCCGGTGGCCGACTGCAATATGTCCAGGATCTTATCATAGGAACTCCGCCGGGGAACTACTGACGGCAAATCCAGCCAGCGGCCGGGAGTTTGGCTGGCCAGATGAGCCAGGATCTGGTCCGGTATGGATTCCGCCGCACCCACATAGTCTACCAGGCCAGTTGCGATAGCGCTGCGGGGCATGCCGTCAAATTGGGCCAAGCCCGGGTCCTGGACAAAGACCGCGCCGCCGCGTCCCTTGATGGCTTTGATACCCGTAGTTCCATCCACACCGGTACCGGATAGGATGACTCCGATACTGACCGGGCCCCGGTCTTCCGCCAGGGACTGGAAAAACAAATCGATGGGCAGGGGGCGGGTATGAGCCGTATAGTAATCGTAGAGGTGCAGAAAACCGTTTTGAATGGTCATTTTCTTATTGGGGGGAATGGTATATACGCAGTTGGGGGCCACCTGCATGTGGTTGCCGGACTGGACCACCTTCATGGGGCTGGCATTCTGGAGGATGCCCGCCAGCAAATCCTCGCGTTGCGGATCCATGTGCTGGATCACCACGAAAGCCAGGCCGCTGTTTTCAGGTAATTTACCGAAAAAGGAGGTCAAGGCTTCCACCCCACCGGCCGAAGCCCCGATAGCGACAATGGGGAAATTGGTTTGACCCGCGTAATCTGTGGAAAGTTCGGTTGGGACGGATTCAGGGCGTGGACTCTGGTCATCTGCTTTTTTATCCATCATTCTCTCTCCCCCATCGGCTGACTGGCGCTTAGGCCGTCTTTGCCCGTATTGAAGCACATACTTGATCCCGGATTTGTCCCCTCCATAGAAACAGCATTACCGTCTTAATAAGTATTACTGCCATTATAACACTAACCTTTCCTTTCCCTGGCTGGAGATGTTTTCCGGTCACGGTTGAGGTCCAGATGGGGGAACGCGCTCATGCCTCACCACGTAAAAGCAGCCTGCCGACTCAGCATCGACAGGCTGCCTGGAGCCAGGTCTATTTAAATTCGAAATGGAGGATGTTGTTGGGATCGACTTTCTTGAGGGCGGCCAATTCCTCTTCCGTAG
>CAZOMS010000010.1:2697-28282 GCA_964580805.1 uncultured Syntrophomonas sp. | reverse complement strand
AATAGGCTTTACACAGCGGGTTGTTGATGGCGAACATGTCACCATAGTATTTTCTCTCTTCCGGAGTGGCAGCATCGACTTCCAGGTCGCGATACAGGTAGGAGGTATAAATCAGAGCGCGGATGGCTTCCATGCCGGCCTTCTGATACATAAGCATGCGGCGGACGTCTTCGTGCTCGATGATGCGTACGCTGGGGCCCTTGGGATTGGTGGAATGTTTGCTCTGTACGCGGATCTTGGTGTAATCCAGAGCTGCATAGTAAGCAGCAGTGATGCAACCCAGAGTGAACAGACCGGTGTTGAGACGTTCTTCGTTCATGTAGGCGAACATCTGGGACATTCCCTTGGCTTTGCCGTCTTCACCCGGTACTATCTCTCCGACCATCCAGCCCAGGCAGTTGTCGTTTTCACCCATGGCCAGGGTAAGGGTGGAGGAACCATGGATACCCATCTTATGTTCGATACCAACGGAGGTCACATCGTTCCAGCCCTTCATCTCACCAGTATCAGGATCGACCCAGAACTTGGGTACGATGAACAGGGAAATTCCGCCGGTACCTTCGGCCGCGCCGGGGGTCTTGGCCAGCATCAGGTGGACAATGTTCTCAGCCAGGTCATGGTCGCCGGAGGTGATGAAGCATTTCTGGCCTTTCATCTTGTAAATATGCGGAACGTCGGTCGGGAACGCTTTGCTCGCCACCGCGCCCACTTCGGAACCTGCACCGGGTTCGGTCAGGCCCATGGTGCCGCACCACTTACCAGCAAACATCTTGTCCAGGTAAGCTGCTTTTTGTCTATCGGTGCCATAGTCCTGCAGCACGGTGGTAGCACCCTGGGTCAGACACCAGAACATGACGATGGCTGCGGAGGCAGCGGACTGCATTTCCAGAATGGGGGCATACCAGGACAGGGGTATCTTGCCGTCGCCGCGGAATCCGAACTGCTGGGCTAATTCTGCATCCTGAACAGTATTATAAACATTCTTGAATATATCGGGGGTCACCACGGCAGCTTCATTGCCGCCCACAAAACTCGCGCCTACTTCATCGGCTATAGCATTGGCGGGTGCGATAACGTCGCGGCAGATCTTGAAGTTAACATCCAGGAAATTATCGATGTCGTCGATCCCATAGTATTCCTTGTAGGCATCCAGGGTCAGGAGCTTATCCATAGGTAACCATTCTTTGATGACGAACTTAATGTCACGGGTGTTCATTAGGAAATTTGTACTTGGCACTTATATTCCCCCCATATTTTTTTATTTGACTTTATCCCCAATCGAGATCAGGGTTTAGTCCATGTTAACCAAGGTATTATGACGAGGCGGCCATGAAAGGCCGCCTCGTCCAGTTATTACATTTCTACGATCAAAGCAGTTCCTTGGCCGCCGCCGATGCAGAGAGTGGCCAAGCCTTTCTTGGAGCCGCGTCTCTTCATCTCATGGAGAAGGGTGACAAGAATACGAGCGCCGGAAGATCCGATCGGGTGACCGATGGCGATGGCGCCCCCGTTGACGTTGACTTTATCCATGGTCTTATCCCAGCCGAGGTCTCTGGCGACTGCGATGGACTGAGCCGCAAAAGCTTCATTGGCTTCAATCAGATCGATGTCATCAATGGTCAGGTTGGCTTTGGCAAGAGCCTTGCGGACTGCCGGTACCGGGCCAATACCCATGATCTTGGGATCTACGCCGCCGGAAGCCCAGCTGACGATCTTGGCCAGAGGCTTGATGCCCAGTTCGGCAGCCTTGTCAGCGGACATAACTACCAATGCAGCCGCTGCATCGTTGATGCCGGATGCATTGGCAGCGGTTACACTGCCGTCTTTCTTGAAGGCGGGTTTTAGCTTAGCCATGGCTTCGAGTTTGGCATCGTGTTTGATGAATTCGTCTTTGTCAAACACAGTGTCGCCCTTCTTGCCGGGGATTACGACGGGAACGATTTCTTCGTCAAACTTGCCGGCTTTTTGAGCGGCTGACGCCAAGGTCTGGCTGCGGAAGCCGAATTCATCCTGTTGTTCTCTGGTAATGCCATACATCTCATTAACGTTCTCAGCGGTGATGCCCATGTGATAGCCGTTGAAGATGTCGGTCAAGCCGCCGAACACCATTTCGTCAATCAGCTGGCCGTTGCCCATTCTATAGCCATAACGTGCTTTGGGCAGTACATAGGGAGCCATGGTCATGTTCTCAACACCACCGGCCAGAACTATGTCTACATCGCCGGATTTGATCAGCTGGGAAGCCAGGGACACAGCTCTCAGGCCGGATCCGCAAACCTTGTTAATGGTGAAAGCAGTAGTTTCAATGGGCAGACCAGCATCGATCATGCACTGGCGGGCAATGTTCTGGCCCAGTCCGGCCTGCAGTACGCAGCCGAATACGACTTCTTCGATCTGTTCGGGCTTCAACCCGGCTCTCTTGACTGCTTCGGCCATAGCGATGGCGCCTAGTTTTCTGGACGGGGTGTCCTTCAAGGTCCCACCAAATGAACCTACGGGGGTACGGCATGCGCTTACGATTACTACGTCTTTACTCATCCTGTAAAACTCCTCCCTTTTCATTAAAAATTATTTATTGTAGACAAAGAATCCTTCTCCGGATTTTTGTCCCAACTTGCCGGCGCGAACCATCTTCACCAGTAAGGGGCAGGGACGATATTTGGGATCGCCAAATTCTTTGTAAAGGGTCTCCATGATCTTCAGGCAGATGTCCAGACCGATCATGTCTGCCAGAGCCAGGGGGCCCATGGGATGTCCAGCGCCGAACTTCATGGAAGTGTCGACGTCGGCAGGATTGGCAACGCCTTCCATAACCGCATACATACCTTCATTGAGCATGGGGATCAAAAGGCGGTTGACCACGAAACCAGGGGCTTCGTTGATCTCTACCGGGGCTTTGCCCATCTTGGTGGACAGGTCCTTGATAGCATCGAAGGTGGCCTGGCTGGTGTTGGCTCCGCGGATGATCTCAACCAGTTTCATGGCCGGTACGGGATTGAAGAAATGCATCCCGATGACTTTGTCAGCCCGATTGGTGGCGGCAGCGATTTCGGTGATGCTCAGGGCCGAGGTGTTGGAGGCCAGGATACATTCAGGCTTGCAGAGCTCATCCAGTTCTTTGAAGATGCTCTTCTTGATGTCCATTACTTCCAGAGCGGCTTCGATTATCAGGTCACAATCTTTGGCGGCTGCCATGTCAACTGTTCCGGTAATTTTCGCCATAGTTGCGTCTTTGGCGGCGGCATCCAATTTGCCCCGGTCAACCATCTTGGTCAGGTTCTTTTCGATCCCTTTGATGCCTCTGTCAACAAACTCTTGTTTGATATCTCTTAATACTACTTCGAAACCGGATGCCGCAGCATTTTGAACAATGCCGGCTCCCATGGTTCCAGCACCAAGTACCATAATCTTCATACGACAATTCCTCCCATATTTTGTGTGCATCGAGTGCACCTTTTTTTAATAATGTGCCACGAAAGCTAACCAGTGATGAAGTTGGCTTTCCTCTTCTCCAGGAATGCAGTCATGCCCTCTTTTTGGTCGGCAGTAGCGAAGCAGAGCCCGAATGCATCGGCCTCTATCGACATGGCTCTGTCTATATCGGTTTGGGTTCCTTCATTGGCGGCTACTTTGGTGAGGCGAATAGCGATTTGACCTTTGCTGGCGATTTTCTTAGCGATTGCCTTGACGGTGTCCATGAGCGCTTCTGGTTCCACTACCTGGTTTACCAGGCCGACTCTAAGAGCTTCAGCGGCATCGATAACATCTGCAGTAAAGAGTAACTGCTTGGCCATCCCGGCGCCAACCAAACGCGGCAGTCTTTGGGTCCCGCCGAATCCAGGGGTTATGCCCAGACCGACTTCAGGTTGCCCAAACTTGGCTTTTGTCGATGCTATGCGGAAGTCGCAACACATGGAAAGTTCGCAACCTCCGCCCAAGGCGAAACCATTTACAGCCGCGATTACCGGTTTTTCCATTGCTTCTATCATCCGGAAGGCCTTTTGTCCGAGTGCCCCGAAAGCACGAGCTTCCATGGCGGATAGATTCTGCATGAACGCGATGTCTGCACCGGCTACAAACGCTTTGTCTGCTCCAGTTATAATCAACACGTCTACGTCGGCGTCGGCGCTTACTATAGTCACAGCGTCGATTATCTCGGTTATGGTGTCATTGTTCAGCGCATTCATGGCTTTTGGTCTGTTGATAGTCAGTACTGCAATCTTATCTTCTTTCTCAAGCAGTATGTTCTGGTAACCCATGTATTCCCCTCCTTATTTTGCTCTACCTAAGCGAGGTATCCATGCCCGGCAACACCTCCTCTTCTTAATAAATATAGAGAAACCATCCTTATTGACAAATATTACTTTCGTCACTCGGATTGCGTTTTCCTTCTTTTTAAGCATGCTTACATAATATCTTTTGTCTCGAGGGCAGTTATATTTAAAATGAAATATTCGCATATATGGATAAGCGTAAAATGGCTAGATAACGGATTCCTGACTTTAACCCGCGTTTTTGAATGGCTGTGCCAGAGTCAAACCCTACTTCAAGCGCCCAGCCAAATGAATGTAAAATTTTTATGAGATTTTTATCGAAGCAGATAAATATTTATAAATAATTTCGAAAGGAAAGGAAGCTTTCATAGTTATGTACAACGATTCGCTGATTTATGCACCAGCGAATCGTAACAGGTATTATACCTTTTTCATTCTATTGGTAAATATTTGGAAGATCAATCAGTTGGACATGTTTAAACTTTCACAATAATGTTTGTTTAGTCAATTTGCGCTATTTGCACAATTCGACGCCGCGGCGGTAGGCTTTGATATTGGTCTCCAGAGCTTTGGCCGGAACCATCTCCCGGACCGCCTTCTCCACCTCTTCCCCGGGAATGTCCAGGGCTCCGGCCAGCATTCCCACTAGCACCACGTTGGCCGCTTTGGCACTGCCGCATGCGACTGCCATGTCTGTGGCATCTACGATGGTGGTATCCGGTATGAGCTCAGCTATATGCTGGGCGATATCATCGGGATACTTGGTTTTGCCGGTCATTACCGGGAGCGGATCGACCCTCACGTCATTTATGATCACCTTGCCCCCCGGTTTTAAATAGGGGATCCAGCGGGCCGCTTCCAGTTTCTCAAATGCCAAGAGCACATCCACGTCGCCTTTTTTTATGACCGGGGAGTAGATCTTTTCGCCGTATCGCACTTCGGAAATCACACTGCCGCCGCGCTGGGCCATACCGTGCACTTCAGTCGCCTTGACGTCGTAACCCATGTTCACCGCGACCCGGGCCAGGATGCGGCTGGTCATCAAGGTTCCTTGTCCGCCAACGCCAACGATCAATATATTTTTGGTAGTTTGCGTCATATTTATTCCTCCACCGTTTTTATCGCCTCGAATTTGCACACCTGGGGACACAGTCCGCAGGAAGTACAGTTATCGGGGTTGAATTGGGCCACTTTATCCTCTTCTTTCCAATGAATACCGGTGCAGCCCAGACGGATGCACAGCCGGCAGCCGTTGCAGATATCCTCGTCGACGTAATACCTGACCCGGGCTGGTTCCTTGACCAGCAAGGCGCAGGGCCGGCGGGCGATTATTACCGAAGGCTCAGGCCTTTCCAATTCGGTCTTGATGGTCTGTTTGAGGATGTCCAGCTGCAGAGGATCAACCACTTCGATATGTTGGATTCCAATGGCCCGGCACAGGGCTTCCAAATCCAGCCGCGGGGCAGGCTCGCCTTTGATGGTGCGGCCGGTGGCGGGATGCTCCTGGTGGCCGGTCATGGCAGTAGTGTCATTGTCCAGGAGTAAAACCGTAGTGTGACCTTGATTGTAAACAATATCTATAAGTCCGGTTATGCCGGAATGGATAAAGGTCGAATCCCCGATCACCGCTACGGAACGGCGGGTAAATTCTTCGCCGCGGGCCTTCTGGATCCCCAGGGCATTGCCGATGCTGGCCCCCATGTCGACCATGGTATCCATAGCGTCAAGGGGGGGCAGGGCACCCAGGGTGTAGCAGCCGATGTCGCCGATCACCGCCACTCGCATGGTGCGCAAGGTATTGAAGACTCCCCGGTGAGGACAGCCAGGGCACAGCAAAGGCGGCCGGGGCGGGATATCCCGCTGCAAAACCGGCGCTGCCGGGCGAGTTGGATCAAGCAGGCGGGTTTCGATCATTTCAGGGCTGTATTCGCCGATATTGCTGAATAGATCCTTGCCCTCCGCCGCTATTCCCCAGGCTTTGACCTGGGTTTCGATGACCGGTTCCAGTTCCTCCAGGATCACCAACCGCTCCACTTGGGCGGCGAAGTCCCGGATCATCTGCTCGGGCAAGGGGTTGGTCAATCCCAGTTTCAGTATCGACACCTCCGGCATCACTTCTTTTAGATATTGGTACACGATCCCGCTGGTAATGACGCCCAAGCGGCGATCGCCCCATTCAATGCGGTTGAGGGGGGTCTGTTCAGTATATTCCCGCAGCTCCGCCATGCGCTTCTCCACTGCCACATGGCGCGGGCGGGCATTAACCGGCAGCATCACATATTTCTGACTGTTCTTTTTGTATTCCATCAATGGCCGGTCAGGCACATCCCCCAGCTCCACCAGGCTCTGGGAATGGCACAAACGGGTGGTCACCCGCAGCATCACCGGACAGTCGAAACGTTCACTAATGTCGAAGGCCAGCCGGGTGAAGTCCTTGGCCTCCTGGCTGTCGGATGGCTCCACCACCGGCAGCTTGGCAAAGATCCCATAACCGCGGTTGTCCTGTTCGTTCTGGGATGAATGCATGCCCGGATCATCGGCCGAAACCACCACACAGCCCCCGGTCACGCCGGTATAGGCGAATGTAAACAAGGGATCGGCAGCCACGTTTACCCCCACATGCTTCATCGCCGCCAGAGAGCGGGCGCCGCCAAAGGAAGCCCCCATGGCTACTTCCAGGGCCACCTTCTCGTTGGGACTCCATTCCGCGTAAACCCCGGCATAATCGGCCAGGTTGCTTACCACCTCGGTGCTGGGCGTACCGGGATAAGCGGCGGCCACCGTGACCCCCGCCTCATAAGCTCCCCTGGCAATACCTTCGTTGCCACTCATCAATTGCTTCAAAGAAACTACCTCCCTATTGAAATCCATATTTAAACTGGTAGAATTCGGCTATCGATTGACTTATAATCCGAGCCATATTATAGACCAATGCCAATCCGGCCGGCCGGTGTTTGATCCCGCTTTTACCGGCCCGAATGTCTACCACCCCGGTCAGAGCATAGTCCCCTACTGCCGGTAGATTGCGGGCCAGGGCTTTGCCTGGAGCCAGGCTGCCGGGGCGCAATTGCAGCAAACCGATCTCATTCTGGCTGCCCACGGAAGCGTCCACCGCGATCACTACCCGACCAAGATTCAGCTGTTCCAGCCTCTTCAAGGCCGGAACCATGTTGCGGGCATGGACTGGATTATGTAAAGTACCTATCACTTCAAGGCCGGGGACCGCTTCCTGCAGCATGGTGCCGGTCAACGGGCCCAGGCTATCCAAGAGGTGCCGGTCGGAGCCAATACATAAGATCAGCGGTTTGGTTTCAAACCCGGCTAGCATGGCGCCCAGGTTATGAGCCAGCACCGCCGCGGCCAGTTTGTCGTCATAATAAATCCTGACCGGTTCCATGCCCGCCTACTGGCCCAGCACCTGGGTCAGCGCCCTTATGAAACGCTGGTTCTGTTCGGCGGTCCCGATCGTCACTCGGATAAAATCAGGGTGGCCAAAAACGTCGCCGGTACGGATAATGACTCCCTTTTCCAGCAGGAATTGAAAAACCTCACGGCAGTTGCGGCCCGTGTCCAGGAAGATGAAATTGGCCTCGGTGGGCACATAGAACAGTCCCATCTCCTCGAAAGAAGCGTACAGATATCGCTTACCCTGCCGGTTTATTTCCCGGCTCTCCTCCAGGTGCCCGATATCATCAAGGGCGGCCCGGGCTCCCACCTGGGCCAGGCTATTGATATTAAAGGGAGCCCTTACTCTCTCCACTGCCTGAGCGATATCACTGGTAGTCAGGGCATAACCGATGCGCAGACCGGCCAGGCCGTATATTTTGGATAAGGTGCGAAGTACTACGGCGTTGCGCCCTTCCCTGACATATTTATAACCGCTGATAAACTCCGAGCTCTCCGCATATTCGCCATAAGCCTCATCGAACACCACCAGCACCTGATCGGGCACCCGGTCCATAAACCACTGTATGACCGAAGGGCTCACAATGGTGCCGGTGGGATTATTGGGATTGCATATATAGACCATTTTGGTATACTCATTAACCGCCGCCAGCATTCTTTCCAGGTCGTGGGTGAAGTCAGCCAGCGGTACCTCCAGGCACTCCGCTCCCATTATCCGGGCGGTAAACTCATATTCAGAAAATGTGGGGGTGCCGAAGATGACCTGGTCGCCCCGGTTCAAAAAGGCGGTGGCCAGCATCATCAAGATCTCATCCGAACCATTGCCCACCAGGATCTCGACAGCATCGACACTTAAGTGGGCGGCCAGCTTTTGCTTGAGCAGATAGCAGTTGGCGTCAGGATACAGGCTGAGGTCGGGCAGGGCAGCCGCTACTGCCGCCATAGCCAGGGGCGATGGACCCAGGGGATTTTCATTGGAAGCCAGCTTGATAACATCCTCCAGACCCATTTCCCGCTTGACCTCCTCTATCGGTTTGCCAGGCACATAAGGTTTGAGGGTAAATATCTCCGGGCGGGCCCGGTCTGTTGCGAAATCGGACATTTTCAGTCTACTCCTATTCATTCATATTGGGGCGGCTCCTCAGTCGTCCGAGCCTCTCCCCAATTCCTTATTATATCTTATCAGCTCGCGGATGGTTTCCACGTCCGCAGCCAGCGAGGCCGGTTTGGCAAAATCCACGTTGAGCAAAGTAGCCTTGATTATCTCGTCGATCTCTTGATTAGGTTCCCCGGCCTGCCATTCGCGCAGTACCTGGACCAACCCCTGGTCCTCTTTGTCCAGTAAAGCCATATCCAGGATATTCAGCAGACAATACATCTCTTCCCGGGATAGGCTGCCCTTCTGCAGGTGCAGATTAATGACCAGGTTAACCAGGGCATCGTAGAGCTGCTTGGCATTTTTGTCCATGGGAGCCATTAAACCGAAACCCTTTTGGGATCCTTCATGGTCTGCCGGCCCAGGTCGAAATAGACCGGGATGCGGATGCCGCTTTGCCCGTCGCGGTTCTTGTCCACAAATATCTCGTAATTGGGCATGACATCGTATTTCTGCAGATCAGGATTGGTTTCCTGGTCATCCTTGCTCAAGGGACTGAGCTTCAGCATCAGGTCACACTCGTTCTTCATCCGCTTGGCCCCCTGCAAACTCCCGTCCGGATTCAATTGTACCAGACACATCACCGCAATTTGCAGGTTTTGGGCTAGCATTTTCTGGGTCTTGACGATCTGTTCCAGCACCTGCCATTCCTGCAGGCGGGGGTCCTGTTTGTCCATGCGTCCGATATAGTCGACTATCATCATGTCTATACCCTTCTGGGCCTTGAATTTACGGGCGATGGAGATGGTTTTCTCAGGGGTCAGGTTGGGACAGGGATAGGAATGAAAACCGCTCTGCATCAGATCGCTGTACCCCTTCAGAATCTGGGAGAGCTCGGATTCGTTTATCTCCCCGCTGCGCACCCGCTCATGCTCGATGCCGGAGAGTATCGAGCCCCAGCGCAATGCAATCTGCTGCCGGCTCATCTCGGTATTGAGGTAAAGAACGTTGTGATCGCCCTTCACCGCGACGGCATCGGCGGTGTGCAGGGCAAACGAGGTCTTGCCGTGGCCGGTTTGGGCCCCCAGGATGATCAAGTCGCCCGGTTTGTAGCCCAACGTAATCTTGTCCAGATTATAAAAACCGGTGGGCAGCCCATCCAGGGGGATAACTCCCTTGTGTTTCTCTTTTATCTCCCGGTAACGGAGGAAGCGGCGCTCCACCTCTTCGTAGCCCAGCCGGGCCATCTCTTCCGGGCTGTCTACGTGGTCGTCGATCTCCAGGGCAGTCAGGTTGGTCAATTCCTCTTCAGCCGCCATCAATACCTGCTCCACATCCCGGTCGGTCTCCTCCTGCAGCAGCTGGTAGCTTTTGCGGATGAAAGCCTCGAAGGAGCGCAGGCGGCTGCGATCCCGCACCTTTTTCACCCAGAAACCGATGTTGCCATCGTAGATGTAATGCTCGGCTATATATCTCAGCTCTTCCGCCTCGCGGACGCTGGTCAGCATGCCAAGGGTATGGGCTTCCTTGACCAGTTCGACATAGGTGGGGCGGACTTCTCGTTCATAAAGGCTGCGGACCAATTCGAAAACGGTGGCATGCTGAGGGGAATAAAAATCCCGCGGCTGCAGGGAATTGCAGGCCTCGATGCAAGCCTCCTCCGAATGGAGCATGGACGAGAGCACCCGCCGCTCGCTTTCCAGGTCGATCAAATGCGATTGTGGCTCCATTTCCAGCATGGCCATACTACTACCTCCATAGAAAATGCCAGGATCAAAACCTGGCAATAATTATACCTCATTTTATATGCAATTTTGTCGTATCCTGCCCAAATTCCGCATTGGCGGACTCACCTCACACCTTGCTTTTAAGCTCGGCCAGGACCTCCGGCGGTACGTAGAATTCCAGCTCGTTTTTGCCGTTTTTGGCTGGGATGGCAGTGCCGCCGGCGCCAGCGGTTTTGGCAGACCGGGCACGATTCCTGTGTTCGATGATTTCCTTATCGACATCACTCAAGGTCCTTATCTCCTTGGTCATCCAATTATTGAGGACACTGTCGATGTACTCCAGGCTGCCGTTTTTGGTGCGCTGGCACATCAACTCGCCCGCCTTCATGATCATCGGGTGGGAGAAGCCCCAGTCATAGCGCCATTTATGGTATACCTTGCGCCGGGCTTCGGCACTCATGTCGAGTCCGGTGAAAGCCCCGAATTCGGCCGCGTCGGGGTCGAAGTGTATCCGGGGGGCAGCCTTGTCCTGGTCCACATAAGTCTTGAAGTAAACGTCCAGGCCGTCTATGCTGGTTACCGCATAATCCTTCAGATCCTTGGCGATCCTGGTGATCTCGCGAGGATTGGTGATTTTGCGCTCAAATATCATCTCCAGCATCCCGAACAGAAACTCAGGCGTAAACCCAAAGTCGGTCAGCCATTTCCTCAGTTCCGCTTCCATCTTGACGCTAAGCAGATTGCCGGTTTTCTTGGCGATAAAATCCGCCACCCGCCGATAATTGGCGTCCACCGGGGTGAGCGGCAGGGCGGCAGCCGCGGCCCGCTCCTCCTCCAGTTCCCGCTCCAGTTCCTCGATGCGGGTTCGATAGGCGGCCAGCTGCTGATCGGTTTGCTTGCCATTGGGTCGGGGTGTATGTAAAAGGGTCAGCTCCGGGTGGTCCCGGACCACCAGCTGTTCCAGTTTCAGCATGAATGGTTCCAGCCAGATCATCTTTTCGGCGAAATTCTTGCTGTTCCCGTCTCTGACCTCGACCAGACCCTTTTCGGCCAGCTTTTGCAGGCGGCGGGAAAGCTTGCTGGAGGTCAGACTGGAGCAGCGCAGGAGCACCTGTCCCGTCTGTACACCGGATTGGAACAGGGGCTTGGTGTTTTCATAGGCATAAAAAATGGCTGAGAGTATGCCAATGTCTTCCATGTCGAGATCCAACTCTTTCGCATAGAAGAAAACCGCTCCCGGTAAATGGGCATAACCCCAGCGAAATAACTCAAGTGATGCGGTAGTCTGTTGCATTGATTTTCCATCTCCCCAAATAAGTAAGAGAATTATAGCACCACGTATTTGGGCAAACAAATATACAATTATATGAATTAACTCAAAATAAAGAATGCGTAAATAGAAAAATGAATTAAACCGGTCTCAAGGTCCGCTGTCCCATTTGACTGGAATAGGTTGCCACTAAATGCGGTATTTACGTCTTGGGGCCAGGGTTTGTGAAACAATAAATTAAGTTAAAAAAGGCTTAGAGCAAGGCAATAGGGAAGGCCCGCGACTGAGGCGTACTTGCGGTACGCCGACTGAGCGGGAGTTCTGTATTAACGCCGCTATCAGCCTATATTACTGGCACCGGCAGACCGAATAAAAAAGGCTTAGAGCAAGGCAATAGGGGAAGGCCCGTGACTGAGGCGTACTTAAGGTACGTCGATTGAGCGGGCCTTCTCTATTAACGCCGCTATTAGCCTTTTTTATCGGTCTGGTTACATGTTGCTGGCTATCTTGTCCAACGACTCAATCAGTTCATCATAGAGGGCTCGGTCGAATTTCTCCTGGAACAGGCTGTTCAAACGGGTCCTCAACTCGAGGTATTTGCGCTCCGCGACCAGGGCCTTGTTGACCGGCATCGCGCGATGTTCAGGCAGTTCGTGAATCTGGACCATGGTTCCCTCAACCAGGACGCCCTCCGGCGTCAATTCAAAGGCCTCCAGCCAGCCGGGAATCAGCACCGGGATGTTCATCTCCTGCTGGATCAAGTCGGCCAATACCGGCTGGGCCTTCTCTTCCCCATGAACCAGGAACACGGTCTTGGGCTTGGGCTTGAAATTCTTCAGCCAACTCAACAGGCCGACCTGATCGGCATGGGCCGAATAGGCTTCGATGCTCTTGATGTCGGCTTTCACCACCAGCTGGTCGCCATGGATGGTCACCAGCTTTTCCCCGTCCAGAATTCTCCGTCCCAGGGTACCTACCGCCTGGTAACCCACGAACAGAACGGTGCTCTCAGGCCGCCACAGATTGTACTTGAGATGGTACTTGATCCGTCCGGCATCGCACATGCCGCTGGCGGAGATTATGATGGTGTTGCCCAGCCGATTGTTGAGTTCCACCGAATCCTCCCGGGTACGGGAAAATTTCAGGTTGGGCAGCTTCAAGGGATGTCGGCCGCTGCTTATTATATCCATGGTTTCCTGGTCATAATAGTCAATGCTCTTCTGAAATATCTCGGTAGCCGCGATGGCCAGCGGGCTGTCGATGTAGATATCGATGGAGGGGTCCAGCTCCCCATTGGTTTGCAGGATGCTCAGATCATAAAGGAGGTCCTGGGTACGCTCCACCGCGAATGATGGTATGATCAGGTTGCCGCCCCGGCGCATAGTATCCTCGATGATCTTTTTCAGCTGCTCCACCCGGTTAGCGGTGCCTTTATGCAAGCGATCGCCGTAGGTGGATTCCAGGAAAACGTAATCGGCACTCTCGACCACCGTGGGGTCCTTTACGATGGGCTGGCCGCCCTGACCCAGGTCACCGCTGAAGACCAGTTTCTCCTTCTGCCCGTTGTTCTCGTCTATCCAAACCTCCACGATGCTGGAACCTAGAATGTGCCCGGCATCCCGCATCCTTATTTCCACGCCCGGGGCCAGCCGCCTTACCTCGTCGTAATTGAGCGGACTGAGTTGGGGCAGGCATTCCAGGGCTTCTTCCGCTGTGTAGATGGGCTCCAGCAAGGTCTTGCCGGCCCGGCTCAGTTTGCGGTTTTTCATCTCCACTTCAGATTCCTGGATATGGCCCGCATCGGGGAACATTATCGTACACAGCTCGGCGGTGGCCGGGCTGGTATAAATAGGCCCCTTGAATCCGGCCTTGCAAAGCTTGGGGATCAACCCGGAATGGTCGATGTGGGCGTGGGTCAGAATGAGGAATTGGATGGAACCGGGTTCGACAGCGAAATCGCTGTAGTTCTTTTCCTTGAGTTGCTTGCTCCCCTGGAACATGCCACAGTCAACCGCGAAGCGCACATCACCAGTCTCGATCACAAAAAAAGACCCGGTAACGGTCTTGGCGGCACCCAGAAATTTTATTACCATTCATGCAGCCTCCAATACTACGAACATTTGCGTATATTATACCATACGCCTGGAACGTCTAGACTGCGAAGATTTTTCTGGCCTCTTTCTTTTGGGCGTATTTGTAGTAACCCTCGTAAAATTCGTTTATCTCCATCCGTATCAGCAGTTGGTTGCCGCTGGAGCAGGCCCGGTTGATATTATCGAAACTTAGCCGGCCAAAGTCCCGCACCGCTTCAAAACTATCCAGGCCATCGATCAGTTCGCTGTACTTGGTGTGGATCTTCTCAAATATGCCGAAGTAAATTTCCTGCATCTGCCGAACCCGCTTCTCGATCTGGGTGATCAGAAAATCCTCTCTCTCCACCAGCTGGAGGGTGCTTTGCAGGAGGCTGTGCAGGAGCTGGTTTTGGAAAATGGCCGTCATCAGTTCCCTTTTATACTGTTTGGTGAGCAGGTACTGGATATAGTCCTTGAATTCCTTACGATAGGCCGGGGCCAGGTTGCTGACCGCGTTAAGGATTTCAATATCATGGGCGTCTATTTCCCCGTACATGGCAAAACCCCCTATACTCTATAGTATAAGGGGTTCAACCCTAAACGGTGCATTTCCTCCCGTTAAATATCGTATTATTCCCGCCTTTTTCCGACCCTTTCGATATGGTTCTTATTACATGGCTTTAGCTTCAGGGCTTTTATTGGCCTTTTTGTCGAATAACCAGCCGGCCCATCCTTTCCACCGCCTCTTCGATGTTGGCCACGCTGGCGGCATAACAACAACGGATAAACCCTTCTCCGCACGCTCCGAAGGCATTGCCCGGCACCACCGCCACATTCTCCTCGAAAAGCAATTTCTCGCAAAACTCTTCGCTGGTCAATCCCGTGCTGCTGATGCTGGGGAAGCAGTAAAAGGCGCCCTTCGGTTCGAAGCAATCCAGCCCGATCTGGTGGAAGCCCTTGAGTATCAATTTGCGCCGGTAATTATAGTCCTCCACCATCTTGTGCATCTCGTCCTGTCCGTTGCGCAGGGCTTCTATGGCGGCCATCTGGCCCATGATGGGGGCGCACATGATGGTGTACTGATGGATCTTGGTCATGGCCTGGATGATGTCGGGGTGACCGCAGGCATAACCGATACGCCAGCCGGTCATGGCAAAGGCCTTGGAAAAACCGTCCAGCACCAAGGTGCGATCTTTCATACCTGGCAGCGAGGCGATGGAGACATGCTGGCCATTGTAGGTCAATTCCGAATAGATCTCGTCACTGATCACGATCAGATCATTCTTGATTATGATGTCAACCAGGGCTTCCAGATCCGGTTTGGTCATGATCCCGCCAGTAGGATTACTGGGATAAGATAGCAGCAGCACCTTGCTGCGCGGGGTGATCCGGGCCGCCAGGCAGTCCGGGCGCAAGCGGTATTCGTCCTCCACAAAGGTTTCCACTGGCACTGCCTTGCCAAAAGCCAGTTCTGTGCCGGGTGCATAGGACACGAAACAGGGCTCCGGGATCAAAACCTCGTCGCCCGGCTCCAGAAGGGCACGCAGGGCAATGTCGGTGGCCTCGCTGACCCCCACAGTGATAAGTATCCCCTGGCCAGGGTCGTAATCCACCCCGATCTTGCGTTTTTCGTATTTGGCGATCTCGTCCCGCAGTTCCGGCAGTCCCGAGTTGGAGGTGTACATGGTGTAACCCCGCTCCAGCGAGTACCAGCAGGCCTCGCGGACGTGCCAGGGGGTCACGAAGTCCGGTTCCCCCACCCCCAAAGAGATGACTCCCTCGGATTGGGAGACCAGGTCGAAAAACTTGCGGATCCCGGATGGGGGCAGATCTCGGACCAGCTTGGATACATATGAATCCATGCCGCCCATCAGCTGACCACCAGCCTTTTATCAGCTTCCGCCTCGCCAAAGATGAAGTTGTCCTGTTTGTAACGCTTTAGGACGAAGTGGGTGACGGTGCTCTGTACATGTTCGAGGGTGGACAGCTTGTGGGAGACAAAACGGGCCACTTCTTTCATGGTCCTTCCCCCTACCACTACCGACAGGTCATAGGTGCCGCTCATGAGGTAAACGCACCTCACCTCGGGGAAATGCTGGATCCTCTCCGCGATGGCATTAAAGCCCTTCTCCCTCTCGGGGATGACCTTGACGTCGATCATGGCGGATACCTCGTCGACCCCCACATTCTCCCAATTGATTATCGTCCCGTAGCCGAGAATGGTCTTATCCTTTTCCATTTCCGTGATAGCCCTGGCGATCACCTCTTCGTCCTGATCCAGCATGTTCGCCAGCGTCTTGGTGCTTACACGGGCATCACGCTCCAACAGTTCCAGGATCCTTACCTTAAGTTCCATATCCCCGCACTCCCTCTCAATTAAGTCTATTAAGAAAACAAAAAACCCTCCTCCCAAAAGGGACGAGAGCTATTTTCCCGCGGTACCACCCTAGTTGGCCATATGACTATGACCCAGCTTGAACCGTTAACGGCGGCGGCCGGCCGGCTTGGGCTGTAAGCCTTAAAACCAGCGCTCCCAGGCGGCATTCATCATCGGTCTGCTGCCGGCTCCCACCATTCCCGGCTCTCTTGGAGTCACCCCGCTGACTACTATCCTGATCATCACTTTTTTTATTGAACTTCCGAAAATACTATCATTTTAAATATATTCCGTCAAGAAAAAAAGATACAGGAAGATCCTGGGTTATTCAATATCGGCCGCTCTTGATGATGGACCAGGTCAGGAACAGACCGAGGATAAAGGCGGCCAGGAAACCTAGTTCCACCACGGGCAGGCGAGCCAAAATGACACTATTGGCCTTGTCGGCAATTAGGGCAGTGCCCATGAGCAGGCTGGCCAGGATGATGGCCAGAGAGAGGCGGTTGGACATGACATCGAACTTGGCGGCCACCTTCTCCATATTGTTGATCTCCATTTTCAGCTTGATCTCGCCTTCGCTGACCAAGTCCAGTATCTTTTCCAGTTCGTCCGGCAAACCTTGGGCCAGCCGGGCATAGCCGGCGGCGCTGCGTCGGGCCAGGGCTGCCAGGTGCCAGGGAGCGTATCTTTGCACCAGAACCCTTCTCCCATATGGCCCGGCAATCTTGACCAGGCTTATCTGCGGATCCAGTTGGGTGACGATGCTTTCGATAGTCATCAGCATCTTCACTACCAAGGACAATTCCGCCGGTACCCGGACCTGGTAGCGGGTGGACAATTCCAGCAATTCGGCCATGGCTTCCCCCAGCTTGATCTGGGCCAGGGGCTTGCCGTAGTACTTCTTCTCAAGCCGCGCCACATCCCGGATAAGATCTTCCCGCCGTATGTATCGGGCGCCGATGCCAATGGCCAGCAAAGCCCGGGTCACCGCCTCCGCATCATAATCCATCATCCCCAGCAGCAAATTTATGCACTCTTCCTTGAGCACCTGGTCCAGAACCCCCACCTGGCCGAAATCGTAATAGATGATCTGGCCGGAGGGGCTTACCGCGATATTACCGGGGTGAGGGTCGGCATGGAAGAAACCCCGTTCATAAATTTGTGTGTACAAGGAAGCCAACAGGCTTTGGGCGATATCGGCGGTGTTGAGGTTGGATGCCCGCAAGGCGGTAAAGTCAGTGATCTTGGTGCCGGCAATGTACTCCAGGGTCAAGACTCGCCGGTTGGTATAATCCCAATATATCCGGGGGATAAGTACATGGGGGTCGTTGCGATAATTGGTGTAAAAGATGTCGGCGTTGCGGGCTTCCTGTTCAAAATCCAGCTCCTGCCGCACCGCCCTTGAAAGCTCCGCGACGATCTCACTTACCCTATAGAGACTGCCCCAGTCGGTCCTTTTCTCCAACAGCCGTCCCATATCCGCCAGGATCAGCAAATCGGTTTCGATGACCTTGTCAATACCGGGGCGCTGCACTTTGAGCACTACCTCCTCGCCGCCCTTCAACACCGCCCGGTGGACCTGGGCGATCGATGCGGCCGCTAGGGGAACCGCATCGATATGGGCAAATGTCTGCTCAACTTCAATCCCGCTCTCCCGGCAAACCTCCATCACGGCTTGGAAAGACACTGGGGGGACCTCATTCTGCAGCTTCTCCAATTCGGTTATGTACTCCGGCCCCAGCAAATCAGGGCGAATACTCAACAACTGGCCCAGCTTGACGAAGGCCGGGCCCAACTCCACCAGGGCCATCCGCAGACGCTGGGGGGTACCGGGCCCAGGGCCTCCCTCCCCTGCCTCCTGAGCCTTCCAACGGCCCACGATCTTTTGCAGACTGAGCCGGTCAAACAGGAATCCGAAGCCATGTTTGACCAAAACGTTGGCTATCTCGCGGTATCGGCCGATTTGGCTGAAATGCACGCTCCCATTGCCCCAGTTCATGCTTTCCCCCTGCTCCGTTTATCTTCCTTAACTATAATATTGTCCTCCCCGCTGGGCTTGGATATACGTCCCAGGCCTAAAGGACAGTCAGTTTTCGCTGCTTTCAGAGGATGTCACCGGGGACACAAATCCTGCGGAGGAATGTCCCCATGTCATTCGGGCCCTGGCTATACCCCTCAGTCTCGAAGGAGCTAGACTCTTGACTGCCAGTTTAGACTCATCACTGCGTTCAGAGTGACACCCACCTTTGACGTTTTGAGTGACACTTGCCGAAACTTTTCGCTGCGCTCTGAGTTATAGAAAACATACCCTAATAAAAAGAGCGAGGATATGCTCCTCGCTCCTAATCCATTTCAATAGACTGTCACCAGTGGTCTCCGGCCGGCGATTTCACGCCTTAACCATCGAGGCCGGTTGATTATCGCAATTATGCCTGCGGCTCGTGTTCGCCCAGTCTGGCTTCCAGATCCTTGATCTTTTTCAGCAGTTCATCGTATTCCGTCCGGGTAACCACCCCGAACTTGCTTCTCCATTTGTCAAACTCGTCCTGCATGGCCTGGCTTAACTCAGCTCTCTGCTCCTCGCCCTTGCGGATGATCTGGTCCACACTATCCTTGGCGTCTTCCCTTTTTATCTCGCCTCTTTCCACCATCTCATCGATATAAGACTGAGCCCTCTCCCTGGTCAGGCTGAACATACCAATCCCCATGTTGATAAAGCGGTCAAACATATCCATCCGATATTCCCCCTCGCTTAATCTTGGTTATATGGATAGCATATCACAATATCCATGCTCTATATACTTATGATTTCCAATTCTGGCTGGAATTAATCGGTCCCGGGTGCTATCAGCGCCGGGTGCGCACCGATCATCCCGCCCGGACTTCCTCGATCAGGGCCTGGAAGCCAGGCAGGGCCCGGGCGATGGTGTCGTAAGCCACGCAGTAGGCAATCCGGGCGTAACCCGGGCAGCCATAGGAAGCCCCTGGTACCATGAGAATATTCCTCTGCTTGGCCCGGTTGCAAAAATCGATATCATCATCTATGGGGGTTTTGACAAACAGGTAGAAGGCCCCCTCTGGTTTCACGCATTCGTACCCACAGGATATCAGCCCGTTGTAGAGCAGCTCCCGGTTGCGGTTGTAAGCGGCAATATCCACCTGAGCATCCAGGCATTTGGGAATAATCCGCTGGAATAAAGAGGGCGCATTGACGAATCCCAGAATACGAGTGGCTATGTTGGCAGCGGTGACGATATTCTCGAAGTCAGACGCCTGGCTGGGGATGACCAGATAACCGATCCGTTCCCCCGGCAGGGACAGGGATTTGCTGAAGGAATAACCGACGATGGTATTCTCATAATACTTGGTCAAATAGGGAACCGCGGCTCCGTCATAGACCAGTTCCCGATAGGGTTCGTCAGCGATCAGGTAGATGTCAGTGCCAAACTCCTGCTGCTTGCGGCGCAGAATAGCGGCCAACTCTTTAATGGTCGCCTCGGAGTAAATGACCCCGGTAGGATTATTGGGGGAATTGATAATAACCGCCTTGGTACGGGGGGTGATCTTCTGGCTGAACACCTCCAGGTCAGGCTGGAATAGCGGCGCCGGGGCCGGCACGGTCACCAGCTGGCCCCCGTAGTTGTCCACATAGAAACGGTATTCCCCGAAGAAAGGCACAAATACAATTACCTCATCGCCGGGGTCCAGCAGCGTCTTGAAGGCCACATTGATTCCCCCCGCAGCTCCCACGGTCATGACGATATTGGCAACGGTAAAATCAGTGTCGTGTCGGCGATTGAGCCAAGCAGCGATGGCCTGGCGCACCTCTTCATAACCGGAATTATTCATATAGCCGTGCAGGTCCATGGGTTTGAACTCATTGACCACCTCGATGATGGCCTGCTTGATGGCCTCCGGCGGTTCAACGTTGGGATTGCCCAGGCTGAAATCAAACACATTCTCGGCCCCGTGGATGGCCGCCAGGCGTTTGCCTTCCTCGAACATGGCCCGTACCACCGAACTGTTCTCCACCGGTCCCCGCATCTTATTTGCTATCACATCTATCATCCTCTCGTTTGACGAATGTCCTTCTTCTATATTAATGACCTCAATCGGCGCCGACAACTCGATAATCCAGACCAGTCACCGATTGTGCCTCTATTCTAATCCATACCCGGTGGGAATGTAAAAGCGGGAATACCAACAACTTCAAGAAAAGTGGTGTATTACCGCCTGCGTTTTGCATACCTTTTATTAAAACTCAAGGAGGCCATCGCCATGAGTGACACATCAGCACTGCCCCCTCACGATCCGGAACAAACCCCGATCTATCATACGGTAGTTAGGATCCTGGGCCTGGTGACCGTTTTAAACCTCGGCGGCATCATCACCCTGGCCATTCTCGGCCGGCCCATCCCTGACATCCTGGTGGCACTGGGTTCAGGTTCCCTGGGCGCCTTGGCCGGAGTACTGACCCCGGCCCCAAGCGACAAACGCCGATAAGGACACGTGCATAGCTTCTAAGCGGGAAGTGCCGGCACACACCAGTCGGATTGTTATTGCAGCCGGTAGGTTCAATAGCCCTTATATATAGATGGAAGCGGCTTTGCTGTCTTGTTTTACGTGATCAAGAATGGCTGTGTGATCATCGCAGCTTCGCAGCGGCCAAAATCCAGCTCATCCCTCACCACTATCATCTGGGTTGGAATGTTTCTGCCCAACTGCGGTACTGCGTGATCAGTCCCTAGATCTTCACTACACTGCCGGTGGCTAAATACTGAACCTTATCCCCCATCAATTCTTTAAGCTGCTCATAAGGTACCAGCCCTGTACAATGGCCAGTATAGTATTGGGATCCTGTTTCCATAAGTATGGCGGCGATAGCTTTGATCAAATCCAGGGCTTCACTCTCCTTACTGGTAGGATTGAACAGGTGGAATCCCCCCATCACCCAATCGGCTGGCCGGCCCTTGATCTCTATCATCCGTTTGACAATGTTGACTATCCCATTATGAGCACATCCCGCCACTAATAACAGTTTTCCATTCTCGTTAATGATCAGGTTTTGTTCGTGCTCCCAACTGTCCTCAACCAGCTGGTCTCCATCCTGCATGAGCAGAGCCCGGTTGGCACTTGAATATAGCTCCCGGCCTTTCACTGCCGAGAATAGTTCCAACTCTTCGTCTATGCGCAGGTAGTCGTCGACCAGGATCACCCGGCTATTATGCTTTAGTTCCTCGCTGATACCAATGTCAAAGGTTGTTCCGCTTATACGTTTGGCATAGTGCTTTTCGAAAGCCCTGCGGTGCAGGTACACCTTAGCCTGGGAGTTTTCCTGCAGGAAGGTTTTTAGTCCGCCGCCATGATCATAATGACCATGGGAAATCACTACCAGGTCAACGCCAGCAATATCAACCTGCATCTTGCGGGCATTATCCAAGAACAAGCCGGACGCACCTGTGTCAAAGAGCAGCTTATGCTGCATGGTTTCGATATAGAGACTCAACCCGTGTTCAGTGCAATATTGCTCCGCTACCGACTCGTTTTCCACCAGTGTTTTTATTACCATGCGGTCACCTCTTTCCTTTAAGCAGGGTTTAGTGGGAGCGGCATGCATCACCAGCCTCTCCATTTCTATGGTTTTCATGTGGTTTTTCATAGGCAGGGAGCAGTTTGTCGCTGCCAGGAAAATGCCGCCTCGTAAACACTAGGTCCAAGTCAACACCGAAATCCAAGAACACCGATACCCAACCTTCTCAAGATACCCTAACAGGCTTGGTGCCACCCTGGCATTTGGGAAAAATAATCGTAAACATAGTGCCCTTAGTGCTGCTGTCATACTCCATGTAGGCATTATGCCTTTCCACGATCCGGCAGCAAACCGCCAATCCCAGACCGGTGCCTTTTTCTTTGGTGGTAAAGAAGGGCGTCGCCAAATGCTCCACTACATCGGCCGGTATGCCTGTTCCCTGGTCCTCGACGATCAGGCTCACCCCGTATTTATCCTCATAGGTCCTGATGGTCAGGATTCCTCCCTGGGGCATGGCCTCCATGCCGTTTATCGCCAGGTTCAATACCAGTTGGCGCAGTTCCGCCTCGTCCATCATAATGGCCGAGGTCTCGTGCAGGTCCATGTCTAATTTTATGTCATTTTTGAGGGCCTCCGCCTGCAGAAGCGGGTACAGCCTCAATAGTCTGGTGTTAAGGTCTCCCCTAACCAGATTAACAGCCTTGTTTCTGGCCAGGGACAGGAACTCGGTGATTATTACATTGGCCCGGTCCAATTCCTCTATCATCAAATCCATGGTCTCGAAATCTTCATCATATTTGGCGTCAGACCTCATCAGCTGCAGAAAGCCTTTCACCGTGGTCATAGGATTGCGGACTTCGTGAGCTATACCGGCCGCCATCTCCCCCACCAGGTTGAGCCGGTCCAGGCGGGTTATTTCCTGTTTATAATGCTTCAACTCAGTGATATCGTTGACTACCACCAGCACGCAAGGCTTGTTGTGCCACCAGATGACCGCCGCCGACAACAGCATGATCCTGGTGATACCTTTTATCCTGACCCTGGCTTCGAAGTCTCTGACACAGCGCTGCAGCGCAAGCAGTTTTTTCAGGTCTTGATATTCGTCATCATTCACCCAGATGGCCGAGTCGCCGGCATGGATTTGGATGGCCTGTTCTCTGCTAAAACCGGTGAATTCCTGGAATACTTCATTGACATCAATGAATTTCTCATTTGTTACCGAAACCATGCACATCCCCAAAGGGCTCAGATTAAAAAGGGTATAAAAGTTTTCCGTCACGCACCTATGGTATAGCCTTCAGATCCAACCACACCAATCACCCCAGTTCAGATAAAAGTTATTAATTACTGAGATAACCGGTTCATGAAGATACGAGAAAATAAACCTGCTGCAAAAGAAAACAGTAGGTCATCAGTGCAATGATATCCCAGTAACCGGCTGTCATAACTAAATAGTCTTAGACCCTCGGTTTTGCGTCCCCGCCTTTCGACGGATTTGCCTTTGTTGGTTATCTAGTATTGCTTATAATATGAAATCACGAATAATCTTAATCTATACAATTACATATTTTAGCATGGATATGCAATAACTCCATAGGAAAAGATATTTAACGATTCGATGACTAAATCGGTGGAATTAATCGCCTTGATAATCGTTCGCAACCCACAGGATCAATATTTACGGTCCCACACTGGTATAGACAGGCGGTATCGGCTGCGCCTGCGAAAAATGACACCGCTTCTTGACAATCGCGCCGCTGGTATACTATAATTCTTTTTGCTGAGAAGAAGATGCTCAGACCCAAGCGGTAGTGGCGGAATTGGCAGACGCGCTAGATTCAGGTTCTAGTAGTCGCAAGGCTGTGGAGGTTCAAGTCCTCTCTACCGCACCATACGAAACCAAACCCTCGATCATCGATGATTCGAGGGTTTTTTGTCGGGACTGTCCTCAAGTTAGTGGCCCCTGATGTCTTCAAGTTAGCAGCACCATTACAATCGGCGAGTAAACTTGGGGACAGGCCCCCAGTTATTTAACCTGTGGCAGTCGCCAAAGCCTCAGGAAACGTCACTTTAAAGCTGGTCCCTAGAGGACTTGTATCGCACGTTATCGTGGCATTGTGCCGTTCCGCGATGCTCTTACAGACGGGCAGGCCCAATCCAGTGCCGTTTCCCTTGGTTGTAACAAACGGAGTCCATATTTTCTCCATTATCTCAGGGGGTATCCCCTCCCCTTCATCGTCAACCACCACATTTATGCCATTACTGTCGGCAAAGGTCTTGATCGTAAGAGTCCCTCCTGCAGGCATTGCATCTATCGCATTTCTGGTCAGGTTCAACAGCAACTGTCTGAGTTCACCCTTGTCAAGCATGATTGGAGATGCATCTTGAAATACAGTTTGCACAGATACATCGTTTTTTAAGGCATCGGCAACAATCAGCTGCAGCACTTCATTAATACAATCGTTGAGCTTCATCGGTTTCAACTCGATATAGCTGACCTTAGAAAGAGATAAGAAATCCGATATAATATCATTCATTCGATCCAGTTCTTCGATCATTAACTCGATTGCGGGCCGATCCTCTCTATATCTATATTGTTCAAGAAATAACTGGAGAAAACCCTTGATTGAGGTCATGGGATTACGTATTTCATGAGCGATGCTGCCCGCCATCTGACCCATAAGGTCAAGTTTATCCAAACGGGCGATCTCTCTCTCATATTGTTTTAGTTTGGTTATGTCATAGCACGAGACCAATATGCAATCCTCACCATTAATATCGATAATATCCATATTGGAAACCACACAAACACTTTCTCCCGATTTGTTTCTAAACTCAGATTCGCAGTTTCTTATACAGCCCTGTGAAAGAAGATCTTCCCTCATCATTGGTCGTTTTAATGAGTCCTCCCAGATCCCCAATTCCAGCACTGTTTTACCTATCATCGTTTCTCTTCGGAATCCTAATGTAGAGGCGTAACTCTCATTGATATCTATAAAAACGCCATCCTTCAGCCGAATAATAGCCTTCATAGCTCCGCTCTCATGAAATGATTTGGAGAATTTGTCTTCAGAAGCCCTTAATTGCAGTTCAGCTCGCTTGCGTTCGGTAGTATCGCAGGAGGAATTAAGCAGATATTGTTCCCCATCAATCTCAACCAAAGAAGCAGATGTCAGGGTATGACAAATATCTCCATTAGCTCTCCTCACCATATATTCCTTATCCCTGAAGTGTCCTGTCTCTGTCAGTTCCTTCAGCAGTTGGTCTCTATCATCAGACTGCAGCCAGATGCCCAACTCATGAGCAGTTTTCCCGACCACCTCTTCCAGCTTGAAACCCATCGTATTTAAATACGCTTCATTGACACCAATGATAAGACCATCGGACAGTCTGGAAATAGTCATAGCCAAGCTATTATTGTAAAAAGTGGCCCGAAATATTTTGTCAGCCAAGTTTAGCGCTACTTCAGTCTCTAACTTGTTTATATATTGTTGTTTATCACTTATTTTATTTTCTATCATATCGAGGGCCTTCTTATCGTTTTTGCCACAATTATACAGAATGCCAAGTTGAATTCATAGGTTAGTCAGGCCATTAAATAACGTGCTTAAAGGGAAATTGGAACAATGCCAATACGATGGGAACTGTAATTATCGAAACAGCGAAAGTCCATAATGGATATTTGAAATGGAGGCGGGCCATGGTAAAAAACAAGACATCAAACAGTACGGAATACCAGTATTGCCAGCCATTAAAGTAGTGCATCCCCCCGATGTGGGACTGGAGCAGTTCTATACCCGCGTAGATAAATACCCACAGCAAGAGGAAGCCGGC